>JAWCPB010000007.1:0-36714 GCA_038870455.1 Candidatus Micrarchaeia archaeon
AATCGTTCAGAAGCCGCTGTCAATCTCGCGAAGTCATTTGGAAACCGTTCTGTGAGAGTGCTCGAAAAGGCTTTCGAGCAGGAAAAAGACGAGGACGTGCGCACCTCCATCGCGTGCGCGCTGCGCGCTGTTGGAACTTGGAAGGCCTACCGCGCGCTCGCCCGCCTCATGCGCAAGACGGACTTGGAAGCTGAAGACGGCAAAGCAGTTCTTGACGGAATAATCCGCTTGGAGGAGGTTCTCCCGCGCTGGAAAATCCTGCTCAGCTGAATCCGAATTTGACTTTCCTGAACTTCCTCCTGAAAGCCACCACGTCCCGCCTCACCCTCTCGGGCTCCTCCTTTTTTATAACAACACGCGCGGCCAGCTCGGCTATGTAAGCCATTTCCTTTTCCCTCATGCCGAAGCGAGTCATCTCCTGCACGCCCCACCTTATGCCGCTGGGGTCCATGCTTTTCTTCGCCTCGTCCCACGCGAGCAGGTTCTTGTTGCAGACGATGTTCGCCCTCTCCAGGTTCTGCACAATCTCGGTCGATGAGCCCAGCTTCCTGACATCGCTGAGCACCTGGTGGCTCTCGCTGTATCCTCTGTCCTCGCCAATCATAGGAAAGCCCTGCTCCGCGAGCGCAGCCCCGAACGCCCTCGCGTTCTTCACCGTCTGCGCGGCGTACTCCCTGCCCCATCGCTTCATTTCAAAGAGCGTGATGAGATAGGCCGGCAGGCGGTGCAGGTGATGGTTGCTGACAAGACCAGGGAACACTTTTCTCTGGATTCGCTTGAAGGTCTCCTCGTCCGTGTTGCCTAGGATGAGCCCGCCCTGCGGGCCCGGGAAAGTCTTGTGCGTGCTGGAGGTGATTATCTCGGCGCCTTCTGCGAATGGGTCCTGGAAAGCCCCTCCTCCGATGAGGCCAAGCACGTGCGCCGCGTCATACACGACCCTCGCCCCAACGGACTTCGCGGCGTCAGCCAGCTCCCTGCACGGGTGCCTGAAGGGAATGACGCTGCCTCCGAAAGTGACTATCTTGGGCTTGAGCTCAAGAATCTTTTTCCTCGTGGCGTCGATGTCGATGTCGTACCTCTCCATGTCGAACACATAGTGCTCGACAGCCAGGCCGCATATGCCAGCGCTGCCGAAAGTCTGGTGGCTGATGTGCGCGCCTGCCGAAGTTCCGGGGTTCATGAGCAGCTCGCCGGGCTTCGCCAGCGCGGCGAAAACCGCCGTGTTCGCCACGGCCCCGCTTATCGCCCTCACGTCGGCCTGCGCTGCCTTGAAGTACGCACACGATTCTCTCGTCGCCCAGTCCTCTATCTCGTCAATGAACTTCGTCCCCTGGTAGTATCTCTTGAAAGGAAAGCCCTCAGCGTACCTGTGCATGAAGTCGCTCACGTACGCTTTCCTGGCTAACGGCGACATGACGTTCTCGCTGGCGATGAGGTTTATGCAAGACGCGCGCCAGGCGTCATTCCGCCTGGTTATCTCAAGCACCCTCTCTTCTTCAGACATTTCACGCACCCCCTTTCCCGACAAGGCTCTCGGCGGCCGCGCGCAGCTGCGCCACGCCATCGACGATGTTCTTCTCGCTCGTCGCATAGGAAAGCCTCACGTGCCTGGGCGAGCCGAAATCGTTTCCGGGCACCACCGCCACACGCCATTCCTCAAGCAGATACTCAGCCAGCCTCGCCGCATCGCCGAGTGGTCTTCCACGCCACGTTGCCCCCAGCAGGCCCGAGATGTTCAAGAAGACATAGAAAGCTCCCTTGGGCTCGGCGAAAGTCGTCCCCGGCACGCCGCGCAGCTCTCGCATCATGAGCAGCCTCCGCGCGTCGAAAACCTTCCTCATCTCCTCCAGCTCGCCCGCCGGGCCGTTGAGCGCGGCGAGCGCGGCCCACTGGGAAACCGAGGAGGGGTTCGAGGTGCAGGCGCCCTGCAGGTTCGTCATCGCGGCGATGAGCCTCTCGGGCCCTGCGGCGTATCCCAGCCTCCACCCCGTCATGCTGTGCGATTTCGAGACAGCGTTGACGACGAGCGTCCTTTCCTTCATTCCCGGAAAGGCCGCGATGCTGACGTGCGGCTTTCCCGTGAAGTTCAGGCACTCGTAGACCTCGTCCGAGATGACAAACAGGTTGTGCCGCAAGGCGATGTCGGCAACCTCCTCCAGCGCCTCCTTTTCATAAACAGCTCCGGTGGGGTTGTTGGGCGAGTTGAGGAGAAGCACTCGCGTGCGCTTCGTCACCGCCTTCTCGAGCGCCCCAGCATCGAGCGCAAAGCCCCTCTCCTCCAGAGTGGCGAACGGAACCGTCCTGCCGCCCGCGATCGCGGCCATGTCCGCGTAGCTCACCCAATACGGCGCGGGCACGATGAGCTCGTCGCCTGGTCCGATGAGCGCGCCGACGGCGTGGTACAGGCACTGCTTCGCGCCAGCGGACGCGATTATCTCCTTCGAGCTGTACTCCAAGCCGTTGTCGCGCTTGAACTTCTCAGCAATCGCAGCCTTCAGCTCCGGAATGCCTCCCACGGGCGTGTACTTTGTCTTTCCGGCGTCAATCGCCTTCTTGCCCGCCTCCTTCACCCACTGCGGCGTGTCGAAGTCCGGCTCGCCCGCGTTCAGCGCGAAAACCCTCTCTCCCTTTGCCTTGAGCGCGCTCACCCTCGCCCCAAGCGAAAGCGTGACCGAAGGCCTGACGCGCGCGGCGGCATCGGATAGCCTCACCTCATAAACCACAAAACCATCCCTGCGTCGCCTTATCTATTTCAGATAAGGCTTAAATCCCTGCCTCATGCACTCCAAACAACATGCGCGTGGTTGCAGACTTCCACCTCCACTCGAAATACTCGCGCGCCACGAGCGAGAGGCTGAGCCTGAGGGGGATGGCGGAAGCGGCCAAGGCCAAGGGCGTAACCCTCCTCGGCACGGGCGACTTCACCCACCCGCAATATTTTGACGAGCTGGAGCGCGGACTGCGCCTGCATGACAGCGGTTTTTACGAGCACGGCGGCACGCTGTTTGTTGTCAGCGGCGAAGTTTCAACAGTGTGGAGCGTTGGTGGAAAGGCGAAGAAAGTCCACCTCATCCTCCTCGTTCCCTCCCTTGATGTTGCGGCGCAGATAAACGATGTTCTCTCAAAGCGCGGCCACCTCGCTGCGGACGGCCGGCCGACTTTCGGCATGAGCGCGGCCGAGCTGGTAGAGGTTGTGATGGGCATCGCGGACGACTGCGAGGTCATCCCCGCGCATGCCTGGACCCCGTGGTTCTCAGCATTCGGCTCCAAGTCCGGTTTTGACTCGCTGAAGGAATGCTTTGAAGACCAGGCCAAGCGCATTCACGCGATTGAAACAGGCCTCTCCTCGGACCCGCCCATGAACTGGCGGCTCAGCGCGCTCGACAGCATAACGCTGGTGAGCAACTCGGACAGCCACTCTCCTGAGAAAGTGGGCAGGGAAGCCAACGTGTTCGAGTTCGAGGAAAAAGGTTTTTCATACCGCTCGCTGCTTTCCGCCATCCGCGCGAAAGACCGCAGGCGCTTTCTGGCCACAATCGAATTCTACCCCGAAGAGGGCAAGTACCACTTCGACGGCCACCGACTATGCGGAGTGAGTCTGCCGCCCCGGAAAGCGCTTGCGTGCGGCAACATCTGTCCAGTGTGCCGCAGGCCTCTCACCATCGGCGTTCTCCATAGGGTCGAGGAGCTGGCGGACAGGCCTGAGGGCTTTGTTCCTCCGAACGCCATTCCCTTCGCCCGCCGCATTCCGCTCAACGAGATTCTTGAAAAGGCTGTTGGGAGCGGAAGAAAGGCCGAGGAAGCGCGCTCTCTCCTCCTGCAGGCTTTTGGCAACGAGCTGGCTGTTCTCGAGGGAGACAGGAAGAGGATTGAAGAAGTTGCGGGCGAGAGGGTCGCCGAGGGCATAGCCCGCGCCCGGGAAGGCAGGGTTCGCCTCGCTCCCGGCTATGATGGCGTCTATGGCGAAATAGACATTTTTGCCGAACCCGCGCAGGGCACGCCCACCCTGCAGCGCAGCCTGCAAGAATTTTTATAGATTGGCTGCGATAAAGCCTGGTGGAGGAAATGCGTTTTTCTGCCGAGGTAGTCATAGAGAACAAGCCGGCCGCCAAAGACCCGGAGGGCGAAACCATCTCCCGCGACCTGCTCCAGCGAAACGGCTTTGAGACTGTAAAAGGCGTCAGGACCGCAAAGCTCCTTCGCATTTCGCTTGAAGCCAAAGACGAGAGGGAGGCGAGGGCGCTCGTCGAAAGAATGTGCAGGGAGCTCAGGCTCGTGAATCCCGTTGCGCAGATTTATTCGATTTCGGTAAAGCGCGCGTGAGGCAACAACATGCGTGTGGCAGTCATCCGCTTTCCCGGCAGCAACTGCGACCTTGACGCGGTGCACGCCTTGCGCGACGTGCTGCACGCTCCCTGTGAGCTCGTGTGGCACAAGGAATTCAAGGCTGAGAAATTCGATGCGGCCATACTGCCGGGCGGCTTTTCCTACGGCGACCACCTGCGCGCGGGCGTCATCGCCGCTTTCTCCCCCGCGATGAAGGAGGTCAGGCGCATGGCCGAGGAGGGCAAGCCCGTCCTGGGAATATGCAACGGCTTCCAGATTCTCGTTGAAGGAGGCCTGCTGCCGGGGGCGCTCCTGCGCAACGCGGGAATGAGCTTTGTCTGCCGGTGGGTGACGCTGAGGGTTGAGAGGAACAGAAGCCTGTTCGCCTCGCACCTGCAGGGAAGGCTGCTGCGCATGCCGGTCGCCCACGGCGAGGGAAGGTATTACGTTGAGGAGGATGAGCTTTCGAGGCTTTACGCCAACGGCCAGGTCGTGTTCAAGTATGTGAACGAAAAAGGCGAGGCGACCCCAGAAGCCAACCCGAACGGCTCGCTCGACAACATCGCTGGCGTCTGCAACGAGAGAGGCAACGTGCTGGGCCTCATGCCCCACCCGGAGAGGGCCAGCGAGGCCATACTGGGAGGAATTGACGGAAGAGAACTGCTGGGCATCCTCGCGAGATGATTTTTTGGCCCTGACAAAAACCGAGGAAAAAGAACTCACCAAGCGGCTCGGCCGTGCTCCCAACGAGCTTGAGTACGGCATGACCGACATCCTATGGAGCGAGCACTGCTCCTACAAGAGCAGCAGACCGTTTTTGAAGCTCCTGCCGACCAGAGGCAACGATGTAGTCGTCGGGCCCGGCTTTGATGCGGGCGTGGTGGACATAGGCGGAGGATGGTGCGTCGCGTTCAAAATCGAGTCGCACAACCACCCGAGCGCGCTCGAGCCTTACGGTGGCGCGGGCACTGGCATAGGCGGCATCATCCGCGACATTCTCGCCATGGGCGCGCAGCCCGTTGCGCTGCTGGACAGCCTCCGCTTCGGCAGCCTGTCATCACCGCATTCGCAGTGGCTGTTCAGGTATGTGGTGAAGGGAATCGGCGATTACGGGAATTGCGTTGGGGTGCCAACGGTCGCGGGCGACATCGAGTTCGATGCCTCTTTCGAAAAAAACTGCCTCGTGAACTGCGCGTGCATGGGTTTTGTCAGGCGAGACAAAATCCTTCTCGGCAAGGCGAGGAAGGCGGGCGACCTGCTGGTGCTGGCAGGAGGAAGCACGGGCCGCGATGGGCTGCATGGAGTGACTTTCGCCTCCCGCGTGCTGAGTGAAGAGAGCGAGGACGACAGGCCAGCGGTCCAGATTCCAGGCCCTTTCACGAAAAAACTCATAATCGACGCCACGCTCGAGGCCGTTGAGAAGGGCGTGCTCGTCGCGCTCAAGGACTTGGGCGGCGCGGGCCTCACCTGCGCGGCCGGCGAGATGGTTGCAAAGGCGGGCCTCGGCGCCGAAATCGATGTGGACAAGGTTTTCGTGAGGGAAGGCGGCATGCGCCCCTACGAAATCATGCTATCCGAGTCGCAGGAGAGGATGCTGTACGTCGTTGATGAAAAGAGGCTTGGCGAGCTCGAGCTGATTCTCAAGAAATACGACTTGGCCTATGCGGTGATTGGAAGAGTGACCGCGGACGGCAACATGACAGTAAGAAAGGGCGGCGAGGTCGTTGCCCGCATGCCCGCCCGAATCCTGACCGAGGCGCCGATTCAGAAGAGAGCCGTGAAGAAGCCGGCTTACCTGAGAAAGCTGCTGAAGCAAAAGCCGAAAAAGCAAGCCGAGCTCCGCCCAGCCCTCCTCGCGCTCCTCTCAAGCGGGAACATCTGCTCGCGCGCCTGGGTTTATCAGCAGTACGACCACGAGGTGGGCGACCGCACTGCAGTGAAGCCGGGCAAGGCCGATGCGGCGGTCATTCTCGCGCCGAACGGAAAGGCCGTCGCGGTGAAGAGCGACTGCAACTCTCACCGTGTCTTCCTCAATCCGCGGGAAGGCGGCGCGCTTGCCGTTGCCGAGGCATGCCGGAATCTGGCCTGCGTTGGCGCGCGCGCCATTGCGATGGTGGACAACCTGAACTACGGGAATCCCGAGAAGCCCGAGGTGATGTGGTTCTTTTCGGAATCTGTCAAGGGCCTGCGCGACGCCTGCCTCGCCTTTGGCATTCCGTGCGTGGGGGGAAACGTCTCTTTCTACAACGAGGATGCCGTCACGGGAAAGGCGGTCAAGCCCACGCCCGTCGTGGTCGCTGTGGGAATTGTGGACAGGCTCGCGGACATCAGGACGCTGGACTTCAAGAGCGAAGGCAATGCCATCCTGCTCGTTGGGAAAACAAGGGAAGGGCTCGGCGCTAGCGAGCTGTGGAGAAGCATTCACGGCGTTGAGGGGGGGAGGCCTCCCCGCGTGGATTTGCTGGAGGAAAGGCGAAACAGAGACTTTGTCCTCGGCATCGTTCCGCTTGCTGCCTCCATTCACGACGTTTCGGCGGGAGGCCTGGCCGTGGCGCTCGCCGAAATGGCCGTCGTGGGAGGAAGGGGGGCGAGCGTCGAGCTTGAGGAAAGCGAGACGACGCTGTACGGCGAGAGCGGCGCGCGGTACGTCATCGAGTCGAGCGAGCCGCAGAAAATCCTGCAGGAGGCGAGAAAGAAAAGAATTCCATGCCAAGTCATTGGCACCGTGGGGGCAAGCGGCGCCCCGCTGAAAATCGGGAGGCTCTCGTGGGAGCTCGGCGAGCTCAAGCGCGCGTTCGAATCGCAGTTGTGGAAGGCCATGGAGGGAAGACTTTGAGGCGCGAGGCATTTGATAAGTGCGGTGTGTTCGGCATTGTCTCGGGCGATTCTCACGTCGCCTCCACGATTTACGATGGCCTGCTCTCGCTGCAGCACAGGGGCCAGGAGTCCTGCGGCATGGCGACTTTCGACGGCAGCGAGCTGCGCGTGCACAGGGCCATGGGCCTGGTCAGCGAGGTTTTCGATGAGAAAGTGCTTCAGTACCTGCTTGGAAAGCGCGGCATCGGCCACATTCGCTACTCGACGACAGGCAGCAGCACGATAGAGAACGCCCAGCCGTTTTACTACAGGGCGGCCAGGATGGCGCTCGCGGTGGGATTGAACGGCAACATCACGAACTACGAGCTCCTGCGCGCCGAGCTCGAGGCACGAGGCCACGTGCTCTCGAGCACCACCGACACCGAGGTCATCGCGCACCTCCTCGGCAACGAGCTGGACAAGACCAGCGACCTTGCGAAAGCGCTCAAGGGCGTCATGCAGAAGCTCGAAGGCGCTTACTCGCTCATCATACTGACCGGCAAGGGCCACGTGGTTGGCGTGCGCGACCCGCTCGGCTTCAGGCCACTGTGCATGGGCAGGCGCGGCGGCGATTTTATCATCGCGAGCGAGAGCGCCGCGCTCGATGCGATAGGTGCGAATTTCGAGAGGGAGGTCAAACCGGGCGAGGTTGTCATCCTAGGCGACAAGGCCCGGGCGAGGCAGCTCATCGCCTCACCGAAGACCGCGCACTGCATGTTCGAATGGGTGTATTTCGCCAGGCCGGACAGCGTGATTGGAGGGAGGCTGGTGGGCGAGGTGAGGGAGAGGCTGGGGCGCGCGCTCGGCCAGCTTTACCCCCTGAAAGTCGACCTTGTTGTGCCCATACCCGACTCGGGCAGAAGCGCGGCGTTCGGCTACTCGCTCGCCACGGGAGTGAAATTCGGCGAGGCGCTTATAAAGAACAGGTACGTCTGGCGCACTTTCATCATGCCCTCCCAGACAAAGCGCGCGAACAGCGTGCGCCTCAAGCTCAATCCTGTGAAGCAAATGATTCAAGGGAAAAAGGTCGCTGTCGTGGACGACAGCCTCGTGCGCGGCACAACACTCAGGAAAATCGCCAGGCTCCTGCGGGACGCGGGCGCGGCGGAAGTGCACATCCTGCTGTCCTGCCCGCCGATCGTCTCCCCGTGCTACATGGGCGTGAATTTCCCTACCTACCAGGAGCTCGCCGCGCACAACAAGAGCATCGAGCAGATAAGGCAGGAGCTCGGCGTGGAGTCGCTCAACTACATGACTGTCGAAAAGCTCGTGGAAGCAATCGGCCTGCCCAAGCAAAGCCTCTGCCTCGCGTGCCTCACCGGCGATTATCCCGTTAAAATACATTCTCCTTCAAGAGTGTGAGCATGAAGCCAAAACGCATTCTTCTCGTGGGAAACGGCGCCCGGGAGCACGCAATATGCGACGCCGTGCTGGCGCACAATGGAGCGGTCAGGTTCTATGCTTTCATGAGCGCGCGCAACCCGGGCATAGCGCGCGCGTGCGAGGATTTCGCGATAGGCGACATTCACAATCCGGCTGAGGTCGCCAGGTGGGCGGCTGCGCGGCGCATCGACCTCGCGATATGCTCCCCAGACGCCGTGCTCGCTGCAGGCGTTTCCGACGCGCTGTGGAGGGCGGGCATTCCAACGGTCGGGCCCGTCAAGGCCGCCGCGCGCCTCGAGTGGGACAAGGCCTTCGCGCGCGAGCTCATGGCGCGCCACCGCATAACCGGCTGCCCCAAATTCAAGGTGTGCCAGACGGCTGCCGAGGCGGCCGACTTCATCGAAGAGCTCGGCGGCGCGGTTGCGGTAAAGCCGGCGGGCCTCACCGGCGGGAAAGGCGTGAAAGTCGTCGGCTACCAGCTCAAGGACGGCAGCGAGGCCAAGGCATACGCGAATGAGATACTCGACAAGCGCATAGGCCAGCTCGGCTGCGTTGTCATCGAGGAAAAGCTTGAGGGAGAGGAGTTCACGCTCCAGGCTTTCGTGGATGGAAAAAATGTCGTGGGCATGCCAGCGGTGCAGGACCACAAGCGCGCGGGGGAAAATGACGTTGGGCCCAATACCGGGGGCATGGGCTCGTACAGCGACGCGGGCAAAATCCTTCCTTTCATGAGGCAGGCCGACTACGAGCAGGGGCTTGCGATCATGCAGCATGCTGTCGATGCGCTCAGGAAAGAGGGCATCGCCTTTCAGGGCTTTCTGTATGGGCAGTTCATGCTGACGCGGGATGGTGTTTGCCTTGTTGAGTTCAACTCGCGGCTCGGCGATCCAGAGGCCATGAACGTGCTGCCCATTCTCAAAAGCGATTTTGCCGAGCTCCTTCAGCAGATTACTGAGGGAAAGCTCGGGCGCGCTGAGTTCGAGCACAAGGCAACCGTATGCAAGTACCTCGTGCCCGCCGGCTATCCAGAGAACCCGCGCAGGAACGAGCCCATCACCGTCATGGAGCACGCCATCGCCCAGGCGGGCGCGCGCTATTACTACGCGAGCGTTGACGAGCGCGATGGGGTGATCTACACGAGCTCCTCGCGCGCGGTCGCCCTGCTCGGGATAGCCGACTCAATCGCTGATGCGGAAAAGATTGCCGAGAGGGCGTGCGGCCTTGTCAAGGGCCCGCTGGCCCACAGGCGCGACATCGGCAAGGCAGAGCTCATCCAGAAGAGAATCGACCACATGAAGGCGCTGAGGGGCTAACGCCCTGCCTTCTTCCCAGCCTTTTTTTCAAGCACAGAAATCTTTTTCTCCAGTTTTGTCACAGCTCCCTTTCCCTTTCTCTCCTCCATCGCGATGCGCCCGATTTCATCCTGCAGTGCTTTCAGCTCCTTGCGCAGGCCCTCTGCCATGGAAGCCTCTTTCACGGCACCAATCTTTTCCTCCAGCCTCCTCATCCTCTCCCAGATATCCTCCTTCAGGGCTTCGCCCACAAACAGCTTTCCCGCCCTCATCGAAAAGGCCACCCACTCGTTCGTGGCGCTGTCCAGGAATCCCCTCACGCGCAGCCTGCCCTCACCGACCTCGATGACCCCGTCCATGAGGTGCTCTATCATCAGCGCGTCCTTTTCGGCGATCATGCCGAGGTCTAGCGAGTACAGCACGGTCGTGCCCATGGCTTTGAGCTTGTTCTTCACGAACTGCAGGAAGCGGTAGAGCGTGGGCGCGTCGTTCTTCTGGAGCAGGGTGGAGAGCGAGCTGAACACGATTCTCGGCGCGCCCTTTCCGGCCAGCGCCTCGCTCGCCCTCGTGATCGCTATACTGAGCGCGTTCAGCGCCTCGGGGTTGTCTGGCCTCACGACCTGCGGCGGGAGCTCTTTGGCGGCAAAAGCAGCCGGCGAGGCATCCACGCACGCGACCAGGCCCCTCTCCTCAAATGGCTCGAGCCGCCATCCGCTCCAGCCCATCATCATCTTCCAGTCCTGGTAAGAGTGGTCGGTGAGAACGAGCAGGGCGGGCTCCCTGCCTTCGAGCCCCCTGTGGATAAAGCTCATGAGCAGAGGCCGCTTGCCGGAAAGCGGGTGGCCGTAGACGAGCACGCTCGCGCCGGAAGGAATCCCCCCTCCCAGCAGCCTGTCGAGCCCATCCACTCCCGTGCCGAGCTTGCCCGCCATGCAGGAAGTTCTCCTCAAGGCCTTAAAAGACTTTTCAGCTGCACTTTCCAATGAGGGGCTTTTCGCCAATCTGCTTGTTGCCGCTTATCGACCTAGAGTTGTAGATGATTGTCACATTGTACTCGAATGCCGTGCCTGGCGAGCCGCACGAGGTCGCCAGCGTGCCTGTGACGAGCTTCTCCTCGCCTCCCCTGAAGTCCGTGTCGCTGACATTGAGGGAGCCCCCATCGAGCTCAACGTCCGTAACCGTGAGCTTTGCGTCCTCGTTGTTTCTCAGCGCGAGCGACACGCTCGTGCCGTTTATCTTGTACTCGATGATGCCGAACGGGTTGGCTCCCTTCCAGTAAGCCTTGCTCTGCGTCTCCCTCGCCCCACCGGCCAAGCCCGGGAACCAGCCGAGCAGTCCGATGACGACGAGCGCTATGATGAGCGCGACAGCCAGCAGCACAAGGTATTCGGTCGAACCCTGTCCTCTCCTCATCCAATCACCTTGCGTATGTTATTCCTGATTATTTTTAAAGCCTTTCGCCCCGCTCGTCAGGCGCCCTTCCATAGCCTGGCGAGCTTCTCCCTGCTGCGCTTCATCAAGTCCCTGTCGGGCGAGTGGTCCTCTACAGTTATTGTGCCGTCATAGAATTCCTTGAGCCTGGCGAGCACGGCCTCCCAAGGAATCCTGCCAGCGCCGATGGGGAGGTGGTCATCGGTCTTTCCCTTGTTGTCGTGCGCATGCACGTGCGCGATCTCCTTCCTAAACTCCCTCATCACCCGGAATATTCCCTCGCTGTTCGGCGCGATGAGGTTGGCGTGGCCTATATCGAACGTCATCCTCACTTTCGGAAACTCTTTGAACAGCTCGCGGAACTTCTCAAGGGGAAAGGAAGCCTCCTCGAACCCCTCCACGCACAGCACAAGGCCGTTCCCCTCGCACGCCGCGGCGATCTCCCCGACGCTCTCGAAATAGTTCCCGGCGAGCGCGGCCTTTTCCTTGTAAACGAAGTGGAAGGGCTCGATGTGAATGGTGAAAAGCCGCGCCCCGAAGCCGGCCGCCGCCTCGGCCGCCTTCAGCGTCTCCCGCACGAACGCCTTTCTTATCGATGGATACGGGTGGGCGAGCGAGAAGTACCACGAGGAGTGCGCGAGTATTTTCCTGAAGCCGGCGAGCTCCTCGGCCAGCCTCTTCCCCTCTGCCGCGAGCTTCTCGGGCGTCGCGTTCGGGTGTTCGACTGCCAGCTCGAAAGCCTCGAAGCCGGCCTGCCTCGCGAGCCAGGCCTCGTCAAGCACGTTCTTCCACGGGTCGTTCATGAAGGCGAGCAGCATGCGGTTTTAATAGGAGGCAAAAATTTTATTATGGGGTGGTCGGCGTGATAGTCGCAGAAGCGAGCATCGTGCCGCTGGGCTCCGGCACGAGCGTGAGTTCCTTCGTGGCCGCGTTCGTGAAAAGCCTGCGGCGGCAGGGCATTAGGACGCGGCCTCACGCCATGGGCACTAACCTCGAGTGCGCGAGCCTGGGGCGGCTGTTCCGCGCTGTCGAGCGCGCGAGGGAAGAGGTTTTCAGTGCTGGCGCGCGCCGCGTGCTGCTCACGCTCCACATCGACGAGAGGAGGGATAAGCGCGCGAGCATCGCACAGAAGCTCCGCTCGCTGAAGCAAAAAATCTGAGCGCCCCCGCCGAGAGGTTCAGCCGCGCTGGAACCGGTTGCCAGTGCGTGCGTTTGAACTCGGGTTGCAAGCTCCGCAGGCTTGCGCGACGGGCCGCGTCAGACCTCGCCTTCGCGTCCTGTCCAGGCTAGACTACGGGGGCTTATTTATATTTTTCCCGCCCAAAATTAAAGAAGGTGTTGTATTGCTGAAAAACTGCTATTCGTGCGGGCGGCAGACCAAGGAGTACGCCAAGTTCCCGTGCCCGGCGTGCGGCGAGGAGGGCATCGTCCGCTGCCTTCACTGCCGCGAGACGATAAACCCCTACAGGTGCAGGAAGTGCGGGCGGGAAGGGCCGTGACATGGCAACGGCGGGCTTTCACTTTCTCTTCACGCTCATAGCCCTTTACGCCGCCCGGCTTCACGTCCGGCACCATCACCTCGCACCTCTCCTCTTCGCCTTCCTCGCGTTCTTCCCTGATGTCGATTACTTTATCGGAATCCACAGGGCAACGCTTCACAACATCTTCATAACCCTTCTTCTTCCGGCAGCCCTCCTCATCCTCGCCCTCACCTTCCAAAAGAGGAGCATCATCCTGCAGGAATCGCTTTTCCTCGCCACTCTCGTGCTTTTCTCCCACCCCGTGTTCGACCTTTTCTACGGCCCTGTCGAGCTGCTATACCCCATGTTGCGGACCGAGTTCAGCCTCGCGGGCGTGCAGCTCACCGCACAGCTGGGCGGGGCGGAGCGCGTGCTGGTGAGCGCGCCCGACTTCGGCATGCTCGCTTATGCAATAATCCTTATTCCAGCGTTTTTTCTCGAAGAAATTCTCGAGCTGCGCGGGCTCGGAGGCGTCCCGACAAGAAACTCCCTGCGCACCATTAGAAGGCAGGTTGAGGCATGGCTGAGCGAACTCTAGTCCAGCCTAATTCTCTTTCCCTTCTTCACCAAAATTATTTCCCTGCCTCTCGCAACGCTGCCGATGACCGAAGCGCGCACGCCGGATTTCTTGCAGGCGCGGACCGCCTCCTCGGCCTCGTTTTTCGGCACGACAGCAACCATGCCCACTCCCATGTTGAACGTGCGGTGCATCTCCCTGTCGTCCGCGCCGCTCGCTGACCTGATGGCCTCGAAGAGCTGCGGGGGCTCTGGCATGCCGTCCAGCACGAAACCAACCCCAGCCTGTCTTCCTATTCTCGCGAGCTTGCTGAAAGCCCCTCCGGTGATGTGCGCGAGGCCCCTCACGCTGCATTCAGCGAGAAGGCGCGCCACTGGCCTGGCATAGATGCGCGTGGGCCTGAGCAGCTCCCTCCCCCACTCCTCCAGGTCCAGCACCCTGCGCGCGAGCGTGAGGCCGTTGCTGTGTATGCCCGCCGAGGCCAGGCCTATGAGCGCATCGCCCGGCCGCATGGCGGCGCCTGTTATCACCTCATCCGCCACTCCGACAGCTGTCGCGGCGAGGTCGAAGCCCGTCCGCCCCGGCAGCCCGCGTATCACGTCGCCCATGACCGCGGTCTCGCCTCCTACGATTGCGGTGCCCGCCTCGCGCGCGCCCTTCACGAGGCCCCGCATCAGCTGCTTGACCAGCCCAAAGTCCTCCCGCTGCAGCGCGATGTAATCGACGAGCGCAAGGGGCCGCGCGCCCACGCAGGCGATGTCATTCACGTTCATGGCGACCGCGTCAATGCCGATGGTGTCGTACCTTCCGACATGCTGGGCCACGAGCACCTTCGTGCCCACCCCGTCGGTGTGCAGCGCGAGCGTCCTGCCCCCGCACCTGAACAGGCCCGCGTAGTGCCCTAGCAGCGGGTGCGACGCGCTCGTTCTCGTGCGCCTGATGAGCCAGTTTATGTAGCGCTGCATGCGCCGCACTGCCGCGACGTCAACACCAGCCTCAGCGTATGTGCGCATGGAAATCATGCGGGGTCTATGCGTCCCTGCAGTATGCCCGCGTCAACGTGGCCGGCCGCCCCTCCCTGCAGGTCGAAGCGGATTTCGAGCTTGACGTTGGTGAAGGTGTCGCCCACGCTTCCCGTCATCACGCTCTGCCCGGTGATGTTCAGCTGCCCCCCAGGGTCGACCGACTGCGGGAGGGCGGGCGAGAGGCCGGTGAGGTTGGCTCCCTTCACCGCAATGCTCGTGATGGTGACGCGCGCGCCGGCGTTGTTTATGAGGTAGAGCGTGATGTTTCCGTTGGGCACGACCTTGAAGTCGTACAGCGCGAAGGTGCCGAGCCCGAAAGCCTGGTTCCTGCCCGTGACGAAGGAGCCAGGGTTGAAGAAGCCGAGGTTGAACATGAGCACGAGCAGCACGCCCAGTATGAGGATGGCCCAGCCGTAGGTGATGAGGTACTCCATGGCCGTCTGCGCGCGCATCGCTCACCTAATGGCTATGAATGATTTAAACACTTCCGTGAGCGTGTAGTGTGCGATGAAGAACAGCAGGAGGGCAGTGATCATGAACGGCAGGACGTACTTCACGCCGTAGCTCACCTTGCCGTGGCGGATGAGCCCCAGCGTGAGCGCGCTGAAAAAAGTCGTCACGAGTATGCTCGTTATGGCGAAGGTCGTCATCTCGGCCGCAGTTATCCTGTCCTCGGGCCGCGTGAGCGCGAATGTCGGAAGAAAGCCCACGCCGGCGGCGCCGGCGGGCAGCGCGCTGGGGCCAGCGAACTCTGCACTCTGCGTCACGAGCTCGTTTATCTCAGTGTAGTAGATGCTCGTGGAAAACAGGATGGGCGAGGCGAGCACGGTGCTGAACACTATGAAAATCGTGTACATGAGCGTGGCGTTCTGAATCTCGTGGCGGAGGTTCGCCATCTCACGGATGTCGCGCGCTATCTCGTGCAGCAGCTGGGCCATCTGCCCTCCCAGCGCGCTTCCCTCTATGAGCAGGTTTATGGCGCGCTTGAGCGCTCTGCTCCTCACCCTCTCGGCCATCTCCCTGAAGGCAGTCGCCATGCTCATCCCGCCATAAACT
Organism: Candidatus Micrarchaeia archaeon; assembly: GCA_038870455.1. Taxonomy (GTDB): domain Archaea; phylum Micrarchaeota; class Micrarchaeia; order Burarchaeales; family JACRGF01; genus JAWAFC01. The sequence goes on from JAWCPB010000007.1 coordinate 15,407, forward strand.
TTTGTCGATACGCGGCGGATCTCTTCCTCGAGCGGGCCGAACTCCGGCCGCGCGCTCGCCAGCACCGCGTTCTCTATCGTCATGCCCGCCCTCATGTTGGCGCTTATCATCTGCAGCGCGTCCGGAAGCGCCTCCTCTATCTTCCTCGCGCGGTTGTCCGCGATGATTGTGAGAAGGAGGAAGAACAGCGTCTCGCTGACCGCGAACGAGACGATTCCCACGAGCAGGCTCTCGAGGAACTCCGCGAACGTCAGCGCTACGGCGAACGCGATGAGCGCCAGCGAGTAGCTCACCCACAGTGACAGCCCGACGTACTTCCTCGCGGGAATGTCGAAGTCCGCCTCCTGCAGCAGCCTGCCCACGTCGTCGATCACCCTCTGCGGGATGACCGCGCTCGTTATGACGAAAAGGCGGTCTAGCACCATGTCAATCCACGCTCGGCCTCCTCGAGGAGACGAAGTTTATGAAGAAGAGCTGGAACAGGATGATGCCGGCGATGATGGCCGGGAAGATGAGCTTGGGGATGGCGATGTTGAGGAACGACAGGATGATGACCGAAACGCTCACGCCGAGGGACGGCAGTATGCCCGTGCCCATCATGTACACCATCGTCCAGGGGTTCAGCTCCTGGCCGTACCTCTTAATGTCATCGACGCGCTCCTTGGTCAAGTCCTCGATGGTCGCCTCGAGCTCCACCACGACATCCGAGCCGCTCGTGATGGCGTTCGAAACCTGCCACAGCACCCTGCGGAAGCGCGGCGATGGGTTCCGCTTGCTCGCCTCGTTGAGCGCCATCGTCTCGGCGATTCCCATGTTTATGTGCTCCACGATGCGCTTGAACTCTGCGCTCACCTCGCCGTAGCCTTCCGTGATGCTCATCATGGCCTGGAACAGCGTGACGCCGGACTTGAGCTCGATGAGAATCTGCCGCAGCGCAGGGATGAGGTTGTCGTCGAGCGCCCTCACCCTCCGCGTGGCGATGACTCTCGGATAGAAGAGTGTGGAGAAGAAAGAGGCGGCTCCGACCGCGAGCGCGGCCGCGGCAGCGAAGACATACACGTTGATTCCGGCGAGGTAGCCAAGCAGGGCTATGCCCGCGGCCAGCACGAGCACGTTAGTCAGCGCGACGACAACGGTGAGCGCGGCGTACTCCTTGGCCGTCAGGTCGTAGTTCGCCTGGATGAGCTCCACCTTGAGACCCGGCGAGAGCTTGGCTATGGGCGCTCCGAGCGCGAGCAGCCTCTTTGCGAGCGCCACCGCCACGCTCGGGGGAAGCAGGCTGAACGGGATGCGCGGCATGTCACGACCCCTCGCGCCTGAGCAGGACCTCGGGGCCCTTCTTCTTCTGCACGGCATCCACCACCGCGTCCCTGTTCCTGTAGTACGTCGCGGCGATTCTGCCCACCTCGTCAATATCGTATATCCTGTTCTTCACCATGTAGGCGAGAATCTCCTCCTTCTCCCTCAGGTCCTCGTTGATCTCCTTCTCGTTCATGCCCGTGTAGAGCTCGAGTTCTGTGAGCAGCCGCACGTAATTCCCCGCCCTCTCGACATCGTCTTTTTTCGCGTTCCACCTCCACACGCGGTTGAGCCTGACCTCCTTCTCACCCGGGAGCAGCTCGGCGACCTCAAGCGTCCTCCTTATGCCGGTCCGCCTCTGCCTGTACTGCACGAACACGAGGTGCACCGCGCCCAGCATGCTCTCGGGCAGGTTGATGGGCGGCGTGGTCATGCGGTTGATCATCTGCTCGGCGTTGTCCGCGTGAATTGTGGAATACACGGAGTGGCCCGTGTGCATGGCCTCGAAAAGCACCTCAGCCTCGTGCTGCCTCCTTATCTCGCCGACGACTATCCTGTCAGGCCTCATCCTCAGAGAATTCACCATGAGGTCGAGCATGGTCACCTCGCCCTTCCCCTCAGGGTTCGGCGAGCGCGTGACCATCGGAGTCCAGTGCAGGAAGGCCGGCAGGTAGAGCTCGCGCGTCTCCTCTATGCTGACGATGCGCTGGTTGGGCGGCACGAACACGAGCGCGGCGTTCAACAGGCTGGTCTTGCCGCTCGCCGTGCCCCCGGCGAATATGATGTTCATCTCGTACTGCACGCAAAGCCACAGCAGCGCGGCCACCTCGTAGTTGATGGTCTTCATGGGATAGATGAGGTTGGCCGCCGTCCAAGGGGTCTTGGCGAACTTCCTTATCGTTATGGCATTGCCTTTTGTCGCGATGGGGAACAGCGTTGCGTTCGCCCTATCGCCTGTCGTTAGGTGCGCGTCGAGGATGGGGCTGAGGTTCGTCACCTGCTTGCCCACCCTCCTGCCTATGATGCTCGCGTAGTTCTGAATCTGCTCCTCGCTCTTGAGGAAGAAGTTTGTCTTGAGCCAGCCGTGCCTCTTGTGATACACCCACAGCGGCTCGGCGGATGAATTCACCACAATCTCCTCGAGGTTCTCGTCCGCGAGCAGCAGCTCGATGTCGCCGAGGCCGATGAGGTCGTGCGTCAGCTTTCCCACCAGCACGCTCCTCGTCTCGTCAGTGATGTTCATGACCTCCCTCTCCACGAGCTCGTTCGCCTTCGCGAGGAATTTTTTCTTCATGCTCTCAGCCGCGCGGATGTCCAGCATCTCGCTCGCCTTGAGATTCACATCCTCGATTATCCTCTCCTTTATGTGCTCGAGCACCACCTCGGTTGGCTTCTGCAGCTTGACGGGCGCCACCTCGTACGTCGTGACGAGCTCGTCCTCCCTGTCGGCAATCGTTATCTCCACTGGAATTCCGTCTGCGTTCACCCTGTACTTCTCGATTATCCTGGGCACGTCATCCCCTCCTGAAAACGCTCCTGGCTATCACGCGCGCCATCCTGTCGAAGAAGCCCGCCAGGCGGGCGAGCGGGCCTTTCCTGCCGAGGCTCGCCGAGCGGGCCTTGAAGACCGCTATCCTGCGCTTGAAGCCCTCGATGCGCCTCTCGAGCACATCCACTTTCCTGTCGAAGTCGGCCAACACGCCCTCCAGCGCCTCGCCTTCCCTGACAAGCCTGGCCGCCTCCTCGGGGCTCGCGCCCTTTTCCGCCTCCTCGAGCGCCTCGAGCGTCTCCTCGGCCCTCCGCAGCCTAGTGAGTATGTCGTCCTCGACAGACAGGAAGCGCTTTTCGCTCGCCCTCACATCGCTGTCGAGGCTCTCGAGCATTTCGGACAGGCCGGCGAGCTCTTTCTTTGCCGGGGCGGGCGCGCGCTCGCGTATGATGAGCTCCGTCTTGCCGGGGTGCAGCAGTGAGTACCTCACCGAGACGAGCCCGCTCTCTTCGAGAATGTCCGCGAGCTTCTCGACATCGTCCCTCTCGAGCGCCAGCGCCTCGGCGACCTCGGCCACCGTCGCCCTCTTCTTCTCCTTGATGAACTCGACCACCCTGTCGATGACGGTCCTCATCTCGCCGGGCCTCGCCTCGGCAGGCATCTCCGCCTGCGCGGGAGGAGCAGGCTCGGCCTCGCCTGTTTCTGCCGGAGCTTCGCTCGGGATTTCCGCCCGCGCCGGCTCCGCCGCCTCGGCCGCCCGCCCCTTTCCCTTCTTTTTCCTGCTCGTTTCACCCACCCCTGAGCCTGTCCCGCTTTTCAAATCCATAGTTTATATCCCTAACCATGAGCTTGGACGGAAACACGACATAAAAGTCGGTCGTGTTGAAGTTGAAGCGAATGACCACGTCCGTGTCGCGCGAGCACGGCACGCCCGGGTTGCCGGGCTCGTGCAGGCGGATCAGCGCGATGTCATCGCCCCCGCCAGTGTCGCCGAGCGTGACTTCCATCCAGCACGGCACCATCTTGACATCGAGCGTGCTCTTCTTGTTCGTCCTGAAGCCCGTCGCGTTGCAGATTTCGCCCGGGCAGGAATAAACTTGGCTCATGTTATCCTCTATCCTGAGGCTGAAGTTCATGCAGTTGGGCAGGCTGCCGCAGGACGGCACGGTGAAGTCTGGCGACCACTTGAAGTGGCTGGCATTGCCCGGAGTGGGCGAGTACTCGAAGGACGCGTTCGGGAAGTCGAAGGACAGGTTGAGCGCGCCGAGCGCGCCGTACGCGCTCGTGTTGGCCCACTCTATCCTCAGCACCCTCTTTCCCCAGTCGTCAAGATAATCGTACTCGATTCCCCAGGGCTGGATGATTATGTCATCGGACATTGTTGCAAAGTCGATCGGGTTGTCCGCCTCATCGAGGAAAGTGATGTTCAGCTCGGGCGTCCTGTAATAGCCCTGTATGAAGGCATCGTACGCCTTCAGCGCGTTCGGCACATTCAGGTTCGCGGGCAGGTGGTCGTAGAACGTGAGCGTGTTGTTCTCCTGCACGATGGTGAGGCCGATGTTAGCCGCGAAGTCCTCCCTGACATCCTCGAAAACAAAGCGGATTTTCCTCGCGTCCCGCGCGTCGGCCGCCCTCTTCTCGCTCTCGCTTCCCGCGCTCTTGGCGGCGAGCCCGAAGCCCAGCAGCAGGGCGAAGAAAGCCAGCACGGTTAGAGTGAGCAGGAAACCTCTTTTCACCGATACCACACCTCGAGCGTGATGAAGCCGTACCGCATCGCCACGGCGTCGATGAACAGCCTCCTGGCCGTGCCCGTTGGAAGCGATTGGTTGGCCGCGTTTGCGACCACGATGTTCCTGTTGCACACGAAGTCCGCAAAGTCATCGTCGCCGTCGTCCGTGCACAGCGTGGCGTTGCCCCTTCCGGCCATGTGGGCGGGCAGCAGCTCGTTGAGCGAGGCGTTGAGGGTTGCCCGCGCGGCCGAGTCCGTCTGGCCAAAAAAGCCTTTCAGCGTGCCGTCCTTGTCCATGACGAGCAGCGTCTCCTGTGCCGTCCTGTGCAGCGCAGCGTCCGCGCCGGCTCTCGCGGACTGCACGCCGAGCACCGCGTGCAGGAACAGCGTGGCCACCACCACCGCGAACAGCGCATCCAGCATGTAGACGAAGGCCCTCATTGCCACACCACCACATTCATTTTCGCGCGCGTCCCCCGGTATAAAACGAGCGCCTGATGCGCCGCAGCGCGCGTGGCGTTGGCAGGCCAAACGCCGTAGCTCGCGTTCGCGCCCTCCGCGCTCGCCAAGCTGCCGTTCGCGTAAGTCAGGTTGAAGTAAAAGCCGTACCTGGCTATGCCGAGCGCTTCCCTCACCTTCGAGTAGTTTGCGTCCAGCAGGTTCTTCAGCTGCCTCTCCTCTATCCTGCCGGGCTCGACGCTCGCCAGCCCGAGCGTCACGAAATTGCTTTCGTTCCATTCCACCGGCCAGCCCGGCGTCTCGACCAGGAAGTCGAGCGTGCGCTGGGCGAGCGCGCTCCCCTGCCACTCCGCCCGCGCGGCGAGCGCGTTCCACGCGCTCTCGAAAAGCGCGAGCAGCAGGAACAGCACTATTATTGCGAAAGCGATGTCTAAGCTCGCTGCCTGCGCTCTACCAGAACCCAGGGGAAACCTGCGGTTTCCCCCAGGTTCTCGGGCACTCCCCACCTCCTTCCCTCTGGAACGCATCCTCAATTCACCTGCGTGAAGTTCACCACGCCGTCGCTGCTGCTCACCCGGTAAGTCTTTCCGGCGGTGAGCTGGAACGGCGGCGCGACGCCGTTTCTCGTCACGTTCCTCGCGACGATGGGCGCGGAGCAGTGCTCGTTGCCGTCGATGGTAACGAGCTCCTCGTGGATGGTCGCGTTGTACGGCTGCCCGTTTACCAGCGCTGGAAGGGTGAGGTTGGCCCTGAACCCGTTCGACAGCGCCGCGAGGTGCGCAAAGCCGGCTATCTCCTCGCACGCTGTCCTCACGCCAAGCACGCCGGCCTCCTCCTCGGCCTGCATTCCCCTTCCGAGCGCGTACAGCTGGAGCAGGAAGGCGAGCAGTATGACGAGCACAACAGAAACGATGAACTCAAGCGAAAACTGTGCTCTCAAACTCATCCCCCACGCGCTCATCCCTCGCTGACGTTCACTACGCCGCTCGGCAGGAAAGCGAGCGTGAGGAGGTGCTTGCCCGGCCGCGCGGGCATCGTTCCGGTCAGGTTTCCCCTGGCGAGCGCGAACACATCGGCAGTCCCGCCCGCGGGCAGGAAGACGTTCACGTTCACCTCCCTGCCGAGGATGTAAGTCCTTGCCGCATTCACGCCGTCCGGCAGCACGATGACCACCTGGGTTCGCGCGCCCGGCGACTGGGCGAACAGGGAATCAGCAGCGTCCGCCACGCTCTCGACCGCAATCCTCGCGGTGGCCGTCCTCGACGACGCTGTCGCGGTCTGGAGCGCGAGGTAAGTAACGGGAATGAGTATTATCAGGAAGGCCGCGACTATGAGCACGTACTCCATGCCCGCCTGCGCTTTTGCCACGCGAGCCCATTCTCTCGCCCGCTTAAAAAACACTTGTTTTTTAAACTCCTGCGGCGATTACTGGCTCATGGCGAAAGAGGGAAAGGCGAAGGGCGAGGCCGCGAGGGAAGCCGCGCCGGAAGGCAGGTCTGTGCTTGAAAGGATTCCCACAGGCATTCCGGGCCTCGACGAGCTCACGGCGGGTGGTTTCGAGAGAGGCAGCACGGTGCTCGTTTGCGGCGAGACGGGCGCGGGCAAGACCACGTTCGGGCTACAGTTCCTGCACAACGGCGCGCGGGAGCACGGCGAGGCAGGGCTGTTCATTTCCTTCGGCGAAAGTGGGAAGTCGCTTTACAGGCACGCGGCCGGCTTCGGCTGGGACTTCGCGGGCCTTGAGAAGGAGGGGCTTTTCCGCCTCGTGCGCTACGAGCCGCACGAGGTCGCTAAGCTCATCGAAGAGGGCGGCGGCACCATACGCGACACCATAGACGCCATCGGCGCGAAGCGCATCGTGCTCGACTCCCTCACTTCCTACTCGCTGCTTTTCGAAAGCTCTTACAGGACGCGCGAGTCCGTCCTCGAGCTGTTCGACCTCCTGCAGAGCTGGAAGTGCACCTCGCTGCTCACGACAGACGTGCGCGCGGGCGGCGAGGAGCTCGAGTCCAGTGGAGTGGAATTCCTTGTTGATGCCATCATCCTCCTCTACCACCCGCGAAAGGAAAGCGTGCGGCTGCGCGCGCTCGAGGTGCTAAAGCTCCGCGGCTCGCCCCACGCAGAGCACCTGGCGCCATTCACTTTCGAAAAGAACGGCATCGTTGTTTATCCGGACGAAGAGGTTTTTGAAAAGGTCTGATGCGATGCGCCCGCCCCGGGGCCAGTCCACTGTCGAGTTCCTCGTAATCCTCGCTGTCGCGCTCGCAGTGCTCGTGGTCATCATCGCGCTGTCGAGCGAGCAGATAACCGACGTGGGCAAGACGAGGGCGAGGGCGGACGTGCGGGCTGCCGCACGCGACCTCGCCACAGCAGCGAACCAAGTCTATCTGCAGGGTGCTGGCGCGCGCAAGCTCGTTGCCATCCGGCTGCCGGCAGGCTACAACGCCTCGCGCTCTTTCATAACCAACAACACCATAGGCATAAACTTCGAGGGAAGCGACTACCTGGCCACAACGGACGTCGATGTCGTGGGCGTTCTTCCCCCCTCGCCCGGCACGCACTACCTTTGGGTGGTGGCGCGCGAGGGCTATGTCACCATCGGCCCGCGAGCGCTCGTTTTCACCCCAGGGCTCATCCTCGTGACGGCAACGGCGGCCAACTACAGCCAGTCAAAGACCGCCTACCTCAACGCCTCAAACGAGGGAAACGAGTCGCTTAACGTCACACTCGCTCTCTTCTGGAGCGAGGCTACGGTGAATGTCTCTTTCTCAAACCCGGCTGACCAGAACTTCGGGCTGGGTGCGGGAGAGAGCAAGGGAATCGTTTTCGTTGTCGGCATCAACGCCTCGGCGGTCGGCTCGTACTCGGGCTACATCGACGCCAACGCGTCCAACGGCGAGAGCGAGCGCATTGACTTCATCGTCGAGGTGACGCCCCTGACCTGCGTGCCGGCGTCGGTTCCCGGCGCGCCGGGCGCCTGCCGCCCAACGCGCATAGACATACAGACTTACCTCGATGCCCTGCGCACCATTCCGAAGAAAGCGTTCGCAGCCAGCGAGGTCATCTTCCTCACAGGCGCCGGGTGGGGGGCCAACACGAGCGTCACGGTTGATGTACGCGACCCGCTCAACGTTTCTGTGGCAGGCTTTCCCCAGACAGTTCTCTCCGATTCGCTCGGCGCGCTCAACCTCTCCCTTGACTCAATGGGCCTCTCTCAGGGCTCTTACCTCGTGCTCGCAAACTCTTCGTACGCGAGCGCCAGCAGCTCTTTTGTGGTGACACCATGTCCATAAAAGCGTTCATCGCCGCAGCCATGCTGCTCGCCCTTTCCCCGCTAGCCCTTGCACTCTCTGCAAACGCCTCGCTCGTCCCTCCGAACAACGAGGTTTCGATGGGCGCGGCGAGCGCCACGCTCTCCTTCAACATCACCGACACCACCTCGCCGCCCGTGGATAGGATTTACAGGGTGATAATCCGCTTTCCTGCAAATCTTTACTCTGTCTCGTTTGCCACAGTCCCCCCTGCCGGCTGGTCTTACATCCTGCGTTCTCCAGGAGGCGGCGTCAATAACGAAATAGAGTTTTTGACAGAAGCCGGTTCCCCGCCCACCATCCCACCAGGTGGCTCAAAAGTGTTTGACGTTGTGATAACGGGCGTGGGCGGCGCGTCCATTCCTTCAGCCAGCACCGGCCAGAGCGACTCCACAGTAGCCATTCAGGTTCAGTACTCCTCCTCGCCCAGCACGGTTGTTTTAAATCCGGTTTTCTGGCAGCGCAGGGCTCTTTCGGCAAGCATCACTGCTTTCCCATCCTCGGTCGGGAACGGCGGGCTGGTCACAGTCGTGCTCAACATTTCAAACGGCGCCACCACAACAGCCACCAATGTGGTTCCGAGCCTGGCGTACATCGCCACGGGCACTGCGAGCGCTTCGCTTGTCTCTGGGCCCACTCCGCCTTCGGTCGCCTCGCTGGCTCCTGGGGTGAGCGCGACCTTTACCTATGTCTATAATGCCAGCACGGGCGCGAGCGGGGGCACACTGCAGTTCTATGGGAATGCCACCGATGGGCCAGGCCTCTCTTCGAACACGGCCTACTCCAACATTGTCACTGTGGCCGGCTTCGCCGCGGTGATAACCGCCGCGCCCTCCCGTGTGCTTTCGAAGGAACTTGTAAATGTCACCATGACAGTGAGGAATAATGGCAACTCGACTTTGTACGGCGTGGTTCCATACCTCTCTGCCTCAGGCACGGCGAGCGCGACCCTCCTCTCGGGCCCCATGCCCACTTCGATCGTCTCGCTCGCCCCCAATGCCACAGGCACATTCAACTGGATTTATAACATCACTGGGAGTGAGGGAGATTATGTGGTTTTCTCGGGCAACGCGAGCGCCAATGGCGGGGCAGTGCTCTCGCCAACAGTCCAGAGCAATCCCGTCTTCATCGTGGCATTCCGCGTCACAGTGGCGCCAGAAAACATTTTTTCCGGAGACACCAACTTCTTCCTGAACTACACCGTTTTCAACGGCGGAACCGACAGCATCGACCAGGTGGAAATAACCCCGACGAGCGACTACGACATCGGCACAGCCCACTCCGGGCCGCCAGGTTGGCAAATCACTGTGGTGGGAGGAACCACAGTACGCTTCAGGAAGACAAGCGCGCCTTACTTGGGCCCGGGCCAGTTCGCTGTTTTCACAGTCCACTACGACAGCGTCGCTGTCACCGGCACTGAGAAAAACGATTCCCACGCGGTGCGCCTGCGCCAGCTCGTTTCACCCTACCAGCCCAACCTGCAGGCCTATGTCATGCGCCGCGTGCCTGGCGTTGCGCTCGTGCGCATCACCTCGCCTGCGAACGGCTCGAACGTCACGCAGTACTCACTCTTCTACGCAACTGCGAACCTCACGGCAGTCAACGGCAGCCTGCGCAACTGCAACATCACCCTGACAACCTCTCCGGCAGGCCTGCCGCTCGCAGCAGGAGAGAACGCCACGAAAAGCATTTCCTTCCTCGGCAAGGGCGACTCAGCTCTGTTTTCCTGGCTGCTGAACGCCACAACGCTCGGCTACTACAACATCACGGTGGCCTCGGCCTGCCAGAAAGGAAATGCCACGAACCACACCATAACGATTCGCGTTGTCATGGCCGGGGCAACGATTTCTTCGGACAAGAACTCCTACACGAACTGCGGCACCGTGTATTACCGCGTGGCAACACGCGATGAGAACAACATCCTAGTCGATTCCAACCTCTCGGTCTACATCTACGACGCCCTATCCTCGCTCATCACAAACTTCACTGCAACTACGGGCAGCCCCTCCACCGGCCTGTACGACAATCAGCTCTTGCTGAATGCCTCGGCACAGCCTGGGAACTGGCTCATCCGCGTGCTCAGCGAGGGCGCGATCGGCGAGGGATACTTCTATGTTGGGACGGGCAGCACAGAGCTGTGGCGCATCGACCTTGCCTTCTCCCCTGACCGCGTCTCCTATCCGCTCAACTCGAACTTCTCCATCACCTTCCGGATCTACAACCAGCTCGGGGAGGGCGTGCCCGGGCTGGCCTCGCCCTCGACAATGACATTCCAGATAGACGGCGGGCCGAACCTCGCCGGCAGCGTGAGCGACCTGGGAGGCGGGCTATACGCCTATAACTACAACGCCTCCTCCGCAGGCGCTCACTGGGTTGATGTGAGCGCCAAGGCCTCGCCGCTCGCGAGCGTAACGGTGAGGGCTTCGAGGAGTTTTGTGGTGGCGTGATGCGTGCGCAGATGAGTGCGGAGTTCATCATCATTCTGTCGCTGGCGTTCTCTCTCCTCATCCTTGCAGCTGTCATCTACTCCGGCGAGGATAGAAACAGCGCAATCACGCAGGAGAGGATTCGCGCGCGGCACGCCGCACAGGCCATTGCGCTCGCGGCGAATGAAGCCTTCCTCTCGGGGAACGGCACGCGCATCTACATTGAGCTTGACAGGGAGTACAACGTTTCGATTGAAGAGCGCGCGGTGAGAGTCGCGCGAGGCAGCGTCTCGAGCTCATCTCAGGTCATCACCGACTCTCTGACAAACAGCAGCCCGCTCAACGGCTCGTTCTCGCTCACCATAACAAACCAAAACGGGGTCGTTGTCATTGGCTAGAGGACAGGCTTTTTCGCTTGACCTCATGATCGGCGCTGGCGCGCTGCTCATCCTGCTTGCAGCGTATTTCCTTTCCCTTTCCGACATCACCATGCGCACCAATGCCTTTGAGGCAACGCGCGCCGCGCGGCTGCACGCGCTTGAGGCCTCTGCCGCGCTGCTCGCTCCAGGAGAGAGCGCGGCCTGGCACGCCCTGCCACAGGCCAACCTCTCGGCAGTGCGCGCGCTGGGGCTCGCCGGCCAGCCGGGCGTTCTGGAGCCCGCCAAGCTCAACCGCCTGCAGGGAATGGACTACAACGAGAGCAAGGCGCTGCTGGGACTCGAGGGCTTGGACTGGCGGCTCTCAATCTTCTCGCCGAACGGCACGCTCCTGTATTCAGCGGGCTCCTCTCCCGCGCCAGAAATCCAGTCCATTGTTGTCGAGCGCGTTACCGTGCTCAACGCCTCGCCCGCAAAGCTCAAGCTGGAGGTGTGGCGATGAAGGGCTTTTTCATCTCGCTCGATGCGGTGCTCGCCGTCCTGCTGGCTTTCCTTCTTCTCGCCACCTCGCTGCTCGTCGCTGGCGACATAAAGAGCGTGGCGGCGGAGGAGGTGCAGTTGAAGAGGGTGAGCGAGGACATTCTTGCAGTGCTCGAGAAGAGCGGAAGGCTCGCGCTCACCCCGGAGGCCGGCGGGGCAAGCGAGGTGACGGAGGTTTTCCTAGCCGCGCCGGACAGCGCGTGCTTCAGGCTGCGCGTGCTGAGGGCAAGCGACCTGAAAATCCGTAGGGTGATTGTCAGGCCGGGGTGCGGAAACCCTGAAGAGTTCCATCAGGTGACAAAAAGGTCCTTTGTCTTTGACAGGGGGTTTTACATCGCTGAGCTGACTTCGTGGAGGCGGCGGGCTTGAGGGGCTTCGTCATATCCATCTCGATTCTGTTGCTCTTCTCCGTCATACTCTCGTTCGTGCTCTTCCTATATCACGAGAACGCGAGGGCCGAGGCCAAGCTCGCGCGCGCGCACAGCATCCCATCCCCAGCCTATTTCTTTGACGATGTCGCCACAGACCTTTCCTCCCTCCTCAGCCACAACATCACCGCGCTCAGGGACAACACCACATTACGCATTCGCATTCAGGGCTCTTTTGCAAACCCCCCGAGCGCGGCCAACTTCACGGCATACTCCTCCCTCCTCTCCTCCGGTTACTCGAACCTCACCAACTCCAACCTCAGCCTGGACGCGGCCGGCCTGGCTGACGGCACGGGCGAGGCGGCCTTCTCGAACGGCCTGCTGTTCAGCTACGCCTACACGGGCGCGTCCAAGAGCGCCTTCCTCTCCTCTTCCGCAAACGACACCGGCGCGTCGGCTTACGAGATTAACGTGAGCGTGGACAGGAACAGGCAGAGCTACAACCCATGGAGCTCCTCGCCCGGAGGCGACTTGAACGTCACCCTCCGCATCATGGACAGGAGCGGAAACCTCACGAGCATCGTCAGCCTCAACCGCAGCGCGGTCAATGCATACACCGTCGCCTACCAGGGAGGCTCGCTCATCATAAGGGCGGGCAAAATAGGCGCGGCGAACGGCGCGCTCGAGGTGAACCCCAGCGGGAACATAGTCGATTACACTTACTATACCTCAGTCGCCTCGCTGCCGCCGGGCAACCTCTCAGCCTCCATGCGCTATTACTGGAACGCGTGGCTGAATTACTCGCGGCCCGGGAACGTCTCGCGCAGCGACTGGGTTGAGATTGGCAGAGCGTGAGCGAAGCGAGACGCGGGAAAGTGTTTTTAAGGGAGAATGAAAAGGGTTTCCGATGGCAGTCATCCTGACGAAAATCGACCGCATGATGGAGATTCTGGAAAAAGAGAAGCGCGCGAGCTTCGACTCCCTCGCCCGCCGCCTCGAGTGGAGCGTGGATGTGGTCGAGAGGGTTGCGAAAGTGCTCGAGGGGCACGGCGTGCTTGAGATAAGCTACCCCATCAATGTCATCCAAAAGCCTTCGCTGGCCCTCAGGAAGCCCGTTCCTGCCCCGCAGCCTCTTCCGGAGCTCACCGAGAGGGAGCTCGAGAGCTACGAGATTTCAGCGGACGGCGTGCCCGCGACCGTGAGGGTGTTCTACAGCGAGGGCGAAAAGCACGCGGCCTACCGCCTCGAGCTGCCGCAGCTCGGCCAATACACGCAGCTCTACTTGGACTACCTCAAGGACGCCATAGCCAAGGAAGTTCCCGTCGAGGCCCAGCAGATCACGGACCTGGAGAGGGCGAAGGCAACGCGCGACAAGTTCCTGACAGTGGCGGGCGCCAAGCTCGAGCCCCTCGGGGCCGAGGGCGCCGATGTGCTGCGCGGCGTGCTGCTGCACGAGATGTACGGCCTCGGCGACATCGAAGTCATCATGGCAGACGACTGGGTAGAGGAGGTCGCCATAAACAACGCGCGCACGCCCATTGCCGTTTATCACCGCAAGTACGGCTGGATGAAGTCCAACATTTTTCCAGTCAGCGAGGAGGACATCGCCAACTACAGCGCCCAGATAGGGCGGAAGGTGGGCAGGCAGATTTCCTCGCTCGACCCCATCCTCAACGCGCACCTGCTGTCCGGCGACCGCGTTGCCGCAACGCTGTTTCCCATCTCAACCCAGGGCAACACGATTACGATACGCAGGTTCGCGCGCAACCCCTGGACGGTCACGAACTTCATCTCGCCCGAGCTGCACACGATGAGCGTGGAAATGGCCGCCCTCCTGTGGCAGGCCATCCACTACGAGATGTCGATCATCATCGCCGGAGGCACCGCGAGCGGCAAGACGAGCACGTTGAACAGCCTGTGCGCGCTCATCCCGCCCTTCCAGCGCGTCATCACCATTGAAGACACGCGCGAGCTCCAGCTGCCTGCCTTCGAGTGGAACTGGATTCCCATGGTCACGCGCCTTCCCAACCCAGAGGGCTTGGGCGAGGTGAAGATGCTCGACCTCATGGTGAGCAGCCTGCGCATGAGGCCGGACCGCATCGTGCTCGGAGAGATAAGGCGGCGGGAGGAGGCGGAGGTGCTTTTCGAGGCCATGCACACGGGCCACTCCGTGTATTCCACCATTCACGCGGACACGGGCACGCAGGTCATCCGCCGCCTCACCGAGCCCCCCATCGAAATTCCGACTCTTGAGGTGGAGGCGCTCAACCTTCTCGTCATCCAGTACAGGGACAGGCGCAAGAACATCCGCAAGACGCTCGAGATATGCGAGATAGCGCCCGGCGCGGAGGAGCGCGGGCTGGCGCTGCACCGCCTTTTCGCCTGGCGCGCGCGCCGCGATGACTTCGAGAAGGTCAAGGAGCCGCACCGCCTTTACGAGGAGCTCAACCTGCACACGGGAATGACGCAGGCCGAAATCATCGAGGACCAGGAGGCGAGAGCGGCCATACTCAAGTGGATGCTGGCAAATAAGCTTGAGAACATAAACGACGTGGGCGCTGTCATGCGCGCTTACTACGCAGATCCGGCGGCCATCCTCAAGGCTGCGGAGGCCGGCACCCCTCCCTCCAAGGTGCTGTGAGGCGCCTCCAGAGTTTGAGGTTTTGTGTTGAGGTGAAGCATGCGCATTCCGTTCATGCTGATTTCGGTTGAGACCGGCGAGAGGCTCTCCAGGCGTTTTGTGGGAATTGGAAAGAAGCTTCTCGGAATTTTCCCTGGCGTGCGCTACGACCTGCGCAATGCGGGCCTGGCCATTGAGCCCGAGAAGTACTGCGTGACCGCGCTGTTCTCCGCAATCGGCTGGGGCGTTCTATTCCTCCTCATCGGGTTCGCCGCCACCTACGTCAGGACAGAGGGCGAGCTGGGCGCAGCAGGCGCGGCCGGCGGAGGCCTGTTTCTCTCCTTCACAGCCATCTTCTTCCTACTTCACGTCTTCTATCCGGGCATCCTGGCGCGCAAGATCGCCGAGAGCATTGACAAGGACCTGCTGTTCGCGCTCAAGGACATGCTCATCCAGGTCAGGAGCGGCATTTCGCTGTACAACGCCATGCAGAACATCGCGGCCAGCGACTACGGCCACATCTCGAAAGAGTTCCAGACAGCGGTGCGGCAGATAAGCGCGGGCGAGAGCGAGAGGAGCGCGCTCGAGAAAATCGCGCTGCGCACGCAGAGCGAGTACTTCAAGCGCAGCATATGGCAGCTCATCACCGCCATGCAGTCGGGGGCGAGCGTGGAGGGAGCGCTCCGCTCCATCCTCGACATTCTCGTGGCGCGCCAGCGCCAGGCCATCCGCGGCTACTCGTCCGACCTGAACTTCCTCATCCTCATCTACCTGCTTTTCGCAGCGGTCATCCCGAGCATTGGGGTGACCATGCTCGCGCTGCTCAGCGCCTTCTCCTCTGTCAACATAACGCCAGGGCTTTTCGCGGGCGTGGCCGTCGTTTCCTTCGTCGTCCAGATATCGCTCATCGGCGCGATAAACTCCTCGAGGCCGGAGGTGTATTCGAGTTGAAGAAAAAAACCCTGAGAAAACCCGCGCCGGCAAAGACGGAGGAAAAAAAGACCGTGCCAAAGGCTCTGCCAGAAGCTGAAGCGCCTGAGGCAGGAGAAATCCCTCTCGCGCGGCCGGAAATGGCACCCGCTCCTGTTGCAAAGCGCGAGGGGCTTCTCGCGCGCTTGGGGAAAAGAATTTTCGGGACTCCGCGTCCAAGGCCGCCTGCAAAACCAGCGCCTTCGCTCGAGGCCGCGAAGCCCGCGGTTGAAGCCAAGCCGGCGGTTGCACCGGCAAGACCTCCTGCGGAAAAGGCGAGGCCGGCCGCGGCTGAAGCAATGCCCACTCCGGAAAAGCCCGCGAAAATCCCTGCTCCGGCAAAGCGTGAGGGAATTGCCGCGGGCCTGCGCAGGCGAGTGTTCAACACCTACAAGGGAGTGGCGCGCTTCGTCAAGGCCGGCTACCAGCAGAGGGTGCAGGCGTGGCTCGACTACGCCGGCATCACGACCGAAGTCGATGTGTGGCTGGGCTCGCGCCTGCTCATCGCCTTCCTTTTCGGCGTTTTCGCCTTCCTCCTTCCCTGGACTCTCGGCGTGTATCTGGGCGTGGTGGTCATCGCCACGCTCAGCGAGTACGTCCGGACGCTCGCCCTGTCGCTGGCTCTCGGCGGAGCCACCTTCGCTCTCATCCTGTTCCTCTACTATCTGCACCTCTACTACATCATTGACGACCGCACCAAGAGGGTCGAGCGCGCGCTGCCGGACTTCCTGCTCATGGTGGCTGCAAACATGCGCGCTGGCATGACGCCCTTCACGGCCTTCCACGTTTCTGCGAGGCCTGAGTTCGGCCCGCTCGAGGACGTCATAAAGATCGTTGCGGCAAAGGCCATGGGAACAGAGAGCCTGACGGCTGCATTCGCCGAAATCCCGCGTTATGTCCGGTCCGACCTGCTGAAGAAGACCGTCTCCTTCTTTGAGAAGGGCATGCGCAGCGGCGGGCACCTCGCGCGCATTCTCGAGAGCAGCGCTGAGGAAATCCGCGAGACGCAGGAGCTGCGGAACGAGCTCATCGTCAGCACCAAGACCTACACGATTTTCCTCATCTTCGTCGTCGTTATCGGCATTCCCCTGCTTTTCGCCATTTCCTCGCAGTTCCTCGGCACCTTCTCCAAGATACAGGAGCAGCAGAGGGGCGCGGCCTTCGCCGGCGAGGTGGGGGTGGCCTTCTTCACTGGCGCCCTGACGCTCACGCCCGAGTTCGTCACCCAGGCCTCCTACATCCTGCTCGTCATAACCGCTTTTCTCGTCAGCATCCTCATCGGCGTGATAGGCGAGGGAAAGCTGCTCTATGGAGTGAAGTACTTCATTCCAATCGCGCTCGGCTCGGTGGTCACGTTCATCTTCATACGCAACGCCATAGCCAGCGTGCTCGGAGTCATCGGCGGGCTCTAGCCCTGACCACGCGCATGTAATAAATCGTCAGCGCGGCGGTGAGCACGAGCACGACCGCCAGCGCCTTGAGCGCTGCGTCCCTCGCCCGCGCGGCCTCCTCCCTCCGCGCGACCTCCTTCTCCAGCGCATTCAGCTCGGACTCCAGCTCGACCACCAGTCCACTCAGCGCGGCCAGCGCGCTCTCGTTCAATGGGGCGGAAAGCGTTGAGTTCGCGGAAACGAGTTCGGCTTCTGTTCCGCTCGCGTCAACCCCAAAATCCTCCGCGCGCCCTTTTAACGATGAGAATCTTCCATATAGCACTCCGATTTTTTTTGCGACTGCACTTTTTTGCTCGAGCAGACCCAAGAGGTTTTCCCTCAGCTCTTGGCCGGCGCGCTCGAACGCCGCGATGGCATCCGCCGCGCCGTAGAACTCGCTCTCGCCGCATTTTTTCCCCGCGGCGCCCGCCGCACTTCTCGCGGCGGCGAGCTTTTCGGCGGTTCCCTCCCACACAACTTCCCTTGAAGCGCTTGCAGCCTCTGCCTCCAGCTCTGTGATCGCGGCCTCCACTCTCTCCGAGAAGTTGGCGCACGCGCGCGCCTGTGCTCGCTCGAACGCGATGCGCGCGCGCTCCCGCCCCTCGGCCGATGTCTCGCGCGAGGCGTTGGCCAGCGCGGCAAGCGGGGCAAGCCGTGCGGTGAAGTTCTCGGCCGCCCTCTTTGCGGCCAGCAGGCTCGACCAATCAAACTGAATGGGATCGCAGAAGGAATAGACGTACTCATCGAATATAGGGTTTGCCGCAATCTCGCCGGCGCTCGCGCCCATCCCGCGAACGAGCGCGATGGCTTCGGGCAGCGCCGCCTCCAACTCCTCCACCCTCGCCAGCGTTGCCTCCCTCGCTGTCGGCACATCCGGCGCGCTCGCGAGAGGGTCGAACAGCCTGAAGAAAGCGCTGGCGTTTGCGTCCAGCGCCTCAGTCGCGTTCTTCCACCTCGACAGGTTCTCGACGAAAGGCCAGCCGAAGCCGAGCGCGAGCGGCTTGCACAGGGGCGTGTAGCACGCCTTGAAGCAGCTTTCCCTGTCGAAGCACGGAAACTTGTCCAGGCCAGACTCCCTCATGCACTTGCTTTCCATCGGCTCGCGCGAGGCGTTGAAGGCCAGCACGAGCGCACGCACGCTGGCCAGCTCACTTTTTCTTGGAAAGGCTCCCTCCAGCTTTGCCCCGAAAAACTCCTGGTAGGCGACCAGAAGTGGGAAGATTTTTTCCGGCTCGGCCAACACGCTGTACCCCCCTTCCTTTTCCTCGACCAGCACGAGCCTTCCGCCTATCCCAACGAAATAAACTCCGCTGGCGTCGGGCAGCTCAACGATGGAAAAGGATTCGTTCTCAAGCCTGAAGTCGAACACGAACTCCTGTACGCCCCGCGCTTGGGCGGCTGCGGCGATGAGAAGAACGAGCGCCAGAAAACGCATTTCCTTCCCTCACCTTTTCCTCTTCCGAATTTCCTGCACCTCGCCCGCCTCAACCCTCAGCCTGTACTTGGCCATGAACGCGGCAAGATCCTTTCCCTCCTTCTCAACAATACTCTTCAACTCTTTTCCCGAAATCCTGGCCAGCCCCAGCTCGCTCACCGCCCCGGCGGTGTCCCTTTCTGGATGCCGCGCCAGGAAAGCCAGGATGTCCGGAGCCGCCGCCTTTGCGAAAACCCCGCGCGCGAAGGCGGCGAAAAACTCCGCCAGCCTGTCATCGCCAATCCTCTCGACTGCAACCCCTTTTCGGGCGAGCGCCCGCAGCGTCTCCTCGAGCGTTGCCGCGGCGAACACGGGCTCGCACCCACCCGCGACCGCTCTTTCAAACAGGCCGAGCCTCTTCGAGCGCAGCATTTTTTCTGCGAGCTCGGCAGGCAGCGCTTTCAGCAGCTCGCCCCGCCTCTCCTCAAGCGGTTTCGGAAGCGCCCTGGAAATTCTCTCAACCAACTCCGCGGTTATCCTTACGGGCTGCGCGTCGGTCTCCGGGTACATGCGCGCCCGCCCTGGAAGCGGCCTCATGTAGGAGGTCGTGCCGTCCGGATTGGCGCGCCGCGTCTCCTCAGGAATGAAGTCCGCGGCGGCTCTTTTCGCAACCTCGGCGAGCGCCTTCTTTCCTGTTTCTTCTCCGGCGGCCACGAGCACCCAAGCGTCTTCTGCCGCGCAGGAAAGCGCGCGCGAGAGCGCGCTCCTCTCATCCTGCGAAACGCCGTATTTCGCCAAGTCTTCGTCGCTGTGGATTATGCCCTTGACTCCGGCTGCCCTCGCGTAGTCGGCGAGCTCGGTGCCGAACCGCCTTCCCGGCCCGAGCTCTCTCCCCAGCAGGCCGGCGAGTTTCGGAAGCCGCAGCGCCAGCACGCGCTCGCCCCGCTCGAGCGCGGCCTTCAGAATCCTTGCCTGCGTGGCCGCGAACAACGCGCTCACATCAGCCACACCCGCCTCAAAACCAATTTTTCCCCCGAACCTCGCCCTCGCCTCGGCGAGGATTTCCAGCAGCGCGCGCTGCCTTTTCACCTCGTTTTCTACAAGCGCCGAAACCAGCGCGAGCTCCTGCGCGCCTTTTATCTCCACGCGCGCCCCTCCCTCCACGCTCACGTTGATGTCCTGCCGAATGGTGCCGATGCCGCGCATCACCTTGCCCGTAGACCTCAACACCAGGCCGATTTTCTCAGCAGTTTCCCTCGCATGCTCGGGTGATGCGAGCGTGGGTTCTGTGGCGATCTCAACGAGCGGAATGCCGAGGCGGTCGAGCCTGTACGTCGCCGCGCCCTCCTTCTCCCCGACTATTCCCGCGCTCTCCTCCTCGAGGCAGATGGTCGGGATGCGCACTTCCCCCGCGCTCGTGGCCAGCCTTCCGTTCAACGCCACAACGGCGGTTCTCTGGAACCCGCCCGTGTTGCTGCCATCAATGACGATCTTCCTCATGACCTGGACCTCGTCCACGGGCCTCGCCTTGAGCAGCAGCGCGATCTCAAGCGCGGCCTCGAGCGCCTTTGGGTTCAGGGCGTGCGGAGGCTCCTCATCCAGCTCGACGAGGCAGCTCGCGTCGTCAAAAACCTGGTAGGCAAAGCGCCTGTCGCGCAGCGCCTCGAACTGCGCCGCCACGTCAATCTCTCCGAGCTCGCTGGCCACGGGATGAAGCCTGCGCAGTACCACCCCGCTCGCCTCACCCTTAGCTTCGCTGGCGCAGCCGCAGAACAGCTTTCCGGCATCAAGCCTCTGGTGAATCTCGAGCCCGCACTTCACTCTATCATACTCCGTGCGCTCATCTCGCCCGCGTAATTCGTCAGCATCATCTCCTCCACTTTTTTCAGCTCCCTCGTGTGCCCGAGCACCCAGGCGAGCTTGGCTAGCGCGGTCTCGGGCAGCCAGTCGCATCCGTCGCCGATCGCGCCCAGCGCCTTGAGCGTCCGGCCTGTCGTGTACACATTCAGGTTTATCCTGCCGAACAGCGTCTGCGGAGCCAACACGACCGCAACGCCGCTGGCGATGAGCGACTTGAGGGCGGGAACAAGCGAGACAGCCAGCTTGTCCCCAAAAGGGTTTGTGGGCAGCGCGCTCTCCAGCCCTGTCCCTGCAAAAACAACCCCATCGTAGTAGTCTGCCAGTTTGGCCACGAACTTCGGCGAGATGCCCGGATGCACCCAAATCAAGCCCACCCTCGGGTTTATCCTGTCATCCAGCTCCAGCTGCCTCTTCTCATCCCTCTTTCTGTAATCACTCATTCCCTCGAACTTTCTCTCCCTGTACCACACGCGCGCGAGCGGCCGCGCGTTCACGCTCTTGAACGCATCCCTTCTGCTCGTGTGCAGCTTCCTCACTTTCGTGCCCCTGTGCAGGAAGCAGTAGTCATCGTTGAGGGTGGCGTGCATGCACACCCCAACTTCGGCGCAGTCGCTTTTTGCCGCAATCACGCTGCAAACCAGGTTCATGGCGTTGTCGCTGCTTCCCCTGTCGGAGCTTCTCATCGAACCCACGAGCACGACCGGCACAGGCAGGTTTCTGAGCATGAAAGAAAGCGCCGCGGCCGTGTAGCCCATGGTGTCGGTGCCGTGCATGAGCACGATCCCCTGCGCCCCGCTCCTTATTTCCTTCGCGACCTCTCGCGCAACCGCCTGCCAGTGCGCGGGCGTCATGTCCTCGCTCAGCAGGTCGAACAGTTTTCTTCCAGAAAAGGAGGCCAGCCCACGCAGCTCCGGGAAAGCGAGGAGCAGGTCGCCGGGGGAGAAGGCAGGGAAGGCCGCACCCGTGGCGTACTCAACTCTTGAGGCGATTGTCCCACCGCAGCCGAGAATCGAAATG
>JAWCPB010000008.1:0-35330 GCA_038870455.1 Candidatus Micrarchaeia archaeon
GCTACCGGGCGGACAGGGAGGTGAGCAAGCAGCTCGAGCGGGTGCTGGGCGAGTTTCCCGCCGGCTCGTGCGTTTTCGTGAGCGACGGCGCGGGCGACGAGGAGGTCATTCCCATCATCAGCTCGCGCCTGCGCATAGAGAGCACGCGCCTCGTAGTCATGCGCCAGGCCAAGGAGCTGGAGAAGACTTATTTTCTGCTGCTGGAGAAGCTCAAGGAACCCTACTACGCGCGCATCATCCTGGGGGTTCCAGCGCTCGTGCTCATCGCCTTCGCGCTCAGCGACGCGCTGGGGTTCGGCTGGAAGCCCGTGGCGGTCGCCATCGGCCTCTACCTGCTCGCAAAGGGCTTCGGCTTCGAGGAGAGCATCCTCTCCACGCTCTCGGAGGCCAGGCTGTCGGTCGAGAACATCAGCTTCGTCATCTACCTCGCGGCCATCCCGCTGTTCATCATCAGCCTGTGGCTGGGCTTCCAGGCCTACACGACCTCGCAGGCGCTCGACCCGGTCAAGGCGTGGGCGCTGACCATACGCAACACCCTCCTCCTGCTTCCCTGGGCTTTTCTCCTGGTCATGGCGGGCCGCGTCACCGACCTTGTGCGCGAGGGGAAGAAATTCGAGACGGTCAAGTACATCCTTTACGTGACCACGGTGCTGCTGCTGTGGCTTCTCTTCACCGTCGCCAGCGACTGGGTGATGGCCGACAGGTTCTTCAGCGACTTCGTCGCCGCGATCACCATCAGCGTCGTCATCGCGTTTGTGGGCGTGGAAGCCACGAAACGCATCCGCGCGAGCGTGGCGGCCGGCATGCGGCTGGAGAACAAGGAGGTCCTCACCGAGGTTGGCGCGTACATCGGCAGGGCAGTCGGAGTTGACAGGAGGAAGGGCACGCTCATCGTCCAAACCTCTCTTGGCCAGAGGCTGACCTACCCGCTCGAGAGCATCGCGGGCATCGGCGAGCGCGTCGTGGTCAGGAGCAGGTGATGGCACGGTTGTGGAAGCGCGTCCATCCTCGCGCCCGGCACGCCAGCCCCGGCGTGCTGAAAATTGATTTATTATTTTCTCAACAATCTCTTAGGCATGCGGTTCGAGGCGTGCGAAAAGCTTTTTTTCAGCGGGCTCGAGAGGGAACGCCTCTACGCTATTTATTCCATGGGATTCGCGCGCAGCCCCAGGGCGGTGAGGCTGCTGGCGGGCGTGCTTTCAGCGGAGAATGAAACGCCGGCCGCGAGGGAGCTCGCCGCCCATTCACTCGGAGAGCTGGGCGACCGCTCGGCGGTCCCCTCCCTCCTCAGCGCGCTCAAGCGCTCGCGCGGGAGAGTGCGGGCGGCAATCCGGCTCGCCTTGGCAAAGCTCGGCGCGCTCGAGCACAATGGAAGGGAGTGAGCTCACTCGACCAGAGAACGCATTTCTCTGAGCAGCTTCTTTTTCTTCGGTACTTCTGCGAGTGCGACCGCGAGCACCTCGACGATGTTCTTCACCGGAATGACCTTCACGCTTCCCCTTCTCTCACCGTGCAGATAGACGTCATCCTTGTTTGCGAATGGTATGATGACTCTCGCCGCTCCCGCGTCGATTGCCGCCTCTATCTTGGGCGTGACCGAGCCCACCGGCAGCACCTCGCCCCTCACGCTCAGCGAGCCCGTCATGGCGACATCCTGCGCGACAGGAATGCCTTCCATCGCGCTGATCACGCTGACCGCTATGCTTATGCTCGCGCTGTCCCCCTCGACTCCCTCGTAGGACTGCAGGAACTGCACGTGGATGTCATAGCGCGAGACATCCCTGCCGATGTGCTTCTTTATTATCGCGCTCACGTTCTCCACAGCCTCCCTGGCGATCTTTCCCAGCTTTCCCGTCGC
Source organism: Candidatus Micrarchaeia archaeon (assembly GCA_038870455.1). GTDB lineage: Archaea > Micrarchaeota > Micrarchaeia > Burarchaeales > JACRGF01 > JAWAFC01. The sequence goes on from JAWCPB010000008.1 coordinate 1,859, forward strand.
AATCAATTTTCCCTCGGACTTGGACGAGGCGGGCGTCACCTCCGCGACTATGGGCATGATGAGCCCGCTGCTGCCGTCGCCCATGACCGCCAGGCCGTTGACTTTGCCCACCGCGCTGCCTCGCGTCACAAAAACCTGGTAATCCTTCTTGACGTCAATGTACTGTTGGGCTATCTGCTGCTCCAGCGGCCCGGCGACGCGCAGCGCCTTCGCAATGTGCGCTGGCGTGACCGCCGCCGCGCCCTCTTCCTGCGCGATGTCGCCCGCGGCCCTGATGAGCCCGCCGAGCTCCCTGAGGCGCAGCGTGAGCCTGTTCTTCCTGCCGGCTTTCCTTTTCGCCTCCTCTATGATCTCCTCGGCGGCCTCTCTCGTGAAGTGCGGAATCTTGCCGTCCTTCTTGACCTCCTGTGCGATGAACTGCAGCAGCTTCTTCCGATTTTCCGGGCTGTCGGGCATGCTCTCCTCCACGTACACTTCGTAGCCGTACCCCCTTATCCTGGAGCGCAACGCGGGGTGCATTTTCGCCACATCCAGCACATTGCCCGCCGCCACCAGCACAAAATCACACGGCACGGGCTCGGTGCGGACTATCGCGCCGGAGCTCATCTCGCTCTGGCCCGTTATGGGAAACTTTTTTTCCTGCATGGCGGTCAGCAGGTCCTGCTGGCTCTTTGGCGACAGCGAAGCCACCTCATCAAGGTACAGCACGCCCTTGTTGGCCCTGTGGATCGCGCCCGCCTCGACTCTCAGGTGCGCGGGCGTGCCCATTCCGCCGCTCTGCAGCGGGTCGTGCTTCACGTCGCCGAACAGTGCGCCCGCCTTGCTTCCAGTCGCATCGACGAATGGCGCGCTCTTCTTTCCCGTGTTGTCTATGATGAGCTTGGGCTCGCTCGACTCGAAAAAGCCCATCCTCCTGGAGAGCTGTGTGGTGAAGAGCCACGCGCTTCCGAGAATGAGCAGCCCCAGAATGGCGGCCGCGATGATCATCTCGCCCTTGCCCTCGGTCGCGTTGAAAACCTGCATGGCAACGAGGAACATGAGGCCGATAAGAAGAACCATCACGAGCGGGCTCATGCCGCCTCTCGCGCTCATTCGCGCGCGCGCCCTTTCCTCTTCGAGCATGCGCCTTCCCTGCCCCATCTCGGCGAGTTCTTTCGGAAGCTTTTTCGCCTCCTCTCCCTTAGGATACGTGGGCACCACCTTGACGAGCGGGTTGTTCTCGTCGTGCGGGTTGGGATACACGAGCACGTCCTGGAGGCTTTCGACTGGCATGAGCTCTGCCATGGCTTGGGCGAGCATGCTCTTGCCCGAGCCCGGTACGCCGATGAGCAGCACGTTGCGCCGCTGCTTGGCCGCCTTTTTCACAATCTCCACGGCCCGCTCCTGTCCTATGATCTGGTCTATGAGTTTCTCGGGGACAGGCACCCGGGCTGTTGTCCAGCCTTTTCCCTGACGCGCTTTTGCCATGCTCATCCCTTAAAGATCGATTATTTGGTTTCTCTAGCTATTTATTATTTCCCTAGCCGATGCTCAAATTCTTGAACGCGATTCTCGGGGCCGTCAGGCCGAAGTGCCTCTCCCTCTTTTTTTCAATCGCGGTGACGTTCCGCAGCATTTCCAGCACGTTCCCGGCCATCGTGACCTCGCTGACAGGCCCAGCAAGCTCCCCTCTCTTGATCTCGAAGCCAAGGTCGATGCTGACGCTGTAATCTCCGGTCACCTTGTTTGCCGTGTGCTCGCCGAAGAAAGAGGAGACGAAGACGCCGTTCCGCACTTCCTCCACAACATCCTCCACCCTCCCTTTTTCGATCACGAGGTTGCTGGCCCCGATGCCCGGCGCGGCCGCGTACCCTGTCCGCACGCAGTTTCCGGCGCTCGTGGCCAACCCCTTTTTTCTCGCCAGGCACGCGCCCTTGACATCGAAGAGAAAGCCGCTGAGCACACCGCGGCTGATCAACTCCTTTTTCCTTCCGGGCGTTCCCTCTCCATCAAAAGAGCATGCGCCGATGCCGAGGGCGAACGGGTCGTCGTATAAAGAGAAGCTTTCGGCCGCGATTTTTTCCCCAAGTCTTCCGGCCAGCGCGCTCGCCCCCCTTCGGACTCTATCTCCGTTCAACGATGGCAGCAGCACATTAAGGAGCTGGACAAGCGAAACGGCGTCGAACACGGCCGTCCGCACGCCCTTCTCCAGCGGCCTTGCGCTGCTTCTCGCCTTTGCCTGCTCTGCTGCCTTTTCGGCCACGTCCGCCACATCAAAGTCGAGAAGCGCGCTGCCGGCGCTCGCGCTGCCCGACTTTCCTCCATAACTGCAGGCCAGGAAAGAAACCAGGCTCGTGCGTTCCTCGTTCGCAAGAACGCCGTTCGAATTGCAAACCTCCTCGAAGCTCGCGCCAAACTCGAGCGCGCACTCTGTCGGCGAGGCGCCTTTCCGGCTCATGGCATCGAACACGGCCCGCATCATCGTCAGCCCGTCTTTCTCCCCCATCCCCGCAATCCGCCGGTCAAAACACCGTGCTCTCCCCATCCTTCCTCTCTCTGGGAAAGAATAGTCCGCCTTTTCGCAGAATTTTGCGAGCGCCAGCGCCCTCTTCACAGCCTTTTGCGCCTCGCTCTCCTTAGTAAAGAAAGCAAACCCCATCCTCCCCTCTTTGATCACCCTGACCGCCCACCCCTCGTCAGCCTCGAACTCCTTGGAGTGAATGCGCCTGCCCATGGAGGAAAAGGAATAGCCGGTGCTCTCGGAATGAAAGGCTTCCGCCTCATCGGCCCCGAGGGAGAGCGCCAGCCTGACAAACCGCTCAATCATAAACCAGCCTCACCCTCCCAGAGGGAAGGAGCACCAGCACTTCATCAGCGCTCACCCCCCACTTTTTCGCCAGCTCCCTCGCAGCCTCTCCCTTTTCTTTCTCCCCCAGTCTCAGCAGCACGCTCCTGGAGAACCTATCCTTGCCCACGCTCTCCGGCGCGGCGATAACGCCGCTCTCGCTGACGCCAATCCTGAGCCCGAGCTGCGTTCCCCTAAACCACCTTCTCTCCCCGCTTATGGCGAAAGCCCCCCTGCCCACGTAGCCACCCACGGCCTTCTTGCTGAGCTGTTCTTTTCTCACCGCATACACATCAACGCTCGCCGCCCCTGTCTTCCAGGCGCTCGAGTAGGAGGCGGCCCACTGCGCCGCCTCCTCGAGAGTTTTTTCCGGCGCGTTCATTCCATTCTTGACCACCACAGCAGGCGCGCCCTGGATGTCCGCGTGAAGAAAGAGATCCGTTTCCTCCATGTGCTTTGAGTAAAGCAGGTCATTCTGTGCTGCATCCCTGCCCGCAATGACCAAAAACCCGTCTGTGGAAAAAAACCACCTGAACTTCTCGAACCATCCCCGGGCGCGCTTGAAGCGGACCGCAGGCTTTTCCCTCTTTTCTTCCTTCAGCCCAGCCAGCTTTCTCTTCGTTGCCTCGACAGCCTCCCTCGCCCGCCTCGCCTTTTCCCTCAGCTTTTTCGCCCCCTCAAAATACTTGGCCGCGTTCTCGCCTGCTCCCTTTCTGACGTCCAGCTCCACCCTCACAAACCTCTTCCGAAAATGATATATATAAGGTCGCGTCTAAACCATATGCTAATTCTGAGGTGAGGGCGATCACCAGCTTGGAGTCAAAAGCGACATTGTACGCAACATCAGCGGTAGTGCGCACGCTGCTCAGCCGACAGAGTAGGCAGCTCCTCAGAAAAATCCGCGCTTTCGAAGCACAGCGCATTTACAACGGAAAAACGCTCTTTGGCGAAATAGTGGGCGGGGGCAAGAGCGCTCTCCCACCCGCTGAGATCTACCTTTTCCAAGGCCACTCCTTGGGAGCGAACATCATCAGCGAAATCGCAAAAAAAGCCGCCGAAAAAGGCGAGTTCGATGTTCGCTACAAGTGCGCCCGCGCGCTGGGGAGGGCGGCACTTCTCGGAGATCTTGCCTGGAACAGGGCCATCATTAAGGAAATAAGGTACGCGAGATTGGAAGCGTGCGAGCTTGAGCGCAGTCGCGTGCTTTCCGCGGTGCGCAGGGGAGCGCGCAGGCTCTGGATGAGAGTGCACGACCAAGCCGCCAGGAAAATTATCACCGAGAGCAACTTCCTCCTAGGCGGTACCGGGCAGCAGCTTTTCGATTTTGTCCTCATGCACGGTGCCTCAGCAGTGCCGGTCGCACAACGGCTCTTGGTGAGCAAGCAGCCATCCGAGAGACTGCTCGGTGCGCGGCTCGTGAGAGAATTGCGTTTGTACGCGTATGCCGGAATTGCGCTCAGGCTTGGCAGTGAGAGCGAGCACATAATGAAGGCTTGTAGCCGGGCCATAAAATCGGCCATCGCGCGCGAGGAATATAGCGAGCTCAAGCGCGAGATCGAGAATGCACTGCGCACAGCACAGGGCGAAGGGGAGAAATACCTCGGCGCGCTGAAGGCAAAAATAGCGGCAGAGATACTAGCCGATGACAGCCAGCCGCCCGAGAAGCGCGTGAAAGCGGCTCGCTACCTGTGCCATACGACGTTTGAGAGCCCAGCGTTGGCCGCCCACATCATGACCAAGTTGCTTAAGCTCTATGACAGAGACGACAACCTGAGACCCATAATATCCGGTGTGCTGCTGAACAACAGCTCCTTCACAAGGCTCTGCACGCCCGACATCGCCGAAGTGCTTGGCGAAGCTGCCAAGAGGCATGCCGAGCTGGTCTTCTCCATCGTAGAGAAGTTTGAGCGCTATTCAGATGACACGGTGTGCGAGAACGTGCTTGATATCGTCATTGAGCACGCCCGCAGCTCGGCGTGGGATGTGAAAAGAAAGGGAAGCGAATGCCTGCTGCAGCTCATGCGCCTTCCCGAAAACATCCGGGAATCGGTCAAACTCGCGCTGTGGATGATCTACAAAAGCGCGGCGGAGAGAAAACAGCAACTCGAAAAAGGGCCATCGGGCGCTTTCGTGATGCTCAATCCTCAAAACCACACCGTCGTCAGATCGGGAGGCGACAAAGCCGAGCTCGAATCCATAGCCGGCATCATTCAACTCCTCGATGCCTCGCCATTCGGAGAGGAGTTCAGGCACAACCTCAAGCTGAACGGCTTCAAATCGCCCTCCTAGCCACGCGTCACAGCACTGCTTTAAATCCAGATCCCCAATCTCGAATGTGGCCCAGCCAATCGTGCTCGACACCAGCTTCCTCGTTTCGGCAGCCAAGTACAGGCTGGATTTGCGGGGCGCCCTGACATCGCTGTTTGGAGCATTTGAGCTTGTTGCCAGCGAGAGGGTCATTGCAGAGCTTTCCGCGCTGGCCTCGAGCTCACAGAAAGACGCTCCGCACGCGCGCGCCGCGCTCGCCCTGCTTGCAAACTTCCCCGTCTGCGTGGTTCCGACAAACCAGCCCGTGGATGACTGGATTGTCGAGAGCGCCGCGCGCGATCCCTCAGCGGTTGTCGCAACGGTAGACCGCGAGCTGCGGAGGAAATTAAAGGATTTAAAAGTTCGCGTTCTAACAGTCAAGGGGAGGAAAAAAATCGAGTTGGAGTGATGCGCTTATGGCCGAAACGGTTTCAACAGCGTTGTGGCTTGCCCCTCTCCTATCCCTGCTCGCGCTCGCCTACGGCGCTGCCAGGAGCTGGGGCGTGCTGCGCGCTGACGCGGGCGCGCCCCGTATGCAGGAAGTTTCGAAAGCAATTTACGACGGCGCGCTCGCCTACCTGAGAAGGCAGTTCTCCACCATCATCGTCTTCCTGGTCATCCTCGCGCTCCTCATCTACGTGGGCCTCTCGCCGGGCACCGCAGTCGCTTTTGTCTTCGGCGCAGTGTGCAGCGCGCTCGTGGGCTCGCTGGGCATGGCCGTGGCGCTCAAGGCCAACGTCAGGACAGCCCAAGCCGCGACGCGAGGGATGCAACGGGCGCTGTCGCTCGCCTTCAACGCCGGCAGCGTGACGGGCATGCTGCTGGTGGGCCTCGGCCTGCTCGGCGTGGCGCTGATTTTCTACTATTCCTACGCCTCTTTCATCGGCCAGGGTCCTCAGGCAGTTGTGGCGAGCGCTTCCGAAATACTCGTGGGCTTTGGCTTCGGCGCCACGCTCATCGCGCTGTTCATGCGGGTGGGAGGGGGCATCTACACCAAGGCAGCCGATGTGGGCGCTGACCTCGTGGGCAAGCTGGAGAAGGGCATTCCCGAGGACGACCCGCGCAATCCCGCTGTCATCGCCGACAACGTGGGCGACAATGTGGGCGACTGCGCGGGCATGGCCGCAGACGTTTTTGAATCGTACGCGATCACAATCGTGGCGGCCATGCTGCTGGGAGGCATCGCGCTGGGGCTGGACGGCATCGCCTTTCCGCTGCTCATCTACAGCGCGGCCGTCCTGTCAAGCATTCTCGCAACCTTTTTCGTCAGGCCAAAGAGCGACAGGGAGCACCCTTGGCTCGCCATGCAGAGGGGCTTTTACGCAGCCAGCCTGATTTCAGCGGTTCTCTTCGTCGCCCTCTCCCTGTTTTTCCTGAATGACTTCAGGCCTGCTCTCGCCGCGATCGTCGGCATGGCGGCAACCCTCGTCATCGCCCGGCTCACCGACTACTACACCAGCTACAGGCAGAAGCCCGTCATCGAACTCGCCAGGGCGGCCACCACGGGCGCGGCCACCAACCTCCTGCATGGCCTCGCGCTCGGCATGGAGAGCGCTTTCGTCACAACGCTCGCCGTGGCGGCGGCCATCCTCGCCGGCTTCCTCATCCTCGGCTATTACGGCATCGCGCTCGTGGGCTTGGGCGTGCTGTCGCTCACGGGCTTCATAATGAGCATGGACACTTTCGGCCCCATCGCGGACAATGCCGGCGGGATCGTCGAGATGGCGAAGGTTAAGGGCAGGGCACTGCGGGTCATGGCCCCCCTCGATGCGGTCGGCAACACCACAAAAGCGCTCACCAAGGGCTTCGCCATCAGCGCGGCCGCAGTGGCGGCCGTGGCGTTGTTCTCAACCTTCTTCGAGAAGACAGGGCTGCAGAACATCGACATCGCTTCCCCGGGCGTTTTCGTCGGCCTGCTGCTGGGCGGCGCCCTGCCGTTCCTGTTCTCCGCCATCCTCATCAGGGCTGTGGGCCGCGCCGCCTTCCAGATGGTTGAAGAGGTGCGCAGGCAGTTCCGCACAATTCCGGGCCTCCTGCAGGGCAGGGCAAAGCCCGACTACGCTCGCTGCGTTGACATCTCCACCTCGGCAGCCATACGCGAGCTGACCATGCCGGCCATCGCCATCCTTGCAGCGCCCCTCATGGTCGGCTTCCTGCTGGGCGCGCAGCCCCTCGGCGCTTTCCTCGGCGGCGCAATACTCAGCGCGCTTTTCCTCGCGCTGTTTTCCTGCAACGCGGGCGCTGCCTGGGACAACGCCAAGAAATTCATTGAGGCCGGCAATCTCGGCGGCAAGGGCACGCCGACGCACGCGGCTGCAGTCGTGGGCGACACCGTGGGCGACCCGCTCAAGGACACGAGCGGCCCCGCGCTCAATCCCATGATGAAGCTGCTCAATATAGTCAGCCTGCTCACAGCGGCCTATGTGGTGGCCTGGAGCCTGAAATTAGTTTAAATAGTTTGCCTGCCATAATTTTTTCTCTTTGGAGGTGTTTTTGCTGTACCGCGTACTCACAGTCAAGGACACCGTGCGCGTGCCGCCCTCTTACTTCGCCATGGCGCTGCCCCAGGCGGTGACGCAGCTCCTGCGCGAGAAGTACGAGCGGAAGGTGGACAAGGACCACGGCATTGTGCTCAGCATCTGGAACGCGCGCGACATAAGCGAGGGCAGGGTGATTCCCGGGGACGGCGCGGCATATCACGAGGTCGTTTTCGATGCGCTCGTGTACGCGCCCGAGGTAAACGAGGTGTTCGAGGGCGAGGTGACTGAGGTGGTCGAGTTCGGCGCTTTCGTGCGCATGGGTCCGCTCGACGGCCTCGTCCATCTTTCCCAGATAACCAACGACTTTCTGCACTACGACAAAAAGATTCCGGCTTTCATTGGCAGGGAGAGCAAGAAGACGCTGCGAAAGGGCGACCACGTGCGTGCCAAGGTCAGCACCGTTTCCCTCAAGGGAAGCATTCCCGAAACCAAAGTGGGCCTGACCATGAGGCCCGAGGGCCTGGGCAAGCTCGAGTGGCTGGCCGAGAAGGAGGAGAAGCCGAAAAAGAAAAAGGAGTGACGAAATGCCTGAGAAAGCATGCAAGAACTGCCGCCTCATAGTAGCCGAGGGGGCCAAGTGCCCGAACTGCGGCGGCGAGCTTACCGACAAGTGGAGCTCCTACATCATGGTTTTCGACCCGGCCAAGAGCGAGCTGGCGAAGAAAATCGGCGCCAAAGTCCCGGGCAAGTACGCCGTCAGGATAAAAATGTAGTTTTTTATGCTCTTTTTTTCCATACCTTATGCTGTTAGCTTTTCGCTGCAGCCCCTTCTCTCCCCCGCAAAGGGAGGCCGTGTGGGAGCATGAAAGTCGCCATGCTAGGGTGGGAATTCCCTCCTTTCGTGAGCGGAGGCCTCGGCGTGCACTGCTTCGAGCTGACGCGCGCCCTCGCGAAACTCGGCGTTGAAATTGACTTCTTCATGCCCAAGACAGCCATGCCAGTCAGCACTCCTCCGGGAATGCGCGTCATCCAAGTGGGCCGGGCGCCCTTCGGCCCCTACTCCAGGCCGGCGAGGGGAGCGTCCGAGGCCTACGGATGGGATTTCCTGCAGCAGGCGAGGGCGTACAACGCCGAGCTGGCAAGGGTTTTGCGCGCGCGCAGGGTCGAAAACTATTCGCTCATCCACAATCACGACTGGATCACGGTGCCCGCGGCCGGCGAGGCCAAGGCCGCGCTGCGCCTTCCCCTAGTCTTCACCGTGCACAGCACCGAGTACGACCGCACGCCCTGGCCGTGGCAGGAGATCCTGTGCATCGAGAAGGCTGGCCTCGCTCAGGCAGACCGCGTGATCACCGTGAGCAACCTGATGAAAGGACGCCTGCTCCAGATGGGCGCTGCCGCCGAAAAGATTCGCGTCATCTACAACGGCGTTGATTTCGCCAAGTTCGAGAAAAAAAAGTTTGTCGACAGGAAAGAAAAAATCGTCCTGTTTCTCGGCAGGCTCGTGGAGCAGAAGGGCCCCCAGACTTTTCTCCACGCTGCCGCGCGCGTGGCCGCGCTCGAGCCCGACGCGCGTTTTGTCATCATAGGCGATGGCGACCTTCTTCCCTCGCTCATCAGCCAGGCCATCGCGCTCGGCATCAGCGACCGCGTGTCATTCATGGGTCATGTGCCGGATGAGATACGGCGCGTCGCTTACGCGCGCAGCGACGTTTTCGTCATGCCGAGCGTGAGCGAGCCTTTCGGCATCGCCGCGCTCGAGGCCATGGCCAGCGGCACCCCATGCATCGTCAGCAAGAGCTCAGGGGTGAGCGAGGCTGCGCGCGCTTGCCTGAAAGTCGATTTCTGGGACGTAGAGGGCATGGCCGACAAGATATGCAACCTGCTGCGCTATCCTCTCGCGCGCCGTGCGCTCGGCGACATGGAGCTGGCCGAGGTCAGGGGCTTTTCGTGGGAGCGCACCGCGCGCGACGCCCTAGCTGTTTATAAGGAGGTGGCTAAATAGTAGTTTGTGTGGTGGCCGCATGACGAGAGTGAGCCTGTTCTTTCAAGTGCATCAGCCGCTTCGCCTGAGGCGCTTCAGTCTTTTCGACGCGGGCGCGGACGGCGGGCTGGACCGCTACTTCGACTTGGCCCTGAACGAGAGGATATTCAAGCGCGTGGCGGACAAGTGCTACATTCCAGCCAACGCCCTGCTGCTCGACCTCATCCACAAGTTTGACGGGCGCTTCAAGGTCACCTTCAGCCTCACTGGCGTTTTCCTCGAGCAGGCCGCCCGTTTCGACCCGACCGTCCTTGATTCGTTTGAAGAGCTGGCAAAGAGCGGGTGCGTTGATTTCCTCAGCGAGACCTACTACCACTCGCTCTCGGCGCTCTACTCGGAAAAAGACGAGTTCAGGGAACAGGTCGCCCTTCACCGCAAGGCGCTGTGCGCGATCGGCGCGCCTCAGCCAGTCGTCTTCCGCAACACCGAAGCGCTGTTTTCAAACGAGATAGCGCGGCTGGCAGAGGCGATGGGTTTTGCCGGCATCGTCACCGAGGGGTGGGAGAGCTTCCTTGGCTGGCGGAGCCCAAACTACGTCTACAGCGTGAGGGGGTGCGAGCGCATTCGCGCGCTGCTGCGCAACTACAGGCTGAGCGACGATGTGAGCTACCGCTTTTCCGCCTCCTGGTGGCCCGAGTACCCCCTGACCGCAGACAAGTACGCCGCCTGGCTGGCAGCATGCGGCGGCGACGTCATCAACCTGTACATGGACTACGAGACTTTCGGCGAGCACCAGTGGCCCGAGACAGGCATCTTCGAGTTCCTGCGTGCCCTGCCGCGCGAGGTTCTCCGCCATCCCCACCTTTCTTTTGCCACCGCCCGCGAGGCTGCGGCCCTGCCTCCGGTCGGCGAGATTGACGTGCCCCATCCCATCTCGTGGGCCGACATGGAGAGGGATGCGAGCGCGTGGCTCGGAAACGACATGCAGAGGGACGTCTTCCGCTTCCTGCAGGAAATCAAGCCGCTGGCGCGCGCCGCGGGCGGCGAGCACCTGCGCACCTGGCGCCTTCTCCAGTCCAGCGACCACCTCTACTACCTCTGCACGAAGCACTGGGCTGACGGCGACGTGCACAAGTACTTCTCTCCTTACGACAATCCGTGCGAGGGATACATGAACTTCATGAACATACTGCAGGACTTCAGGTTCAGGCTTGAGAATGAAAAGAAAGGTGTCGGAACCGCTGGTTCCGATGGAGGTGTATAGCATGGCTGTGGAATGGACTTCCACGCAGAGCGCGGAGAAAAACTGTCCGCCGGGAAAGGAGTTTGTCTTCCGCGAACCGAGTGGGCGGGAGTGCGGCAGGGCGCGGAACGTGCGGGAGCTGTTCGAGCTGATTCGAAAAGCTCCGCTGAGCTCGGTGTTGTTCCACGCCAACGGCTCGCACTACAGCCCTTGGCTCGAGATGCTGGGCGAGAGGGAGCTGGCGCGGAGGTTCAGGAGCGTGAAGGGAAACAGCGAGAGCGTGAGGAGCGCGCTGCTGAGGTTCAGCAGATAACCATTTTCCGAAGATTCGGAAAGCATTAACGGAAAAGTATAGAGCGTGAGGGCCATAGCCTGCCTTTTGTTTTTGGCAGCATTCGACTGAGCGGCGTCTCAGCGCCTTGCACTCCACATCTCTGCAGCATCGCCGGCGCGTTTAAACTCCGCGGCGGTTCGACGGTCCTCGCGTCATTCCTCCCCGCCCGGAGTGCCGTTTCTGTTCCGGCTCGGGCCTTAAACCCGTCTGCCTTTTTCGGAGTGGGCAGAACTTCCTCCCTCAGGATCTCGATGACTTCGTCGCTCGCAGCCCGCTCGCGCGGGGCTCGCTCCCCGTCACGGCATTGGTCCTGATACCTCGATGGGCATCCTGGACAGCTGCCGGCCCCCCGCTCCAAACTCTTATGCGCAAACTAATTTATATCCATTCCGCGTTGCTCTGTGCATGAGCCTCATCTCCACCGGAGTGCAGAAGCTCAACGACCTGCTCGGCGGGGGCGTGGAGGAGGGCAGCACGGTGCTCTACAGCGGCGTGCCGGGCATTGACGCGCGCGTGTTCGCGTTCCACGCGCTTCAGGCCACCCTCTCGCGCGGCGGCAAAGGCCTTTACTTCACCGACAGTCAGCTGCCCGACGCGGTCCGGCAGGCCGTGAAGAGGATGAACTGGAAGTACTCCTTGTTCGAGCCCATGCCTTTCATCGACGCCTTCAGCGGAAGCGTCGGCTACGCCTCGAAAGAAAAGTTTTTCGTCAAAAACCCGCTGGACATCGGGGGCGTGAGCGGCGTGGTGGAAAGCGCTTTCCGCGAGCTCGACGGAAACACGCTCGCGGTGTTCGATTCCGTGTCGAGCCTCATAGACAAGAGGGGGCTCGAGCCCGTGCTCAAGGAAGTCAGGCGATGGGGCGAGCGGGGAAAGAGCCTGGGCGTAACGGGCCTGTACCTTTTCACGAACTGGAACTACCCAGAGGAGGTCGTTTCAAAAATCTTCGGCGCCTTCGACTACGTGGTCACGCTGCGCTCCATAGAGGAGAAAGTCCTGCTGAGAAACTATTTTTCGGTGGTCAAGGCGCCCGGGCCCTTCAGCAAGAGCGCGATTCCATTCCGCGTTGGCATGGACGGCGTGGCCGTCTACATACCAAAGATTCTCGTGACAGGCCCGTTTCACTCCGGCAAAAGCTCTTTCATTCACGCAGTGAGCGAGCGGGCGGTGAGCGTTGATCGCCTCGGAACAACCATCGCGCTCGACCACGGCTACCTCGAGCACGGCGGCCTCGCTGTCGATCTGTTCGGCACGCCAGGCCAGGAGAGGTTCGAGTTCATGATGGACATCCTCAACAGGGACGCGTTCGGCCTCATCCTGCTTGTGGATTCCACAGACCCCGCTTCTTTCCCGCGCGCCAAGGAAATGGCCGCGCACATCATGCGTTACGCCATCCCCTACGCTGTTGCGGCCAACAAGCAGGACCTGCCCGGAGCGCTTTCAACAGAGGAGATAAGAAAGCTGATGGGCCTGGGGCCGGAGGTGCCGGTGCTGCCAACGGTCGCGCCGAGCGGCAAGGGATGCCGCGCCGTGCTCGAGGCGCTCATCGACCTCATAATAAGAGGACAAGCGGGTGGTTGAACATGCCGATGCCAGAAGGCCTTCCTCCAATGGGTGCTGTTCCAAAAATCCCATTACCCGGTGCAGGAGGTGAGCTGTTGGAGACAGGCATTCAAGGACTTGACGCGCTCATAGGAGGCGGCCTCAAGCCCTCTTCAAACGTTCTCCTGCTCGGCCCGCCAGGCACAGAGAAGTTCGTGCTCGGCCTGCAGTTCGCCTGGCAGGCCTTTGCAAAAAAGCAGCCAGTCATTTACATCACGACAGACCTCGCCCCGCTCGAGATAGAAAACAAGGGAAGCGAGTTCGGCTGGCGGTTTTTCAGCTACACGAACAAGGGCCTCTCTTTCATCGACTGCTATTCCTGGACGCTGGGCACGCCCCCAGCAGACAGGAAAGACATCCAGGTGCCCGGGCCCAGCGCGCTCAACGACCTGTCCATCGGCGTGACGCAGGCCATGCAGGAGCACTACAAGCCGCAGCAGAAATCACGCGTCATAATGCAGTCGATTTCAACCCTCCTCCTGTACAACCCGCCTGAGGTCGTCTTCCGCTTCACGCAGATAACCGGCGCACGCCTCAAGTCGGTTGAGGCGACCACGCTATGGCACCTCGAGGCCGGCATGCACGACGACAAGACCGTCACGACGCTCAAGCACCTCATGGACGGCGTCATCGAGATAAAGCAGGAGGGCGGAAAGAACTTCCTGCAGGCGCCCCTGCACGGTCTCAAGGAATGGAAGGAATTCGTTCTGACTCCGCAGGGCATCGCGCTGGCGTGAGGAGGAGTTTAAAAAGGGTGCGAGCGAAGCATTCTGAGTGATGGCATGGTCGAAGAGGTGAAGATTCAGCTCGAGGACCTGCTGGCCGAGCTCGGCCAAGTGGGCGACATCGAGGCGAGCGCCATAGTCCGGCGGGACGGCCTCATGATAGCCAGCAACCTCCCCAGCAAAGTGGATTCGCGCACCATCGCGGCCATGAGCGCAGCCCTCGTCGGCACAGCCGAGACGACGAGCAACGAGCTCCAGCGCGGGGCTTTCCAGCAGGTGATTGTCGAGAGCGAGCTGGGCAAGACAGTCGCGGTGGGCGCCGGCAGCCTCGCAATCCTCGTGTGCCTCATGAAATCCACGGGCAACCTCGGGCTCGTGCTTCTGTCGATGGACAGGACCGCGAAAAAGATAGAGAAGCTGCTTGAAGGAAGATGAGGGGAAACCGTGCGCGAAGACGAATTTGCGGCCATCATTGCGCGGTGCAAGAAAATCATGGGTCCCGTCGCCGAGTCGCTCGCCCAAGAGGCTGCGCGAGAGGCTGGCGCGAGCGTGGAAGGGGGGAAAATAATCATAGCAAGCGAAGGGCAGTACGCGTCCATCCTCAGCAAATACAAGGAGAAGATGGCGAAGATCGTCGGCGCCCCTCTTGCAGAAAACCTGGTGAAATAATGCCCGCCAAGAAAGAGGAGGAGTTCAAGGAAGAGCCGCGCGTGGCCAGCGGCATTCCCGGCCTAGACGAGCTCATCGAAGGAGGCTTTGAGCGCCGCAGCGTGGTGCTCGTTGCCGGCGAGGCCGGATGCGGGAAGTCGACTTTCGCGCTCCAGTTTCTTTACAACGGCGCGACAAAATTCGGCGAGCCCGGCCTGTACATCACTTTCGAGGAGCAGAAGCGCGCGGTCTTCAGGCACTACCTTCGCTTCGGCTGGAACTTTCCCGAGCTCGAGAAGCAGAAGAAGGTCAGCGTCGCCGAATACCCTCCTCACGAGGTCGACAAGTTCATCAGCGAGGGCGGCATCATCGAGGACCTCATCAAGGACAATGGCATCCAGCGCGTCGTCATGGACAGCATGACTTCGTTCGCCCTGCTTTACGAGAACGAGTACAAGCGCAGGAGCGCTTTCATGAAGGCCATGGAGCAGCTGAGGCGATGGGGCTGCACCACCCTGCTGACGAGCGAGGCGGAGGCCGCGCGCGCCGGCGAGCTGCGCGTGCGCTTCGGCATGGAGTTCCTCGCCGACGGCTTCATCGCCATCCACACGATAAGAAAGGGCGACGTGCGCGACAACGCGCTCGAGGTTGTCAAGCTGCGCGGCACCGAGCACATCAAGCGCCTTGTGCCGCTCAAGATAACAAAGACAGGCATCGTGCTGTACCCAAAGCAGCCCGTTTTCGGCGAGAAGGCTTTCTGAAACAATTTTAAGGCTGCCATGCAAACGCTTTTCATGAGGGGCCAGGCCGCGGTCGAGCTCATTGTGATACTGTCGTTGTCGCTCGCCGTGCTGGCGGTTATTGTCGCCATAGGCTACGGTCAGCTGTCCGCAGCCCGCCACTCCCTGTACGCCTCGCAGGCGCAGGCTTCGCTCAACGCGCTGGCCGATGCCGCGGCCGCGGTGAGCCAAGAGGGCGTGGGAAGCAGGAGGGAAGTTGCGGTTATCATTCCTCCCACGGTGGTTCCAGAGCGCGTCTTCATTGACGGGAGGATAATCAACATGGGCCTGTGGGTGGAAAACGGAACGACCGACGTCAATGTGCTGGCGCCCGTTTCGCTTCAAGGACGGCTTCCGAACGCGAGCGGCGACTACATCATTCCCGTCGAGGCCAGGGAGGGCTTTGTGCTTGTCGGCTCGCCCGGCCTCACCGCAAAGCCTACGTTCGTCCATCTCTTCCTGAGACAGTCTTCGAGCCAGAGCGCGAACGTGACGTTCTTCAACACCGGCAGCTTCCCCATTACTGTCTCCAACGCGCTGATCTGGACCGCCACAGGCGTCACCGCAAGCGTCTCGCCCTCCTCCTTTGTTCTCGCCGCGAACTCTTCGGCCAACACCACGCTCTCCTTCACCTCTGGCTCCGCGCTCGGGGCTTTCGGAGGCAGGCTCAACTCAACGGGAGACAATGGCGAGAGCATGCTCGTAGACATTATCGTTGACGTGGTGCCTTAGATGAGAGGACAGCTCAGCACTGACTTTCTCATTGTGTGCGTCGTCCTCGCGCTCGTATTCTCGCTCGCCTACGCTCTTTATGTGCAAAACGCTTCCTCCCAGCTGGCCGCCCGCGAGAGGCTCTCCGCAACGCGCATTGTTGAAAAAGTCGCCTCTGCAGCGAACTTTGTTCTCGCGGACGGCAACGGCTCCACCGCGACAGTGTACCTCGAGCCCGTGGAAGGGCTGAACTACTCGCTTGAGTTCATAGGCCGCAGGGCGCAGATGACATGGCCCCTCTCTCCAGCCAACCAGACCATCTCATACCCGATACTCACTTCATCCATCCTGGGCGCCGGGGTCAGCTACGCAGGCCGGAACATCACGCTCACGAACGACGGCGGTGACATCCGTGTGGCGTAAGGCACAGGTTTTCTCAATGGACCTCATCGTGTCCTTTGTCATAGCGCTGTTTCTCGCGGCCGCGGTGTTCCAGGCCGCCTCTTCCACAAACGCTGTCATCACAGCCTCGGAGCGCTCGCGCGACCTCTCCCTGGCTTCTGCGCAGGCGCTCGCCCTCCTCGTCCAATCCCCGGGCAACCCGGCCGACTGGAGCTTCGCCAACGCGAAGAGCGTGGGCCTCGCCCAGGCCCGCGGTGTGCTGAACCCAGAGAGAGTGTCGTACTTCTTCTCGCAGTCCCCCTCGGATTACAACATCTCCCTTTCCCTGCTCGGCTTCAACAGGGAGGGCGCGGTTTACGACTACAACCTGGAAATAATCAACGCCAGCGGCTCTACGCTCTACTCGCTCAACCGCCTTCCACAACCAAACACTCCCGTGGCCTCGCGCTCCGCCGTCTCCGTTCTCAACTCTTCGCTCGTGCTCGTGAAGATGACTGTTTGGGTGAGGCCGTGAGGGGATTCATTTTCACCATAGACGCGCTCGCCGCGCTGCTTGTCGCGACCACGCTGCTATCGCTTTCCTTCGCCGCGCAGAAGAGTTTCTCCCAGCCGGCGGCCTCGCGCTTCTCGTCAGACCTCGCGGCGAGCATTCAGGCGGTTGGCGCGCTCAATGCGAGCGAGGTGCGCTCGCTTTACGCGCTCGATGCAAGGTGCGGTTTTGTCCTCGTGCGCAATGCCTCGCTCGCGCCCGTCCAGGCTGTCGATGTGTGCGGCTGCAATGGCAGGGAGGATGTCGCCACGGCCAGCCTTCTCGTCGTCTCCTCCACAGTCCAAAAGCTTCTGGTTGAGGTGCACTCATGCCCGGCCTGAAGGGATTCTTCTACACGCTGACGTTCGCCTCGCTCGCGCTGCTGGCGGTGCTGGCTGCCTCCTGGTATGCCGCGAGGCCGCCTCAGGCTCAGCCGGCTTCTACCGGCTCTGTCGCGGCGGACATCGGGGCCGACGTGCTGCAGTTCAACAACGTCTCATTCGAGGTGACGAAGGCCGGCAGCCGCACCATCCTGACAGTCCGCGACTACCTTCCGACAACGCTGTTGAGCCCAGCGGCCGAAATGAATGCATTCGAAGCCTTCATTTCAACGACTTACGCCTCCAGAACCAACCACAACATCTCGCTGGACGTGCCCGCCTCGCGCTACATCCTGCAGCCGTTTCGCCTTACCTATGCCCACCCAACCTTTGCAAAGAGAAGCTTCATGATAACCAATGTCAACATGGTGGAAGGCTATGCATTGCGCGCTCGCCTGAACGTGGCGTGCCTGAACAACGACTGCTCGCGTGCAACCACCGGCAGGTGGAGATGGCAGTCCAGCGGGCTTTGGGTAGCGCTCGATGTTCGCGATGCCAACGGCAACCCCATCGCGCCCGGCGGGCGCACGAGCGGATTCATAAGTAAAACCACAACCGAATCCTTCCAGACAGCGCTGCAGGGAGGAGGCTATCTGAATGTCACTGTGGTCAGTGGCTCGTTGCGCGTTACGGTCAGCGGCGCTCGCGTGACAGCCACGACCAACATCACGCTGACAGGCACGCCCGTGACGCAGCTCGTGCTGCCGCTAAGCCTTTCGGTGGATGGAAGAAACTACCCGAGCATTGTGCTGCTCACCAAATGAGCATCACTGGCAAGTTCCAACGAGCGGGTTCTGCCCTGTAAAAGTGAACGCCCGGCCGCTTGCCGGCTCCGTGTAAGTTATCGTCACGGTGTAGCCGTATGGCTGGCCGGCCGTGCAGGTCAAGCCCACCCCGCTGTCCACGACGACGTTGAACGTCGCGCCGGGCGTGAGCGAAACGCTCGCCGGCGTCATGACGCCTATGCCGTTCAGGGTGATGCCGGTCAAGGAAATCTGGAATGGCCTGTTGTTCTTGACAGTCAAGTACGCGCCGCTGCTGTTCACCAGGTAGTTCGGCAGAATGCCTATCTCGGCTCCGCTCCAGTAAGTCTCTGACTGCTGCCTCGATATGCCGCCGGTGATGCCGGCAAAGCCGCCCAGCACTCCAACGACGATAAGCGCGATGATGACGACCACAGCGAGTATGATCAGGTATTCGGTAGCAGCCTGGCCCTTCAATCCCTTCATCGCAATCGCCTCGCCCCCTCTTCTCTTCAACAATTTAAAAACGTTGCGGCTACCGCTGGCGCTTTATCCTCAGGATCTCCTCCGCCTCGCCCAGGATTTCCTGTTCATCCGCGACGAGCACCTGCCGCTCTCGCATCAGAACCCTGCCATCAACCATGACCGTCTCGACAGCGTCCCTGTCGGCCGCGAAGACGATCTGGGCAAACAAGTCGTTCGCCGGAGCGAACGCGATATTCCGCCTGTCGAGGAGGATGAGGTCCGCCTTCTTCCCCGCCTCGATGGTGCCGATTTCCTTCTCCAGGTTGAGCGCGGCCGCTCCGCCCACCGTGGCCAGCTCGAAAGCCTCCCTGTACTTGATTATCTGCTTTCCGAAGCTCAGCACCTTCTGGAGCAGGCAGGCGAGCCTCGCCTGCTCGAATATGCTGAACCGGTGGTATGCCCCCACGTCGCTGCCGAGCCCAACGGGAATGCCTTTTCCCAAGAACGAGCTCATCATTATCGCGCCAGAGGCGAGTATCATGTTCGAGCCCGGCGTGTGCACCACGTGCGTGCCGCTCGTCCGCAGCAGCTCGAGCTCCCTCTCGTTGAGCCAGATGCAGTGAGTGAGCATGAGGCGCGGGCCCAGCAGCCCCAGCTCATTTAGGTGCTCTATGGCAGGCTTTCCGTACAGCCGCATCTCCTCCTCGACTTCCTTTATGTTCTCCTGCGTGTGCGTCTGAATCATCACGCCGTGTTTTTCCGCCAGCCTCCGGCATCCCAGAAACAGCTCGTCTGTGCAGGTGAGGTCGAACCGCGGGGTGAGCATGTACCGCAGCCGCCCGCCTTCTCTGCCGTGCCATGCGCGGATGAGCGCCGCGCTCTCCCGAAGCGCGGTCTCGGTCTCCTGCTGCAGTTCGGGAGGCGCGTTCACGTCCATCATCGTCTTTCCGATGTTCGCGCGCAGCCCCATCTCCTTTGCGGCCTTGAATGCCTCTTCGGTGTGCCTGACCGAAGTGAGGTCCGAGAACGTTGTCGTGCCCGACTTGATGAGCTCAAGGTAAGCCAGGCGCGCGCACGCCCTCGCCTTCTCGGCGGTCAGGCTTCCCTCCCACGGGAAGATGTATTTCCTGAGCCAGTCCAACAGCGTCTCGTCTCCGGTCAGGCCCTTGCACGCCACTTGGAAAGAGTGCAGGTGCGCATCGACGAGGCCCGGCAGCACCAGCTTGCCTCTGGCGTCAATCGTCTCGTCGAACTTGAAAGCGCGCCTTATCTCATCCGCATCGCCCACGGCGGCAATGCGGTTCCCGTCTATCGCGAGCGAGGTGTTTTCCCTCACCAGCCCGCGGGAGACGATGGTTCCCCCGAGAATGCCGAGCACGACTATCCTCCCAGAACGAGTTTGAGCACGTAGTTCTTCATTATGAACAGGAAGGCGAGCGAACCGGCGATGAGGAAGGGCGCTATGCGCAGGCCGTAAAGCCTCTTTCCCTCGTGTATGACGCCGATGAAAACGCTGGCCAGCAGCGAGGTGGCCACGAGCGTGGCGAGCGACAGGTTGAGGATGAACTCTGGCGCGATGGGCTTGGCCAGTATGACGCCTATCTGCCCGGCGAGGCCTGCTCCGGCGGCTGCCTTGGCCTGCAGCCTGGCGGTCAGCTCGACGAACTGCATGCTGACCGCCAGCAGCGCGGGCATGCCTATGACCGTCGTGAAGAGAATGAAAACCACGTACATGTTGGTTCCGGCCACGAGCGAGCGCTTCAGCTCCTGTGCCGCGCGGATGTCCTCGGCGCTCACCTCGAGCAGGCGCGCCAGGTTTCCGCCGCTGCGCATGCTCATGATGAACAGCGCGACCGTCCTGGCCAGCACTTCGCTCTTTATGCTCTTCGTTATCTCCTGGAAGGCCGCGGCAAAGCTCTCCGTGCCCAGGCTCTTTGTCGCCACGTACTTTATCTCTTCCTCGAGCGGGCCGAACTCCGGGCGCGCGGCCATGCGCAGCGCCACCACGGGCGTCACGCCCGCCTTGAGGTTTGCGCTTATCATCTGCAGCAGGTCAGGCAGCGCGGCCTCCACCCTCGCCCTCCTGTCCTCTATCTTGAAGTACAACAGCAGATACCTGACCGCAAGAAAAAGCAGAAGGGTGGCCGCGGCTGAGGCAAGCGCTGTGAAGGATGTGAATCCCGCAACCACAGTGGCAATTTCGGCAGCAAGCCCGAGGGCCAGCCCTTCAAACACCCCTCTTCCCAGCCACTCGCTCGCATCCTCCCTCATTCCTGCGTAGGCGAGATGCTGGGCGAGCGCGGCCCGCCAAGCGAGCGGCAGCGCGTTTCCGGTTCCCGCGAAAATCCTTTTGAGCATGCTCTCACCCGTGTATGGCCGGCCTCTTCACCCTCACGTACTCGATGAGCGCGATTTCCGCGGCGAGGCACGCGCCCACGAGCAGCACAAGTGCGCTTTCCTGCACGGCCGAGCCAGAGAAAAGCGAGAGCACGACGAGCAGCGTCGCCCCCAAGCTCGGGATGGCGATGCCCACAATCACATACAGCAGTATCCACAGGTTGAGCTCCTGGATGAACGCCTTGATGTGAGCCGCCTGGTGTTGGCTCAGGTTCGTCACGAGCGCAGAGAGCGCCCCACGCATGCTCGCGCCCGTGCGCAGCACCGTCACCATCTGCCACGCCGTCCTCTTCAGGAACTCGCTTTCGGTCCGCAGCGCCATCTTCTCGAGCGCGCGCTCCTGGCTCTCGCCCGCGCTGATGTCCTGCGCGGCGGCGCGGAACTCGCTGCTCACCCTGCCGTAGCCCGCGCGGGCGATGTTCGCCATGGCGTTGTACAGGCTTATGCCGGACGAGACCTGCACGAGCAGGTCCTTGAGCGCGAACACGAGGTCCTTGTCAACCGCCTCGACGACCTTCCTCACCATCACCCTCGGATAGTAGAGGAAAGCGCCGAGGAAGACAAAGAAGGCCGCGAGCGCGGGGATGAGCGCCAGCCTGATGCGCGCCAGCACCTCGAGCAAGGCCGGAACGGAGGACAGCGAGCGCGCCAGCACTTCTTTTGTCACTTTTCCCTGCGCTGCGTACAGCCCGACCATCAGCAGCAGTATGAGCGCCATCCAGGCGAGCGCGTTCTGCAGTGCCACAATGACATACTCGCCTTCATCGAGGTCGCTCTTCAGCATCCTCAGGTCGTACCGCAGGCCGGGGTAATACCTCACGAGGCGGCTGCCAATTCCCTTGAGGCGCCGGGCGAGCGGCAGCGTGGCGGCCTGCGGAAGCAGAAAAAGCGGGATGCGCATTGTGGCACCTCACAGCACTTTCTTTGGGTGAATGTCCTTTTCGGCGGCGTGCTCTATCACGTCGGGAGTCTTGTAGTAGATGCCCATCACGCTGCCCACCTGCTCCACGCTCCTCACGTTGTGCTTGAGCATCCACTCCAGCACCTTTTTCTTCCTCGTGATGTCCGCCTTTATCTCTTCAGCGGACATTCCTGCGTGCAGGTTCAGCTCCTCCATCACCCTCGCCGCCTCACCCACTTTTTCGAAAGCGTCCTGCCTCGCCCTCCACCTGTAAATGCTCGTGAGCGTCGCCTCGTCGGCGCTCGCTGCACCCACCTCGCTCACCTCATACACCCTGCGCAGCCCCCTCCGCCTGTCCCTGTACATGACGAGGATGAGGTGCAGCGACTGCAGCTCCGTCACGGGCAGCTCGAAAGGCGGGTGCGTCAGGCGCCTGAGCACCTGCTGGGCCGTGTCGGCGTGAATGGTCGAATACACCGCGTGGCCCGTGTGCATGGCCTCGAACAGCACCTCGGCCTCCCTCCTGCGCCTCACCTCGCCCACCACAATCCTGTCGGGCCTCATGCGCAGGCTCGTCACCATGAGGTCAAGCATCTTCACCTCGCCCTTTCCCTCCGGGTTCGGCTGCCGCGTGGTCAGCGGAACCCAGTTGAACTTCAGGTAGGATGGCAGGTTGAGCTCGCGCGTGTCCTCGATGGTTATGTTGCGCGAGGAGGGCGGAATGAGCGCGCACAGCGTGTTGAGCATGCTCGTCTTGCCGCTCGCCGTGCCGCCCGAAACGAGGATGTTCATCTCGAACTGGATGGCCTGCCACAGGAAGGCCGCTATCTCGCTGTCCAGCGTGTTCAGCTTCGGGTCTATGAAGTCAATGATGGTCCAGGGCTCGCGCGCAAACCGGCGGATGGTCAGGGTGTCCCCGCACGTTGATATGGGGTACAGCGTGGCCGCCACCCTGTCGCCCGTGGCGAGGTGGGCGTCCATGATGGGCGCGAGCAGCGTTATGTCGCGCCCGCTCTTCCTGCCTATCTGCGTTGCGTAGTTGTATACGTCGTCCTCTGTGGGAATGTATATGTTCGTCTTGAGCCAGCCGTACTTCCTGTGATACACGCTGATCGGCTGGGCCGAGCCGTTCACAACAATTTCCTCGAGCAGGTCGTCGGCCATGAGCATCTCGATTTCGCCGAGGCCGTACATCCTGTGCAGCAGCAGGCCGGCCAGAACGTGCTTGTCCTTCTCGGTTATGTCGGGAATCTTTTCGCTCAGCTTCTCGGCCGCGCTGTCGAAAAACTTTTCCTTGAGCGCCAGCGCCTTCCGGGCATCGACTATCTCCTCGACTTGCACGGGCATCTCGCGCGCCAGCTCGTCCCTCAGCCCCTCCAGAATCGCTTCAGTGTAGGGCCCCACGGGCGGTATGCTGAGCACATACACGGGCCTCGGCTCTTCCTTCACATCCAGCACGCTCACGCCGGCCGGCACGCCGCTGGCCTCCACGCTGTAGCTCACTATTTCCCTGCCTCGGGGAAGCAGCGGCTCCCTTGCCTGTATTACCCTCTTGAGCCTGAGGATTGGCGAGCCCAGCACATTCACCGGATAAGTTATTTCAAGCAGCCCTCTTTCGGCGAGCGCCTTGGCCATGGGCTCGACATCACGCGGCCTAAGACGGAGCCTCGCGCACAGCGCGTTCAGGCTCGCCTGCATGCCCGTTTCCTTCTCAAGCGCCTGGCAAAGCTCGTCGGCGCTCGTCCTAACCATGCCAGAACCCCCCGGCGGGGTTTCGCCTCCACGCAACCGCCCTCTCGCTTCGCAGCCCGTTCGTGCTGGGCTCGCCCCTCGCCTTCGCCATAGCCCCCTTTCGGAATAGGGCTTTAAAAAAGCTTGTTGAGTTATCAACGCCATGCAAAAGGCGCTCGTCGGCGCGCTCGCCCTCGCGCTGCTTCTCTTCGGCTGCGTCAAGCCAGAGGATGTGCTGTACCGTTACCTCACCGCGCCCTCTCCAAACGCCACCGCTCCAGCCCAGGCCAATGCCTCCACGCCCGTCTCGTGCATTGCAAAGGGCTTCATCGCGCCTGCCGGAAGGTCCTGCTGCGCCGGCCTCTCTCCCTTAACTCCGGTCGGCGGAGGGCTTCGGAGGTGCTGCGAGGCCGGCGAGGTCGCCTCGCTGACAGGCTGCGTTCCTGCCTCCCAGGCGCCTGCTCCAGGAGCCTGCACCAACATCTGCCCGGACGGCTCCATCCCCTCCGACTACCCGGCCTGCACCTGCCCACAGCCCTCTTCATGCGGCAGTGAGCGTGAGGCGTGCGCGAGCGGCGCCGACTGCTGCGCCGGCCTGCACTGTGCGGTGAATGCTGAAGCAAGCCTGTCGGCCTGCTGCCCGGCCGGACAGTGCATCACCACAAGCGGTTGCGTGGCAAACGGCACGCTCATCCGCAACGACACGGCCAACGCGCTCCTGACGGTCTGCGAGAACGGCGCCATCGCATCCAAGCCCTACGCCTGCGGCGGGGAAAACGCCTCGTGCGACGCTCAGCCGTGCTGCGGCTCCCTCGCCTGCCGCTCCTACCTCGTCCAAGGCGGGATAGGGGGCTCTTCGTACACGCTCAAGAAATGCTGCGGGCCAGCCGACTGCCTCGGGCCTGTGGGCGGCGGGCTGTACGGCTGCATCCCCCACGCCGCGCTCGTGCTCAACAACCTGTGCGACAACGGCGTGCTCGAGCACATCCCGCTGCGCGTGGCGAACGCCACTCTCTCGAGCGTGACCGATTCCTGCGAGCTTGTCGTCTATGTCTATTACAATCTCGAGCTCGATCCAAACAGCGCGCGCAAGGCGGACAACTACAGGATAAGCGGCGACCTGAACGTCACATCAACCGGCAGCATCGGCCGCAGCGGCGTCTTCCTGCGCATCGCCGGCGACTGGGCCGCGGCGACCAACTACACCATCACGATAAACAACGTGAGGGACAGCACGGACGTTGAGATAAGGCCGGACACCACCGCGACCTTCGAAACGCCGACCTTCAGGGGCTGTTAGGCCGCACCCCTCCAACCCTAACTCCTCTTATCCTGATATGCGGCCCTCCGTCGCTTACCGGCACGCTCTGGCCCGCCTTTCCGCACATGCCCGGAGAGAAGGCGAAGTCGCTCGCCACCGCATCGACTTTCCTGAGCGTCTCAAGTATCATCCCCGTCAGCAGGACGTCCCTCACAACGCCCTTTATTTCCCCTTTCTCCACCACGAACCCTTCCTCCGCAGCAAAAACGTACGTTCCGTTCTTTGGGATGACCTGCCCCCCGCGCATTCCCTTCACACACAGCGCGCTCTTCACTTCAAAAATTTCCTCTTTCTTCATTTCCCCCCTTTCAAAAAAAGTGTTGCTCATGCGCACGATGGGAGCGTTCGCGTACCCCATGGCGCGCGCGTTGCCCGTGCTGCGCACGCCGAATTTCGCCGCGGTTTCCCTCGAATGCAGGAAACCACGCAGCACCCCTTTTTCCACGAGCACCTTCCGCCTCGCTCTCGTTCCCTCGTCGTCGAAAGCATACCCGCCGAACGCGCGCGGAAGGGCCGGATCGTCGATGATGGTTATGCAGTCCGCCGCAATCTTTTTGCCAACCATTCCCTCGAGTATGCTGTCGCCGGCCATCACGCCGTCTGCCTCGCAGGCGTGCCCCACGGCCTCGTGCGCCATGACGCCCGCCATCTCGCCATCCACAATGACCGTATAAACGCCTGCCTTCACTCTGGGCGCGGACAGCGCGCGCAAGGCCTTTTCCGCAGCGCGCGAAGCCTTCTCGAACAGCCCGCCCACAGCCTCCCACCCGCCTCTTTCTCCGACTCTCTCGCTTCCGGAGCCCATCTCGCCTCCCTTTCTTGCGATTGCATTCAGGCTGGCATACACCCTCGCGGCCTCTTCAACAACCTCGCAGCCTTCGCTGTTCAAAAAAACTTTCTCCTGTAATCCGTCCGAGTAGCTCACCGCGGTGTTCGTTATGCCGGGCACGCGCAGGAGCTTTTCGGCCTCGCGCAGTTCAGCGGCCTTGTCCTCCACATCCATCTCAACAAAACTTTTTTTCCACCTCGCCTTCGTTCTCCCCTTTTCCGCCTTCTCCTCGCTCAGCCCGCTCTCCCCCTCGCCTGCCTTGGCCAGCCTCACAGCGCGCCTGAACGCCTCTTCCAGCTTGTTCTCCCGGTTCGCTGACGCAAACCCCCACGAGCCGTTTGCCAGCACGCGGAAGGAAAAACCGAAACCCTCCCCCTCCTCGACCTCCACCTCGCCGTCCTTCAGCGTTATTCTCGCAAAGGGGCCCCTCACCAGGCGGAAGTCGCAGTACTCCGCGCCCGCCCGCTCGACCAGCCTCCTCGCCCTGTCAACCACCACGCCAAGCAAATGGGTTTAAAACAATTAAAAAAACAATTACGTCATGACAATTCGGCTGGTTTTTCTGGGGACATCGGCCGCGGTTCCGTCGCCTGCGCGCAACCCCAGCGCGCTGGCCCTCAAGGTGGAGGGCGACGTTTTTCTCTTCGACTGCGCCGAGGGCACCCAGCGCCAGATGATGAGGAACAACGTCAGCTACGCGAAAGTCAAGGCCATCCTCATCACCCACCACCACGCCGACCATTTTCTCGGAATACCCGGCCTCGTCTATACGCTTTCGCTTAACGGCAGGAAGGAACCGCTGTTCGTCTTCGGTCCCAGGGGAACGAGCGCGCTCATCGACGCGCTGCTTAAGGTGGAGGGGCGGGAGTTCGTGCAGGCGCGGGACATTGACGAGCACTTCGTCTATCGGGGGGAGGGTTTTGCCATCCGCGCCTTTCCCACGAGCCATTCACGGGGCTCCCTCGGCTTCGTCTTCGAGGAGAACGAGCGCAGGCGCTTCGACAAGGCCAAGGCCGACGCCGCCGGCCTCAAGGGAAGGATGTTCACCGACTTGGAGAAGAAGGGCGAGCTGACCGTGAAGGGAAAGAGGGTGAGGTACGAGGAGGTCACTTACCCTGTGAAGGGCAAGAAAATCGTCTATACGGGCGACACGCTCGCGTGCGAGGAAGTCGTCGAGGCCGCGCGAGACGCAGACATCCTCATCCACGATGCGACCTTCTCTTCAGACATGAAGGAGGAAGCTCTGGAGAAGAAGCACGCCACCGCAAGGGATGCCGCCGCCGCAGCCAGGCGCGCGGGTGTGCGGCGCCTCATCCTCACGCACATCAGCAACCGCTACGACGACGCCAAGCCCCTGCTCGACGAGGCGAAAGCCGTTTTTGAGAACACCGAGGTTGCTTTTGACGGAATGGAGGTGCTGCTCTGAGCGCAAAGCTTTTAATGGTTTCAAAATAGAACATTTGTTCTATAATGAAACCAATTGTTCTACAAAAATACCGTTTGTTCGAAACTGAAACCGCAAGGCAGCGGGTTCTCAGCACGCTATTACTCTCGCCCAATGAGGAATTCAGCCTCACAGAATTGGCGGATATAAGCAAAGTTTCAAAAAGTTCGGCTAGCCGGGCTGTTGAAGTCTTGAGGCGGGAAGGCGTGCTTGAAGTGATGGAGGCCAGAATTGTCTGGAGGATAAAGGCAAACACGCAAAGCTGGGCGTACCTGAGGGAGAAAATCCCGTTCAACCTCTCCCTCATCTACCGGAGCGGGCTTGTTGATTTTTTGGTTAGAAAATTTAATACGCCAAGGGCGATCGTCCTTTTCGGCAGCTTTCGCCAAGGGCAGGATCTCGGCGGCTCCGATATAGACATCGCTATTCAGAGCAATGAAGTTGCCGAGCTTACTGTATTACAACTGCCCGAGCTTAAGCCTCTTGAAGCACAAATAAAGAGGCCAATAAAAATCTATTTGTTCAACCCGCGCAACATCGACCTCAATCTTTTCAACAGCATTGCAAACGGCATCGTGCTGTACGGGTTTCTGGAGGTCAGGCCGTGAAGGAAGCGCATGTGCGGGAATTGCTGAAAGCCGGCCTTCTCAGGCCGCGCGGCAAGGACATCTCGCGCGCTCGGTCGCTCGTTGAGGCGGCAGAGAAAATCTCTGGCGTGGTGGCATCGATGCGCGTCACCGAGAACTCGGCCACCGTGGTGTTCCGCGAGCTGTACGAGTGCCTCCGGCAGCTGGGGGACGCGAAGTGGTGGCTGCTGGGTTACGAGAGCCTGTCGCACGAAGCAAGCATGCGCATCCTCATGGAGGAGGACATCAGGAACAAAGTGAAGCTGAATCATCTCGACAGGTTCAGGCACATCCGCAACGACGCGAACTACCGGGGCTACCTCATCTCAGTCTCCAACGCGATCGAAATGCGCGACTTCTGGAACTTGTGCGGAAAAGAGCTGCTTGGAAACTTAAAGCGCGCGGTTCGCTAAAACTCAACAGTCTGCCCGGACCGTAGAATGATAACGCGCTTCTTCTGCCCCTTCGCCCAGCTTTTCAGCTCGGGCTGTGCTATCCAGTCGAAAGTGTCGTAGTGCATGGGCACAACGAAACCGCACCGCATTCCCCAAATCGCCTTGCCAGCCTCGAGCGCGTCCATCGTATAGCTCCCGCCAACAGGCAGAATTGCCACATCGCACGCTATGTCGGCCATTTCCCGATACTCGTAGGTGTCCCCCGCGTGATACACCGACTTCCCGCCTTTCCTCACTACGAACCCGACCGGGTAAGCGCTCTGCGGATGCAGCGCCTTCACAACCTCGATCTCCACCCCCTTCACCTCGAACTTGTCTCCGGTCCGGACGTCCACCTTAAAGCGCTCAGGAAGCTCGAGGCGGGCGAGAGCCGGCTTGGGCCCCACGACCACAGCGCCGGTGCGCTGGGCGATGGCCTCGACAGCGGCCTTGTCGCAGTGGTCGTCGTGCTCGTGGCTGACGAGAATGAGGTCACACCTCTTTATGTCAGCCTCTTCCCTCGCGGGCGGAAGGGCGCGCGGCCTTCCCGCGATGGTCTGGCCGAAGAACGGGTCGAACAGGATGAGCGTGCCGTCCAGCTCGAGCTCGAAACTCGAGTGGCCGATGAACGCAAGCCTCGCCATGCCAATCGCCTGGTCGCGCCTGCACTCTCTCGCCTCATGTTTAAATACCTTCATTCCCGAAAATCCAGCATGAGGGTTGTTGCCTTTCTCCTCCTCGCCTCGCTAGCCGCGCTCGCGGCCGCCGGGTTTTCCTTCTCCTCCCTCTCCGTGACCATCTTTGCGAGGCCCGATGGCAGCGCGCACGTGAGCGAGGACATCCGCATCTTCATTGACGACCGCCCCAGCATAGAGATTTATGACGCGGGCATCGCCATCACCAACGACATCACCTCGTGGAAGGTGAGGACGAACATCAGCGAGGTGCGCCATCACGTGGACCGCCAGCTCGTTGATGTGCGGAACATCATCGTGCGCCCCCAGCCGCGCGACACGTGCAACTCCTTCCTCGGAACCTGCTATGCCACGATAAAGATGGAGTACGACGCCTATCCCTTCATTGAGAATGGCATAGCCATCCCCGGCACGGGCCTCTTCACTGCCTCCCGCTACAAGCCCAGGACGACCAACTACTCGCTGAACGCGCGCGCCCTGTCCTTCGAGACCACCAAGACCGGCGAAATCGTGCTGCTCGACAACCAGGTGCTCGTCATAAGAATCCCGCCTGAGAGCGTCGTGACTTACATCGATCCTCTCCCGGAGGCGATGCGCGAGCGCACCACGCCATTCACCGGTGTGTCATCCTTCACTTGGAGGGGCCGCACCACGCTCGCGGACTTCCAGCTGCGGTACCAGATCGAGCAGCCGCTGAGAGAGGAGGTCATCGAGTTCTTCTCCTCGCTCGAGGGGCGCGCCCGTGCGCTGCTCTTCTCTGCCGAGGGCGCCGCGCTCGTCGTGCTCGTGGTCGTCGCCGTCGTTTCCTGGGCTCTCCTGCGGAGGAGGGAATGATGCACCCTCATGAGAGGCTTGTGCTCAAGGCGCTTGCAAAGGGAGAGTGGCTCGACCTCGACGCGCTTGCCGAAATAACTTTCATTCCTCATGACGCCGTGCGCAGGGCCCTCCACCTCCTGGAGGAAAAGGGGCTCATCGAGCTGAAGGAAACCGAGAAGGGCGAGCTCGTTCCGAGCGATGAGGGCATCCGTTTCGCGAACGAAAAATTCCCCGAACAGCATGTGCTCGAAAAGGCTGCCGGCGGAGTGCCGGTCGAGTCCCTCTCCGCAGAGGAAAAACGCGTCGGCATTCCGTGGGCTGTCTCCCAGCGGTGGGTGGAGTTCGCGGAGCGGGAGGGCAAGAAAATCCTCCTGGCCACTCCGGCCGGAAAGCGCGTGCTGGCGGAGGGCTATCCGCTTCACAGGGCGCTAACAAAAATCCTGGAAGGCAGGGAACCCGACGACCCCGACGCGCTCGCAGCTCTAAAAAACCGCGGCCTTGTGGTGGTGAAAAAAACCTCGCTTCTCTCCGCCCAAGCCACCGCAGAGGGAAGGCACACCGCCAAAACGCTTGAGGCGGGCGCCGAAGAGGTCCGCGTGCTCACCAGGGAGCTCATCGCGAGCGGCGGCTGGCAGAAGGTGCGCCTTCAAGCGTACGACGTGGCCGCGCCTGCGGAAAAAGTCTTCCCGGGCAAGCCGCACCCGCTCGCGCTCTTCATGAATAGGGTAAGGCGCGTCTTCCTCGAGCTGGGGTTCGAGGAGATGGCCGGCCCATGCGTGGAGAGCGCCTTCTGGAACTTTGATGCGCTGTTCCAGCCACAGGACCATCCCGCCCGCGAGCTGCACGACACATTTTACCTGAAACGGCCCGCCAGGCTCGCCCTTCCAGAGCGCTCGCTCGTCAAACGCGTGAAGAACGCCCACGAAAAGGGATGGCGGTATGCATGGGACGAGGCGGTCGCTTCGCAGGCCGTGCTGCGCACCCACACCACTGCTGTCAGCGCGCGCTACCTGGCTGATATGCGCGCCGGCAGGCGCTCTCCGGGCAAGTACTTTGCCATAGGCCGCGTTTTCCGCAACGAGGCCACTGACTTCAAGCACCTCGCCGAGTTCCACCAGGTTGAGGGCATCGTCGCATGGGAGGGCGCGAGCTTCCGCCACCTCCTCGGCCTGCTCAAGGAATTCTATGCCAAGCTGGGCTTTGAAAAGGTGCGCTTCCGACCCCATTATTTTCCTTACACAGAGCCTTCGCTCGAGATAGAGGCCTTCTTCAAGGAAAAAAACGCCTGGGTGGAGCTCGGAGGCGCCGGCATTTTCAGGCCAGAGGTCTGCCTTCCCCTCTGGGGAAAATACCCCGTGCTCGCGTGGGGCCTTTCGCTCGAGCGTCCGGTCATGCTCCTCACAGGCTTGCAGGACATCCGCACGTTTTACAGGAACGACCTCGGCTGGCTGCGTTCCTATCGCGAGGCTGGGCCATGGCAGTGACGAAATTCAGCATCGGGGAGCTCGAGCGCTTTGCCCTCCAGCGCTTTCGCCGAGAGCGGCTCGTCGAGCTCATCGAGCGCCTTGGCTTTCCTGTGGAAGGCTTTGAGGAAGGGTGCGTGCTGGCGGACATCACGCCCAACCGCATCGACGCGGCCAGTCCCGAAGGCCTGGGCAGGGCGCTCGCTTCGCTGACGGGAAAAAAGACCGGCATGCGCGATTACACCACAAAGCCCAGCGGCCTATCCCTCACCATACACCCCAGCGTGCTCTCTGTCCGTCCCTTCATTGTCGCTGCCGTGGCGCGCCTGCCTCTCGGGGAGGCCGGTCTGCTCTCGCTCATCGGCCTGCAGGAAAAAATTCACGACACTTTCGGCCGCCGGAGGAGAAAGGCGAGCATAGGCATTCACGATCTGGACAAGACAAAGCCGCCTTTTGCCTACAGGGCGCTGGCGGGCGATGCCATCTCTTTCCTGCCTCTTGACTCAGCAAGGGAGATGACGCCCGCCCAAGTCCTCACCGAGCATCCAAAAGGAAGGGAATACGGGCACATTCTTGAAAGAAAGAAGCTACTCCCACTAGTGCTAGATGCGCAGGGGCCCATCTCCTTCCCTCCAATCATCAACGCCGAGCGCACGCGCGTGACAGAAAAAACCACCAACCTCTTCATAGAGGCCACGGGCACCTCGCCCGAGGCCGTCAGCGAGGCACTCAACATCATCTGTTGCGCGCTGGCAGAGCGCGGCGCGGCCATTGAGAGCGTGAGGTGCGGAAAAAAACTCACCCCCCAGCTGAAACCAACAAAGCGCACGCTTTCCCTCGCCACAGTGAACTCCGTGCTGGGCACGAGCCTCACCGCAGCGCGCGGGGCCAGCCTGCTGGCCCGCATGGGCTTCGGCGCGAAGCCCCGCGGAAAATCCCTGGAAGTGCTCGTTCCGCCCTACCGCACCGACATCCTTCACGAGATCGACTTTGTCGAGGACATCGCCATCGCGCTGGGCTATGATTCGCCTGAACTGTCGCCTCGCCTGCCCGGCCTCCTCACTATTGGAAGGAGCGCTCAAAGCCCGCTTGAAGAAACCGCGCGCCGGACGCTCATCGGCCTCGGCTTTCTCGAAACCATAAGCAGCACGCTCTCCTCCCACAGGACGAACTTCGACCTCCTCCTTCTTCCCCACGGGCCAGCCTGCGAGCTGCTCAATCCCTTGACGGAAGACTACTCCCTGTTGCGCACGCACCTCCTTCCCTCCCTCCTCCTCGTCTTCCAGAGCGCCAAGAGCGAAAAGGCTCCTCAGAGGATTTTTGAGCTCGGGCCTGTCTTCGACGCGCAGGGAGGGGAGCACGCAAGGCTGGCGGCCGCCGAGCTTGATGCCGCGGCCGGCTATGCACGCCTCCGTGCTGCCGCGGACGCGCTTTTCGCCGAGCTCGGCTGGGAGGTTGCATACAAGCCAGCGGCTCACCAGACCTTCATCCCCGGCAGGGTGGCAAAAATACTCCTCGGAAAAAGAGAGCTCGGCTTCATCGGCGAGCTCCATCCCCAAGTGCTGAACAACTTCGGCCTCGAACAGCCCGTTGCGGCATTTGAAATAGCCCTAGCCTAATCTTGCCGTTTGCCTTTCTTATACACCCAAGTTGGTCCGAAGTAGTCAACACTATCCAGCACTGGCCTCCAATTTTCATCATATTGTATATTAAAGTTGGAGATTGCCGTGGGCCTCTCTGGAGCAAAAACTATTGTGCCAGTGCTCCCTGAGATTACTTGCGCTATGTTATCTGTCGTTTTTGAATCACCCGTTGAGCAAGAGTCCAGCACGAACATACCACCTGGCTTGACCAGGGGCTTCAAAGCCTTGAGCACATCACCATCGGTGACATCCAGGAAGTTCTCCTCGCTTTCACCAGCCCCCAATCGAATCTCCTGCGGTTTCCCATGCCCGCCCAGCACAACAACATCCGCTGGCCCCCATTTCGCAACTATCCGCTTCATCCACTCCTTGAACTCTCCTTCATTTCCGCTTTCAAACACAACAACCTGGAATCCTGCCCGATACAGCTGCCAAATTTTATTAAAATAAAAAGCACGATTATGATCATACTTCGGATAGGCGATGATGGCCAACGGACGTGCAGGATCCCGCCTGCCAGACAGCATGTCCTCCAGCACACCCCCAGGGTAGCGCATGATAAAATCGATGTTGAATTCTTCCTTCAGCCTATTGCGAAGGTCGGCTTCGCCTGCTAAGCGAATGAAAAAATCCAATTCTCCCTCATTCACTTCACGATAGACTAACGCTTCAAATACCTTCTCTGCATCCTCACTCGCAATTCTCACTACCCCTTCAAAAGCTCTAATAACCTTCTCTGGATCCTCAGCAAACAACTTCCTAACTGCTTCATTGTCCAGCGCTTCGAACGCCATCCACGCATCTTTGCTCCCAACCTTATTTATCTTCTCAAATAGTCCAACAACCTTCTCTGGATCCTTAGCAAACAACTTCCCAACTGCTTCATTGGCCAGCGCTTTAAACGCCATCCACGCATCTCCGCCCGTAACTCTCTTTATCTTCTCAAATAGTTCAACAACCTTCTCTGGATCCTCAGCAAACAACTTCCCAACTGCTTCATTGGCCAGCGCTTCGAA
>JAWCPB010000009.1:0-31350 GCA_038870455.1 Candidatus Micrarchaeia archaeon
ACCCCGTACGTGGTCAGCGGAGATGCATGCATCGCATCCGCAGGAAACTACTCGCTGGCCGACTGCCTGCGCTCCTCTTCATCCACCTACTCGTTTTTCCTCGCCTCCGGCTCCTCCCCGCCAGTATACTTCGCCCGCCGCGCGCTCGTTTTCGTTCCCGAAAACTATTCGGACGCGTGCAGGATAACCGTCAGGCGCGGCAACTCGACCGGGTGAGAGCATGAGGACGCCGCTCGCGATTGCCGCAATAGCTCTTGCCCTTCTCCTGCTCGGATGCCCGCAGGCGAGGAGGGCGAAAGCCGGCGACACCGTCGTTGTCGATTACACCCTGCGCTTGGCCAACGGCTCTTTCATTGACGCGAGCAATGCGTCGGCCGCCCAGGCGCTCGGAATTTTTGACCCAGAGCGCCTCTACCAGCCCGTCCGGACTAGGATCGGAAGCGGCGGCCTCATAGTGGGCTTCGAAGATGCGCTGGTCGGCATGGCCGAGGGCGAGAGCAAGGAAGTGGCGGTTCCGCCCGAAAGGGCTTACGGCGAGTGGAGGCCCGAGCTCGTGCGCCGCATTCCACGGGAATACAACCTCTCGAGGACAGACACCATCGACCTGCCCGTCTTTCTCGCAAAGTACGGCAACAGGAGCGCGGGCGACGTCATCCTCCTGCCCAACTGGAACGCCACGGTGCTCGAGGTGAGCGACACGGGCGTCGCAATCCGCCACAATCCACGCCTCAACCAGCTAATCCCTTTCGAGCCTTTTCCCCAGCGCGTGGTCTTCATCGGGGATGACTACATCACCATGCGGCACGAGGCGGCAGTGGGCGATGTCGGCAAGTTCCTCAACGCCAGCGGCCTGACGAAGTTGAGGGTCATCGCGGCCGACGAGCAATTCCTCACGGTCGATGCGAACCATGAGCTCGCGGGCCAGACGCTGGTCTTCAACATAACGCTTCTGAAAATAGAGTAATCGCTATTTGTACCTGAGGAACGCCCCAACCCCGTAGAATCCTTTCAGGAACTGCACGCCCTCGGCCGTGTCAGTGCTTATCATTTCTATGGGGATGTCTTTTTCTTCCGCGAGAGCCACGAGCTCCTCTCCGATGTTCACGGCCTCTTTGACCTCGAGCTTTCCCCCGCACGCGTGCGCCTCCTCCTTTTCCTCGGTCGTTATTCTCTCGACTTCCTGTCCGCAGTTGCTGCACTTCATCTTCACTCTCTTGAGCTCGAGTCCCTCGCTGACGAGCAGGAGCTCCGCCTTGCCGCTCTGCAGCGCCTCCCTCACTTCCTTCTCCCCGTAAGTCGCCAGCCCCTCGCCAGTGACTTCTTTCATGAACCTGTCCAAAAGCGCTTTCTCTTTGATCAACTCCTGTTCCGCGATGATCTCCCCGCTTTTCTCGAGCACTTCCCTCAGCCCGTACTCGTCGGTATAGCCCGTGTCGACCACGCCAAGGATTTTGAGCTGGTAGTTGAACGGCCTTGCCTTGAGAAAGCTGTCCTTGGCCGGGCCCGGCCCGCCGACGATTATCCCCTTCAGGTTCTGCACGCCGAGAAAAGCCTCGTCCATGGACTCGCCCACCCGCTTGTAATACGTCTCGATCTCCTCCTCAATGATGCGCTGGTAACGCCTTGCGCTCTGACCGCCCTTGCCGTGCAGCTTGGCGTGCGCCATCGAGTGCAGTCTCTTGACGACTCTCGTGGTCTTTCCGGTCAGCAGCGCGATTGTCGCATCCCGGCCGTCCAGGACGACAAGCCCGTACGCTTCTTTCGCGGCCAGCATGCCCTCGAGGGGCTCGAGCACGAAAGCCGAGTCGCATCGGTAGAACTGCACTCCCAGCGGCTCGGGCGGGACTATCGCGAACAGCCTCACGTCCGGCTTTCCCTCCACTTTGGACACGTTCCCGCAGAAAACCGCCATGCCGTTGGCGGGCGGCTCCCTGTACATCTTGAGGTGGCCCATGATTTTCTCGAGTGCCGCCTGCACGTTGGTTCTCGTGCTCTTGCTCTTTATGTTGCCCGCCTGTCCGTACTCCTCCCGGAGCTTTCCGGTCACCTCAGCGAGGGGGTACTTTGGCGGAATGTACAGCGATATCAGTTCCGTGCCGCTTCCCCTCAGTCCCTTCAGGAACTTGAGCTGCTTGCGGAGCTCAAAGAGCTCCTTGCTTTTCTCAACCACCGGCATCACAGGACGAGCGGTTCTCCAGTTTTCGCGTCGTAGAAACGCACCTCGCCATTATCGAGGTTGTAGAGCGCCGTTGCGACCTGCAGCCTTCCCTCCCCGACCATCTGGCGCAGGAACGGGCTGGCCGAAAGATACCGTTCGAGCTGGTGCCGCGCGTTGTTCTTTATCGAGTTGTCCATGCTTGCCGCGTCAACCGCGGGCTTTATCGCCTCCACCAGCGAGCCGATGGGCGTGCCCGGGTCAGGCGTCTTCCCCTCCTCCAGCGCGCGATGCGTTTCCTTCACCGCCCCGCAGCCCGTGTGCCCCATGACCACCAGCAGCCTTGCGCCGTTTTTCCTCACCGAGTGCTCAACCGAGGCCAGCAGCGTGGGGCTGAAGACGTT
This sequence comes from Candidatus Micrarchaeia archaeon, assembly GCA_038870455.1. Taxonomy (GTDB): domain Archaea; phylum Micrarchaeota; class Micrarchaeia; order Burarchaeales; family JACRGF01; genus JAWAFC01. The sequence continues at coordinate 2,560 of JAWCPB010000009.1, forward strand.
TCCGGCAACCTTGAGCGTTGCCACCGCGCCCAGCGGCTGGTCGAACACTATGTCGGACACGCGCGAGTCGCTGCACGTCACCAGCACGGTGTGCGGGTTTTTCTCCACCTGCAGCTCGCCTGCCCCAAGCTTGCGCAGGAACTCGCGGTTTCCGTCCAACAGTCGCCGCACCAGTTCCTGCGGCGCGTTCTTCGCATCAATGAAATGCACTTCCCCTGTCGCGTCGTCGTACATCGCCACGCCTGTCTTAACTTTCTTGCGCAGCACCTCGCTCTGCGCCAGCATGCTCCTCAGCTGTTCGCGCGCGTTTTTCTCCGCTGCCCTGCGCAGCTCCTCACCTCTCCTCACCCTCTCAACGGCCTTGCAGTCGTAGTGGCCCACCGCGAGCAGAAACCTGCTTCCCAGGTGCTCCGCCGCGTACTCCGCCGAGCCCAGCAGCGTCCTGTCGGCGCTCAAGCCCGCAGCATGCAGCCCGAAGACCTCGCCCAGCTGCGCGTTGAATATCCTGTTCGGGCTCATCTTGGCGTTGCTGCACGTGAGCATCACCGTGTGCGGCCGCTGTCCCTTCTTCAGCTCCTCAGGCAGGCCGGGAAAAACCGCCTGCCTGAACCGCCCGTTTCCTTCAGCAAGCACTCTCAACAGCTCCATCCTCTTTCCCTCACCCAAGCGCCTTGCCTTTTCCAGCGCCCTGGCTATGTCCGCTCTGCCAGTTGTTTTTTCCACACTCACCCTTCTCAGCACGCGCCAATTTTTACGGGTGAGAATTTAAGAAATGCGCGTTTTACGCGATTTCGGTAATCTCGCCCATGTACTTCCTGAGCGCGTCCGGCACGGTAATGCTTCCATCCTCGTTCTGGAAATTCTCCATTATCGCGATGACCGCCCTCCCGACAGCCACGCCGCTTCCGTTCAGCGTGTGCACGAACTCTGGCTTTCCCTTTCTCCAGAAGCGCGTGCCCATCCTCCTCGCCTGGAAGTCAGTGCAGTTGCTGATGGAAGAGATTTCCCTGTATGTGCGCTGGCTCGGAATCCACACCTCAAGGTCGAATGTTTTCGCGCTCGCGAACCCCAAATCAGAAGCACACAGCTCAACCACCCGATATGGAAGCCCGAGCCTCTTGAGAGTCTCCTCCGCATCCGCCACCATCCTCTCCAGCTCGCTGTAGCTTTCCTCCGGCTTGGTTATCTTCACAAGCTCGACCTTGTCGAACTGGTGCTGCCTCAGCATGCCCTTGATGTCTTTGCCGTACGCGCCCGCCTCCCTCCTGAAGCAGGGCGTGAAAGCGCAGTAGTTGAGCGGAAGCACTTTCTCCTCAAGAATCTCGCCCGCATGAAGGTTTGTCAGCGTCACCTCCGCGGTCGGAATGAGGTAAAGCCCGTCCCTCTCGCACTTGTAGAGCTCTTCCTCGAACTTCGGCAGCTGGCCCGTTCCCTGCATGGTCTTCTGATTCACCAGATACGGCGTCCAGTGCTCGATGTATCCTCTCTCAGTCGCCACATCAAGAAAGAAGGCGGTCACCGCCCTCTCCAGCCTCGCCAGCTTCCCCCGCATGACGCAGAAGCGGTGGCCCGCAAGCTTCGCCCCCTTATCGAAATTCAGCATGCCGAGCTTTTCTCCAAGCTCATAGTGCGCTTTTGGCTCGAAATCGAATTCCGATGGTTTCCCCTGCCTCCTCACCTCCACGTTTTCCTTCCCAACCGGCACGCTGGCGTGAGGGATGTTTGGAATAACAAGCAGCAGCGCTTCCTCCCTCGCCTCGAGCTCCTTCACCTCCGCCTCGAGCGCGGCAATTCTTTTTGGCAAGTCGGCGAGCTCCTTGAGCTTCGCGTCCGCCTTGCCTCCTTTCTTCTTTATTTCCGCTATCTCCAAGGAAATCCTGTTCTTGCTGGCCTTGAGCGCGTCAAGCTCGGCCTTCTTTTTTCGCCATTCTTCGTCGAGCCCGAGCAGTTGGTCCGCGAGCGCGACCTCGGCTCCCCTCTTGGCCAGCGCATCCCGCAGGCTCTGCGGGTTCGCGCGAATCGCTTTAATGTCGAGCATTCTATTCTCCTCTTGCTTCCGCTGTATTGCGTTGAAGGCTTTAAAACCCCTCTCAGCCAGCCTCGCCCTTGAAGAAATCCTTGAGCCGCTCGACGAGCTCCTTGCCTATTCTGACCTGCGCTTCCTTGCTGCTTGCGCCCAGGTGGCCGGTGAGGATGAGGTTGGGCGTGGCCAGCAGCTCGCCCCCGGGCGGCTCCTTTGTAGTCACATCGAGCGCAGCGCCAGCGATTTTTCCTTCCTTGAGCGCGGCGATGAGCGCGGCCTCATCGACAACAGCCCCCCTGGCTAGGTTGATGAGATAGGCGGTCTTCTTCATCTTGGCGATTGCCTGCGCGTTGATGAGGCCTCTTGTCTCTGGAGTCAGTGCAACGTGAAGCGAGATGACGTCAGAGGTCGCAAGCAGCTCGTCAAGTGAAACCAGCCTGACGCCCGCCTCCACTTCCTTCACATACGGGTCATAGGCGATCACTTTCATTCCCAGTGCGAGCGCCCTCTTTGCAACCTCCTTTCCAATCCTCCCATAGCCAACTATCCCAAGCGTTTTTCCGCCGATCTCCCGGCCGGTCAGCGCCTTCTTGTCAAAAGTGCCCTGCAGCAGGCCCACATGCGCTTTCACGACATTGCGGAGGCCGCAGATCATGAGGCCTATGGCCAGCTCGGCCACGGCAGGGCTCGAGGCGTTCGGCGTGTTGATGACTTTAATGCCCTTTGCCTCGCACGCCTTTACATCAACATTGTCGAGGCCCACGCCCGCCCTGGCAACCAGCCTGAGCTTGCTCGCGTTCGCAATCAGCTCGCTGGTCACCCGCGTCTTGCTCCTCACAATGAGCACCTCGGCGTTCGCGAGCGCTGTCTTCAGGTCGGCGGGCTTGTTTTCCACTTCGCCGAGCTTCTTGATATCCTCGACTACTTCGGGCTCCATGTCGTCCGCGATGACGATTTTCATCATCCCACCTCACAACCCAAGAATCTTGTCTATTCGCTCGAGCAGGTCCTTGATGTCAGCCAGCGTCGTCTCGGCCATGTGCGCAATCCTGAAGGTGACGTCCTTTATCTTCCCGTATCCGTTGGAGATCATCATGCCCTGCGCCTTGAGCTTTTCGTTCAGCTCGCCGACGTTGATGCCGCGCGTGTTTTTGATCACGGTGAGCGTGTTGCTCTCGTAGCCGGGCTCCGGATACAGGTCGAAGTTTTTCTTGGCCCACGCGCGCACGTAGTTCGCCATCTCGAGCCTCTCCGCGTACCTTTTCTCCAGCCCGCGGGCGAGGAGCCTGGCCAGCTGGTGATTGACCGCGAAGAGCAGCGACACCGCGGGCGTTGCGGGAGTGTTGTTCTTCTGGTTGTACTTGTCCATGTTGATGAAGTCGAAGTATTCCCCCCTGTTCGGCACGCTCTCGGCTCGCTTCATCGCGCGGTCGCTCACCGCGCAGAAGGCCAGGCCGGGCGGCAGGCCCAGGTCCTTCTGGGTTCCGAAGAGGCACACGTCAATGCCCCACTCATCAACAGGGATTTTGACCCCTCCCATCGAGCTGACCGTATCAACGCACAGCAGCACGTCCGGGTATCGCCTGACGACGTCGGCGATTTCCTTCACCGGATTCATCACACCGGTGCTCGTCTCATTGTGCACAACCGCCACCACGTCGTACTCGCCGGTCGCCAGCCTCTCGGCCAGGCCATCGGGTTTGTTCGCCTTTCCCCACTCGACAGCAACCGCGTCGGCCTGCTTGCCGTTGTTCTGGAAAATCCTGTGCCATCGCTCGGAAAAAGCCCCGCAGGCGAGCACGAGCGCCTTTTTTGCGACGAGGTTCCGCGCGCACGCCTCCATTATCCCGGTTGAAGACGAAGTGAATATGAACACCCTGTTCTTGGTGTACATGAGCTGCTGGAGCTTGGAAACCACTTCGGCGTGCAGCGCCGCGTATTCCTTGCTGCGGTGGCCTATCATGGGCCTGCACATTTCCCTGTAATTCTCTTCCGCGACGGTGACAGGTCCAGGAATAAAGAGCTTCACGCAAACACCCCCATCAGTCCCTTGTTTTTGAAGCTTTTAAAATTACCCGTGCCTCAGGAGCTCGCTTCTCGCCTGCTCGACCTGCGCTCTCGCAACATCCTGCTTTCGCCTGAAGCCCGGCAGGAGCGACTCGCTGAAGCGGATGGGCAGCAGCGCCTCGTAAATGCCGTTCATGAGCTCGAACATCCTCTCCGCCTTCCGTTTGTCGCCTTTCTTGAGCGCCTCGAGCATCTCGCGCCTCAGCTCCCCCACGCAGTCCAGCAGGCCAAGGAGGTATTTCTCGAAAGGCACGCCGAGCTCCTTGAAGTCGGGCACTTTTTTTCCCTGAATGAGGAGAAGCAGCACCTTCGCCTCGGCGTACTCCTGCTGGGAAGTGGAAAGAACGTGCTCGAATCCCTCGCTTATCCCCTTCGTTTTCTCCAACAGCTTCTCCACTTCAGACAGCCTTTTCTCCGCTTCCTCGATCTCGCCTGCGTGAATGTGTTTTATGCACACGCTGCATCCGCGCACTATCTCGCGCGTTTCCCGCAGCAGCTCGTCCTGCGCCTTCTCCCTCCTCCGCAGCTCTGCGATGACTTCCTCAACGCCTTTCTCCAGCTCTTTCATGAGGATAGTTGGTCGAATAGGTTTATAAAATCCGAGTGCAAATCAGGTTCCGGGAGGTTTTCAGATGGTCGTCCTGTCGATAGGCGGCTCGCTCATCAACCCCGGAGAGCCTGACGTCGTCTTCCTCCAGAACATGGCGAGGCTTCTGCGGAGGGTGAGCAAAAGGCACCCGGTTGCGATTGTTGCGGGCGGGGGCGTCGTCGCCCGCCAGTACGCCGAGGCCATGCGCAAGGTGGGCGGCAGCGAGTTCGAGGCCGACGAGGCGGCGATTCTCAGCACGCGCCAGAACGCCATGTTGCTCATCGCGGCGCTGAACGGCGCGGCCTACCCCAAGGTGCCGCTTGACTTTGACGAGGCGAGCAGGGCGAGCCTCTCCCACAGGATAGTCATCATGGGGGGCACGATTCCGGGAATAACGACCGACACGGACGCCGCCCTTCTCGCCGAAAAACTGCACGCCTCCCGCTTGGTGAACCTCAGCAACATCGACGCAATCTATTCCGGTGACCCGAAGCGCGACAAGCGCGCGAGGAGATTCACCCAGCTCTCCTATGACAAGCTCATCGAGCTCGCGAGCGCCGCGGACAAGCGGAGGGCCGGCACGAACTTCGTCTTTGACCTGCTCGCGTGCAAGATAATCGCGCGCTCGGGCATCGAGACGCACTTCGTGCACGGCAGGGACTTGGAGAGCGTCGAGCGTGCCATCGACGGCCTCAAGCACAAGGGAACCGTGGTCAGGTAATCGAGACGGCGAGCCTCGTCCCTTCGCTCGCGTTATGCGCCGCGGCCGTTCCGGCATTCGCCTCCAGCACAAACGCATACGGGCTCTTTGGCTGATAGCGAGGGCATGGATCAGCCGTGCAGGGGACCGCACGCGAAATGCTGGCGATCGAGTAATCCTCACCCATGAAAATGATGTCCAGCGGAATTCTCGTGTTTTTCATCCAGAACGGCGTGGTGGAGTTCGCAGGCATGACGAAAAGCATGCCTCTGTCGGCAGCCAGGCTCTCGCGCCACATGAGTCCGGTCTGAATCTCCTGCGGAGTCTCCGCGACCTCGCAGGCAATGCGAAACCCATCCGGAAAAACGACTGCGCAGTGCTCTGCCTGGGGCTGGGCGCAGCCTGATAGAAAAATGAAAAAGAGAAGAAAGACGGGGGCTTTCAGGATTTTCACTCTTCTCCCACGCCGCCCGTTCCGCCGGGCCCGCCCGGGCCTCCGCCGGGCGGCGTCGCGGGCGCTTTTCCCTTCGCGCTTATCATGTCGTCTATTCTCAGCAGCATCTCGGCCGCCTCGCTGGCCGACGCGATGGCCTGCTTCTTCACCTTGGCCGGCTCGATCACGCCCTTTTCCTTCATGTCGGCAACCTTCGCGGCGTACACATCGACTCCCAGGTGGCGGCCGCTCGCCTTCTTGTGCTTGCTGCGCAGCAGCACGAGCGTGTCAATGGCGTCCATGCCCGTGCTCTCGGCGAGCGTGCGCGGAACGCTCTCAAGGGATTCGGCAAAAGCCTGGATGGCCAGCTGCTCGCGCCCGCCGATGTCCGTGGCGAACTTGCGCAGGCGGTTCGCGAGCTCCATCTCTGCCGAGCCCCCGCCGGTCACGTACTTTCCCTCCTCCACCGTGCTGGACACCGCACCGATAGCGTCCTTGATGGCGCGCTCTCCCTCGCTGACCACGTGCTCCGTGCCCGCCCTCACGAAAATGGTCACGCTCTTCGGGTCCTTGCACTTCTCGACGAACACCATCTGCTCGCCGGCGATTTTCCTTTCCTCTACGAGGCCCGCGAAACCGAGGTCCTTGCCCGTGAGGTCGTCGAGCGAGGTTGCTATCTGCGCGCCGGTTGCTTTGGCGAGCTTTTCCATATCGGACTTCTTGACCCTGCGCACAGCGGCGATGCCCTTCTTTGCCAGGAAGTGCTGCGCCACGTCGTCAATGCCCTTCTGGCAGAACACCACAGTGGCGCCGCTCGCGGCGAGCTTTTCCACCATCTCCTTGAGCATCTTCTCCTCTTGCTGGAGGAACGCGCTCATCTGCTCCGGCGAGGTTATCTCTATCTTCGCGTCGGTCTCGGTCTTCTCTATCTCGAGAGAACAGTCTATGAGGGCTATCTTTGCATTCTCAATTTTCTTGGGCATGCCGGGATGCACGATTTCCTTGTCCACCAGCACGCCGTTGATGAGCTGGGTGTCCTCGATGTTGCCCCCCTCCTTTTTCTCGACTTTGATGAAGTCGTGGTCCACTCTGATTTTTCCATCCTTCTTTTCCGCGACCTGCTTGACCGCGGCGACAGTGATTTTCGCGAGCTTGTCCTTGGCCCCGCCCACGCCGACGGTCTTGCTTCCCATGGCGATGGCCGCGATGTTCTCCAGAATGGCCGTGTCTGCCAGCGTCACCGGAGTGGAGATTTCATCAAGAATCCTGTAGCTCTCCTGCGCGGCTTTCTTGTAGCCATTGATGATCGTGCTCGCGTGAATGTCCTGGTCGAGCAGCTCGCCCGCCCTCTTGAGCAGCTCGCCGGCCAGCATGGCCGCGGTTGTCGTGCCATCGCCGACTTCCTTGTCCTGCGTCTTTGCTATTTCAACCATTATCTTGGCCGCAGGATGCTCGACGTTCATCTCCTCGAGTATTGTCGCGCCGTCGTTCGTGATGACGATGTCGCCCAGCTCGCTGACCAGCATCTTGTCCATGCCCTTTGGCCCCAGTGTCGTGCGGATGGCGTTCGCCACCGCCCACGCCACTGCGATGTTCGCGCGCTGTGCATCCCTGCCGAGAACGCGCGTGGCGCCCTCCGGCAGAATCAAAACCGGCTGCCCACTCAAATTCGTCTGCTGCGGCATATTCTCACCTCGTTTTTTGAAGACAAAACTTGTTCCCAGAAGATTTTTTCTCCTAAAACCGAAAATTTCCTTTTGCGGAAACGAATTTTTCTCCCTGCTGATGAGCATTTTCCTTGAAAAAATATAAATATCTTGCGTTCTCCGCGAAATCGTTTTAAAGCATTTTATGGCCTCGGCATGAAAAATCTGCAGAAAAAAGCGCTTTTTTCTTTAAAATACGCAAAAAATCAAGCATTCAAGGAAAAATAGGTGCGTTATTTTATCTGCAAGCGATGAGTTGCAGGAGATAGAGACCCTTTCGCGCGCGGCAGCCCACTAGGTTTAAATTCCTGCTTCACCAAATTCTCTTTCACTTGTTTGTGGGAGGGGTTGAATGGCTTCGGCGACTAGGAGCGGAAAGGTTGAGGTCGCGCCGGCCATCCTCGTCAAGGACAGGCAGAGCCTTCTCGCCGCAATCAACACAGTCAAGCGCTTCACTCCGCTCATTCACATTGATATAATGGACAACAAGTTCGTGCCCAACTCCACCATCAGCGTGAGCGAGCTGACCAGCATTCCCGATGGAGTAGGGTACGAGATTCACTGGATGGTCGAAAACCCGGCGGAACTGATCCCACGGGTCAGCGGAAGGCACCTTCACATCGTGCACATCGAGGCCGTGAGGGATAGGTGGCGGGCTGTTGAGGCCGCTGTGAAAAAAGCAGGCGGAGGGCTTGGGCTGGCCTTCAACCCAGAAACTCCAGTCGAGGCCGTCCTGCCTTTCATAGGCAGGGTGGAGAGGGTGCTCGTCATGGCCGTGCACCCCGGTTTTTCCGGGCAGCGTTATATTAAAGAAGTTGAGGCCAAAATAGCTTGGCTGAGGAAAAGGTTTCCTCGGCTTGACATTGAGGTTGATGGGGGGATTGACTTCGCAACCGCAGCGAGCGCTGTCAAGGCGGGCGCCAACATTCTTGCCTCCGCGAGCACGATATTCAAGTCGCCTGAGCCTGGGGAGGCAATCGCGCGTTTGAAAAACGCAGGGAGAGAATGAGGCAGAAGATTACCGACATCAAGACACTGAGGCTCATCGCCAACACGATTAGGCAGGACATCGTGCGGATGCTCTATCATGCCCGCAGCGGGCACTCGGCCGGCTCAATAGGCCTCGCGGACATATTCACCGCGCTCTACTTCAACGTGCTGTACCACGACCCGCACAACCCTGCTTGGCCTGACAGGGATAGGCTCGTCCTCTCAAACGGCCATGTCTGTCCCGTGCTGTACGCCGCGCTCGCAAACGCCGGGTATTTCCCCAAAGAGGAGCTGCTCACCCTCAGGAGGCTGGGCAGCAAGCTGCAGGGGCATCCTCACAGGGGAAGCCTGCCTGGCGTAGAGAACTCTTCGGGCCCGCTGGGCCAGGGCCTGTCGCAGGCCGTCGGCATGGCCATCGTCGCCAAGGCGGAGAGAAAGAGGTGGAGGGTTTATTGCGTGACGAGCGACGGCGAGCATGATGCTGGCCAGACCTGGGAGGCTGCCATGCTTGCTGCAAAGCACCGCCTCGGCAACCTCACGGTCATCGTCGACCGCAACAACATCCAGATAGACGGATTTACTGAGGAAGTGCTTCCGCTCGAGCCCTTTGCCGAAAAGTACAGGGCCTTCGGCTGGCACGTCCTAGAAGTCGACGGCCACAACATAAAAAAGCTCATCGACGCCTGCGAGGAAAGCCGGGCCATCTATGAACGGCCGACGGTCATCATCGCCCACACCATTCCGGGAAAGGGTGTGCCGTTCATGGAGTTTGTCACCGAATGGCACGGCAAGCCGCCTTCCAAGGAACAGGCGGATGAGGCTCTTGCAGTGCTCGACGTGGAAAAGAAGGCCATCGAAGAGGGCTTCGTGTGAGAACATGATAAGAAGCGACATGCACCTCGACCTGTCCGGGGCGACAAAAGCGCCGAGCAGGGACGGCTTTGGCAAGGCGCTTGTCGAGCTGGGTGAGGCGGACAGGGACGTGTGGGTGGTCACCGCGGACGTCTCCGAATCAACGCGCACGCACTGGTTTGCAGAAAAGTTTCCCACAAGGTTTGTTCAAGTCGGCGTCGCCGAACAAAACCTGGCCGGCGTGGCCGCGGGCATCGCGGCCTGCGGCAAAAAAGTTTTCATCTCGGCTTACGGAGTCTTCTCGCCGGGCAGGAACTGGGACCAGATAAGAGTGGCCGTCTGCTACAATGACGTCAAGGTGGTTGTGCACGGCTCGCACACGGGCATCACCGTGGGGCCTGACGGCGCATCGCACCAGGCGCTCGAGGACATCGCCATAACGCGCGTGCTGCCTAACCTCTCGGTGATCGCGCCGGCAGACGCAGAGGAGGCGAGGAAGGCAACGCTCGCCGCAGCGGCCGTGCCGGGGCCCGTTTATATTCGGACGGCGAGGGAAAAGTTTCCCGTCTTCACCACTCCCCAGACCCCGTTCGAGTTCGGCAAGGCCAACGTTTATAGGGAAGGCAGCGATGTCGCTATTTTCGCGTGCGGCCCGATGGTGTTCGAGTCGCTCAAGGCGGCCGAGAGGCTGCAGGGACAAGGCATCTCCGCCGCGGTGATCGATTTGCACACGATAAAGCCGATCGACAGGAAGACGATTGTCGAGTGGGCCAGGAAGACAGGCCTGCTGGTCTCTGTCGAAGAGCACCAGGTGAATGGTGGGATGGGCTCTGCCATCGCCGAAGTGCTCGCCGAGGAGCACCCGACGCGCCTGCGCAGGCACGGCGTCTATGATACATTCTGCGAGTCGGGCGACGTTCCGGACCTCATGAAAAAGTACAGGCTTGACGCGGCAGGCATAGCCGAAGTGGTCGCCGAGACCGTGAAGGCGAGGGGGAGGGTGTTGGCGTGAAGTTTTTTCTGGACACCGCGAATGTCGAAAAGATAAGGGAGGCCGCGGCCCTGGGCGTCATAGAGGGCGTTACGACCAACCCCACGCTCATCATGCAGGAGGGGCGTGACCACAAGACCGTCATTCAGGAGATTGCAAAAATCATCAGGGGGCCGATCAGCGTTGAGGGCGCGGAGGACAGCTGCGACAACATCGTGCGCGACGCGCTCGAGTTCGCCAAGTGGGCGCCTAACGTGGTGGTCAAGGTCCCGATGGATGTCGAGGGCATAAAGGCGGTGCGCGTTCTAGAAAAGAGGAACATCCGCACGAACGTGACGCTCGTGTTCTCGCCCTCTCAGGCGCTGCTCGCCGCAAAGGCGGGCGCGAGCTACGTCTCGCCGTTCATCGGCAGGCTCGACGACATCTCTGCTGACGGCGTGCAGCTGGTGCGCGACATAGTTCAGGTCTTCAGGAACTATCCATTCAAGACCGAGGTCATCGTGGCCTCCATTCGTCATCCAATGCACGTTGTCGAGGCGGCCAAAGCGGGCGCGCACATAGCCACCATCCCGCCCGGCGTGCTCGAGAAGATGTGGCGGCATCCGCTGACCGACAGGGGCATAAAACAGTTTCAAGAAGACTACAAAAAGGCTCTCGAGAAGGCGAAGAAGTGAGGCGATGAGAGAACGCTCCACCGCCATAGCCTATCCCACCATTCCTGTTCTCCTTCTCTGCGGGCTCAAGGACCCTGCCCGCCGCATTCCGTTCTATTCCACGATGGGGCTCGCGGTGACTGACTTCGGGGAGAGGGTGAGGACGGAGACTACGGTCGAGCGCGCACCCAAGGGAATCTCATTCACGGTCAACGGCGTTCCGGTGTCGGGAAAACGCGGGGCCGACATGCTGGCGATGGCAAGGCTTCTCTGCAAAAGGGCGCGCTACAAGGGCGGGCTGCGCATTTCATCCGTTAATCACGACATCGTCACCGGAAGCAGCGACTCGGGCGCCGCCGCTCTCGCAACCGCGCTCGCGGATTTTCTGGAGCTGAAAATGTCCAAAGAGGAGCTGGCTGAGATCGCCAGGCTTGGAAGCGAGAGCGTCTACCGCTCGCTGTACGGCGGGCTGTCCCTCACCGAGGTGCGCGGAGGGCGGTGCATCGCCGTGCAGCTCGCTTCTCCAGAGAAGCTGTGGGCATGGCGCGTGTTCGCAGTTCCTTTCACTGAGCTTGGCGCGCGCCACTCCGCGGACGAGATTCACGAGCGGGCGGTCAGGCACCCGCACTTTCCCGAGAGGGTTTGCTCCAGGCCCTCTTTCGTCAAGAGGGTGAGGGCTGCGCTACGGAGGGGCGATCTCGAGCGCGTCATGGCCATCGCCGAAGAGGATGCCATGAACTTTCACTACATCCTCGAGTGGGTCGGCGTGCGCGTCATCAAAGACCCCATGTTCGCGGCGTGCAACCTCGTGAGGAGAATGCGTGAGGAGCGGGGGGTGCGCGCGTGGTTCACCGTGGCCGGCGGCAACATGGTTTATGTCTACACGCTCGCGCGGAACGCGCGCAGGGTCGAGGCCGCGTTGCGCAGGGAGTACGGCAGCAGGGTGCTCGCCTACAAGATAGCCGGCCCCCCGAGGATTGTGAGGTGAGAGTGTGTTCGCCAAAAGCGAGGAGGAGCGTGCCCTCATAGCGACCGGGCTGAGCTTCGGCGAGGCGGCAAAGTACATCGGCAGGACGGGCGAGCTTGATGCCAAGCACAGGAAACGTTTTGACATCTTCATGCGCTATATGCGCGGAATTTCAAGCGGGGAGGTGAACGAGCCGCTCATCGTCATCGTCGGAGGCATTCCGGGCACGGGCAAGACCACGCTCGCCAGCGAGCTCGCCGTCCGTCTTGGCATCCGCATCGTGCTCGGGGGCGACACGCTGCGTGAGTTCCTGAGGGGCATTGTCGATGAAAAGGCGCATCCAGTGCTTTTCTCGAGCGTGTACGAGGCGTGGAAGCACTTTGGCCCGGAGCCAACGCGTGATGCGGTCATAAAGGGCTATGTTGAACAGTCGCGCATCATAAACGCGTGCTTGGCGCGCATGCTCGACCGCTGCGAGCGTGACGGCGAGTCCGTCGTGCTCGAGTACCTTCACTTCCTGCCTTCTCTGCTGGTGCACCAGCTGCGTTTCAAGGGTGCGGTTGGCATGGCGCTCGAGCTGAAGAGCAAGGAAGAACACATCCAGAGGTTTCGCATGCGCCAGAGGTACAGCCACTTCAAGTCGCCCGTAGAGCGCCTCATCAACAACCTCGACAAGTACGAGGCTATGAGCGCGCACATGGTTGAAGACGCGCGCCGCCACAACATTCCCGTGCTCGAGAGCGGCGACATTCAGCGCGCCATCGACCAGGCGCTCGACATCGTTTATGAGAAGATGGAGAGATTGCTCAAGTAGGTGGTAAGCTGCCTGCCACACCCCAACCATCACGCGGCAGGAGCGGACAGCGCGGCCTGCTGCCCTCCGCTGTCCAGTCCTCCATAGAGCGTGCGACAGAGGACATGCTTTCGCTGTTGCGCGCGCGAGGATGGGGGGAAGAGCCTCTCCCACGGCTCAAGCCCCTCGGCAAAATAAGCGGCCGCGCAGCCTCAAGAGCCTGGTCCATCCTCGGGCTAGAGAAGTACCTGGGCATGGTCGACTCCAGGCTGCGCATCGCCTTCTTTCCAAGCCTCACCCTGACAAACGACTCGACAACAACGAATGCGCTGGTCGAGTTCGATCCATCGCTTGCCGACGACCTCATCGTCATCGGGGGAAAAAAAGCGGAGGGCAGGCCGAGGGAGAGAGTGATCGAAACGGTCGATGCTTTTCGGGCGCGCTTTGGAATCACCTCGCGTGTGCGCGCCGCGACCGAGAACATCTTCAAGGGAGGCGGCTCGGGCAAGGGGCTCGGCACGAGCGCGGCCGCTGGAGCGGCGCTCGCCCGCGCGCTCGTGGGGGCCGCTCTTCCCGAGCACGTGGCAAACAAGCGCCTGCTCGCCCTCACCGCGCGCATTCTTGCAGGCTCGGCAACGCGCAGCGCGGCCGGCGGCTTCGCCCTGTGGCCTTCTCACGCCGGCTATCTCGCCCGCCCGGACGACTCCTACGGCATCCGCGTTGATGACGGAAAAACAGACCTGAGGCTCGTCGTCGTTCCCATCCCGCAGTCCACTAGGACTGAGGACGCGCACGCGGCCGCAGTACGCTCGCCCCATTACGTCGCGTGGGCGAGGAGGAAGGCGAGCGAGGTTCCCGCCCTTCTCAACGCCGTGCTCGCGCGCGACGTCGAGGCCATAGGCAGGCACGCCGAGGAGGACTCGGTGTGGCTGAACAGGATTCTCACGAGCGGAGGCGGGTTTGACAACTGGGAGAAGGACACGCGCGCAGTGTTCGAGCTCGTGCGCGGCCTGCGCCGGCGCGGCCTGCTCGCGTATTCTTCCATAGACACCGGTCCGTCCGTTGCCGTCATAACGACTTCGAGGGATGCCGAGGCGGTGCGCGGCCACCTCCTCTCTGCCCTCCCGCAGGAACGCGCTTCCTCCGTTTTTCTCGCCGATGTTGCCGGGCCGCCCGAAAAACTCGGGGGCGAGGGGGTAAAGAGCCTGATGGCGCAGCTCGAGGCGGCCGCATGAGCGAAGTCGCTGCAGTGATCGGCGAGCGGAGGAGGCTCAAGCCCCTTCGCCGCGGCGAACGAGGCGGGCCGCATGGCTGAAGTCGTTGCGGTGGTTGACGAGCGCGGCCGGGCAGTCGGAAGGGCGGCGCGGCGGACTGCTCACAAAAAACGCCTTTTGCATCGTTCCGCGCACGTGCTTCTCTTTGACTCTGCCGGCAGGCTCTTCGTCCAGCGTCGCGCGCTCTCCAAAGACCTTTATCCCGGCAAGTTCGCCGCCAGTGCGAGCGGCCACGTGAGGCTCGGCGAGGGCGTGAGGCAGGCCGCGGCGCGCGAGCTCGCCGAAGAGCTCGGCCTCAGGGGCCTGAAGCTCATTCGCATTGCAACCATCCTCTCCTCCACACCTGAGGAGAATGAACTCTGCACCTACTTTAAAGCCGTTCTTCCGGAAGGCGCGCGCGCCAGCCCGAACAGAAAAGAACTTATACTGCGGGACAGCAGATTCCTCTCATGGCGGCAGGCCGCAGCGCTGAACCGGGAGAAGATTGCCCCCTCTCTCGCCATCGCGCTGAGTCTGCGCAGACAGGGAAGGGTTTGAGATGAGCCTTGTTTTTGTCAAGCTCGGCGGCTCCCTCATCACCGACAAGACTAGGCCCTACACCCCCCGCGTTGAAGTGATCGAGAGGCTTGCGCGCGAGCTCGCCGGCTCCCTGCGGCAGAAGCGCCTGCGGGTTCTCGTCGGACACGGAAGCGGTTCCTTCGCCCACACGAGCGCCGCGAAATACGGCATAACCGAGGGGATGAGGGGAAAACGCGGCCTGCAGGGCTTCGCGAGGGTGCATCACGATGCCGCGCGGTTAAATCATATCGTCACCCACGCGCTGCTCGATGCCGGCGTGCCGGCCGTGCCCGTGCCGCCCTGCGCCTCGGCCGTGGCGCACGCGCGCTCGCTCGCTGCATGGCCGCACGAGCCGCTCCTGCGTTTCCTCAACGCCGGCCTCGTGCCGGTCGTTTATGGCGATGTGGTGCTCGACCTATCGCAGGGCGCGGCCGTGCTCTCGACCGAAGCGCTGTTTGCCTACCTCGCTCCGCGCCTCCATCCAGCACGCGTGCTCGTGCTCGGCGAGACCGATGGCGTTCTTGACAGCCGGGGGAGAACGGTTCCGGAGATAACGCGGGCGAACCATGCAAAATTGCTCCCGCTCTTAGGGGGCGCGCGCGGCACTGACGTCACGGGCGGCATGCGGACCAAGGTCGCCGCCCTGCTGGCCATCGCCGATGTCGCGCCGTGCGCCATCATCAACGGCTTGAGGGAGGGTGCGCTGGAGAAGGCTCTGCTCGGAAAGCCTGTCGGAGGCACGAGGGTGCGGGCTTGAACGCGCAGGAGATACTCAGGGCCGGCAGAGTACAGCTCAGGGTCAAGCACGTGGGCATTCTCCAGTTCCGCGAGTTCGTGGTGAAGAGGCTGAGCACCCCCATCGGCTCTTACCCGGTGCTCTACCTGAACAAGTTTCTTGACGCCAGCGAGTGCGTGCGCGTTGCCGAAGAGACGGGCCTTCCGGTGCAGACGCTGAACGGAATCTTCTTTCCCAAGGGAAAGGCCGCCAAAGATTTTGTAGGCCTCTAGACGTATTTTGCTGCGAGCGCGCCGATGGCCGCCAGCGCCGCCTCAATGATGCCGCCGGCCACGATGCCGATGATTGCGGCAACCACTGCAACGCCTGCGCCGAGCGCTCCCGCCTGCATCAGCGAGAGTATCACGTCCAGCGCCCTGCCCACTGCGTTGGCGATCACTCCCAAAGCAGCTCCGGCAACAAGCGCTTGCGGAAGCCCGCCTCTTTCGCGCTTGACCATTGTCCAGCCCACGTAAAGGCCGGTCGCAAGCGCCAGGATGAGCGACACCAGTGCCGTGATGAACACCAGCGGCGGAACCGCCAGTGCGGCCAGGAAGCCTATCACACTCCACACCACAAGCACGGCAAGCGGGAGCTTTATTGCCTCGTAGTATTCCCGGGGTGTCTTGC
Organism: Candidatus Micrarchaeia archaeon; assembly: GCA_038870455.1. Classification (GTDB taxonomy): domain Archaea; phylum Micrarchaeota; class Micrarchaeia; order Burarchaeales; family JACRGF01; genus JAWAFC01. Next base: position 18,561 of record JAWCPB010000009.1, read on the forward strand.
CCAGTACGGCTCCGGCAGGCGCTTTTGCAGCCTTCACCTGCGGCTTCGCCCTAGCCTTGGCCTCCCTCGCTTTCTTCGCCATAAGCAACCACCTGCACCACACTCTCGTTATGGGTTTAAAAAGGTTTTAGCACAGGGGGGGTTGCCCGCTTGTGGCCGCTTTCTGCATAAAGCCGGGCCACCCTGGCCACTAGCCAGCCCTTCACACCCAGTTCGCGCACAACCTTTTTCTCTCCCCACTTTTTTTCGAACAGCGCCCACAGTACGGCGTCGATCTCGTCATAGGAAGCGCCCAGCTCTTCCTCGGCCGTCTGTCCGAGCCACAGGTTGGGCGAGGGCGGCTTTTCGACAATTGCGCGCGGCAGCCTCAGGTGCTTTGCGAGCTCCTTCACCTGGCTCTTGAGAAGTCCTCCGAGCGGCAGCACATCAACTCCACCGTCTCCGTATTTCGTGAAATAGCCCAGCAGAATCTCGCTGCGGTCGCCCGTTCCGATTACAAGACCACCGCTTCTCGCCGCAACATTGTACAGGCAGGCCATGCGCGCCCGCGCAGCGAGGTTTCCCTCATCCATCCTCGTCATGGGCCTCAGATAATTGCTCGCAAGCTGGATTTTCAGCGCATCGAGCGCAGGGGAGACATTCGCTTCAATCAGGCGCACTCCAAGCATCTTCGCGACATCCCTTGCATGCATCGCATCAAGCTCGCGCGTCGCCCTCGCGGGCAGCAGCATCCCAATCGTGTTGCCCGCACCGAAAGCCTTCGCTGCGAGGCAAGCCGTCACGCTGCTGTCCAAGCCTCCGCTGAGGCCCACAACGCCCGCCGGCCGCCCCGCCCGCCTCGCGTACGCGCGCAGCTGCCGGACGAGGTTCTGTTCAATGCGGCCGCAATCTAGCCCTCTTATTTCCGCGAGGGCCTCTTCGATGCCCACGCAAAGCAGTTTTTCGTCCGTTATTTTAAGGCTAGCGGATGTAGCTGAGTTCCTCGCCTTTGACCGCGCCTTCTGTCACGGCGGCCTGCTTCTGCGCCTCCTTCTCCATCCTCTTCATGAACCTCTCGCTTTCCTTGGCCCTCTCCTCGAGCTTTGCCATGCTCACCTTCACCTCAAGGATTTTCGTGAGCGCCTCGAGCACGGCCTGCGCGCTCTTTGCATCGACATAGCCGCCGTGCGTTTCGCCCATGAGGCAGGCCCCGCGCATGCCCTGCAGCTTTCCGAGGCCGAGCAGCAGGCCGGCCGCGCCTATGATCGAGCCGTTCGTCTCGCCGAACACTATGCCGAGCCGCTGCAGCGGCGGAATGAGTTCCTTGTGCGTGGCCGAGCCGAACACGCGCGGCTTCTCAACCGTCTTGCCCACCCCATAACCCCCGAGCGTGTAGATCGTCTTTCCCTTGAGCTTTGCGAAGAACTTGAGTATCTTGTCGCACACCTCGTACTGCGCCTCGCTCGTGACCGCCTGCACGTCTCCCACGAGGATGAGTATGTCGCTGCCTTTCTTCGGGTTCCTCCAGGCGAACACCTTGTTCTTGAGCATGCGCAGCGTTCCGTTTCTCTTCATGAGAACCTGGTGCGGAAAGTGGGGGGAGTATATCTCGGCGATCTTCTCCGCCTTGAGCTCCCGCACGAGGTGCTCTGCCGCGAGCTTTCCCACGAGGCCGATGCCCGGCAGTCCCTCTATGAGAACAGGGTTGCGGAACCGCAGCTTCGCCTTTTTCCTGACGACAATCGTTGTTTCCATCACGCCAATCCCTTCGCGATTCTCCTGTATCTGGCCCACTTGTCTGCGAGCGACCACCGCGCGGGGTGGGCGAGCTTCGTGGGGGCGCCGCAGTGCTCGTTGCCGAGCGTGTAGTTCCCGCACACCATGCACTTTCTTAATTTAAACCTCATGTCACGCGGCTCGCTTGAGGGCGGCCCGCCCGCCTTCCCTCCTGATCTCTTCGCTGGCGCGTTCAAAGGCTTGTTCGAGAATGCTCTCGGCAGTCTTGTAATCATCCGCGACCACGACAACCTGGTAGTTCGGTGCACCCAGATAATGCGCGGCCACCTCCGCGCCAGCCTTCTCGGCGGTTTTTATGCTCGATAACGCTTTTTTTATGGTCTCCACGCCGTTCGGAGAAAAACTCTCGAGGACGAAGGTCGCGGCCACTCTCGCCCTCGGCTTTTTGATGTTCGCGCTCGCGACTTCCAGCAGCGCCTCCTTCCACGCCTGCGGCAGAGAGAGCCGTGCGAGCGCGGCCTCGGGGTTGAACGAGAGCTCCTCGAGGCCGGTGTACACGTCCCCAAAGGCTGCTTCGAGCGGCTCGCCGGCTTCCCGCAGCGCCTGCTCCGGGCTTTTCTTCAGTTTTTTCGCGGCCACCTCGAGCAGCCTCGCCCCGCGCTTTTCCCTCTGGCTGCGCTCGAGCGTCCTCTTCCTGTCGCCTTCGGTGACTCTCTTGAGGCTCAGGTCAATGAGGTTCTTCTCTGGCACGAAGCGATGCACCTTGGCGACGATGCGCTGGCCCTCCTTAAGGAACTCGTGTATGTTTTTTATCCAGCGCGGGGCGACCTCGCTGATGTGAATGAAGGCCTCCTTTCCCCCGTACTCGTCGAGCGAGCAGAACGCCCCATACGGAAAAATCTTCTTGACCGTGGCGATGACGAACTCGTCCTGTTCGGGAAGCGGTTTTTTCTTCAGCGGCATGGCTTCAGCTCATTACCCTGACTATCTTTCCGTGCACGAGCGCCTTGGAGCCCCTCGGCTCTGCGAGCAGCTTGCTGCACACGCTGCACCTCACCGTGGTCGCGGCGTTGCTGAACACGTTCTGCTCGTTTCCGCACTCGCACTTCACCCTCAGGAACTTGCTCACGCGCTCCACCTCAGCCCTTCACCTCGAGCTTTTCCCTTGTCCGCGGCCCCAGCACGCTCTCGGTTTTCTTCTTGCACTTGCTGCACTCGAGCAGCAGCCGCGGGCGCTTTCCCTGTTTTCGAACCGGCTTCTCGCCCGCCACCTTCCCCACGTACCCCCTTATTTTCCTCTCGTGCTGCAGGTTTCCCCACGCGAGCGTCCTCGGCCGCCCCCTGCTGGGGAGCTTGGCCTTGTGCAGCGTGTGCTGCCTGCAGTGCGGGCAGTATGTCCTGATCTCTGTCGGAACCTTCATGCGCTCACCATGCGGGGCAGAAGAAGTCACTCGATGTGCGCCATTCCCAGGCGCTCGAGGCGCGCCGCCTCGTTCTCGGGCAGGAGCACGTCCTCGCCGAGCTTGAACGGGCCGTAGTTCATCATGTCCTTGCCCACGAACTCGGGGACGTCGCGGAGTATCTTGACGCGGCGCTTGCTGAGCTCCCTCGCAGCCGCGCCCACCTCCAGAATCCCTTGGAAGCGCGTGCTGCACTCGCGGAGTAGCTTGACAACCGAATCGAAGAGCGCCCTCTCCTCCCTCGTAAGGCCGTTGGCTTCTTCCTCGCCCCTTGCCGCGCGCAGGGCGAGAAGGAGAATCTTCTGCTCCCTCTTCGCATATATGTCGCGAAGAATTTTTAAAGTATTCTCGTATTCGCGCGCGGCGGCGAAGTCGAACTTTTTCTCGAGCCTGGACCTGCGCTCCGCCACGTGCGCGTTTACCCTGTCGTAGAAGTCGGCCTCGAGCTCGCATAGCCCGGGCTCTCTCTTCTCCCTCGCCTGAATCCGCCTGAGCTCCTCGTAGGAGATGTCCGCCATGCAGGTCGCCCATCGTTTTCTTTCGCGCGGCAAACTTGATTGGCAACTTGTATTTATTCTTAACTTTTCACGCCTGAAAAAACAGCCCGATTTTTTTCCGAGAGACCGCACGAGAGAGGAAAAGAGGCAAAAACTTTCACGCGAGCACGGCCGCCTTCTTGCAAAGCAGGTAGATCGCCGCGCCTTCAGGCAGCTCGGCCTCCTGATTCTCGAAAGGCCCGAAGCTCTGTTCGCCGAAGCGGAAGGCGGGCGCCCTCGCGACTTTCACGCGCACCGTGTTTTTCCCGTCAAAAGCCACCGCGTGCTTGAGCGGGTCAAAGGCATCCAAGTTCTTGAGGCGCTTTGCGAGCAGGCCCGTCTCGCCGTGCAGGCTGTCGGGCAGCCGGATGAGTTTCGTGGAGTCGGCCGTGACGTTCTGGTCTATCTTGTCGGCCAGCCGCACGCTGAGCTTTGCGGCAACGGCCGCCCAGAAAGCTTTGCGCTCCTGAATGTTTATCACATCCCAATTGCCCCTTTCTATTCCGGCAGCAACTTTTTCCTCTCTGGCGTAAAAGCGGTTTGCCGTTCTTGGGTGAATGCCGAGCTCGCCCAGTCTCTTTTCTTTCAGCGCACGCAGGAATGCTCGCGCCAGCTTTCCCCCCCAGCCCCCATCGTTTGGCATGGGCCCGCGCAACACCCGCAACTCATCGACAAAGAATATTTTCTGCAGGTCAAGGCCGTTTGCCATCAGGTAATCCACTATCTCCCGCCTCGCGGCGTTTTCGAGGCCGAGCACGTCAGCCCTCTGGATGTGGATGTGGTAGCCTCGGTTGCCGCTGAAATTGAGCTGTATCTCGTCCTTGGCAAGGCCGAAGTCCGGCACCAGAAACTCCTCGATGAGGCGCGCTGCCTCTTCCTTCACCGCGTTCAGGCAGGCATCGCACACCCACCCTCTTCCGTGCGCGCAGTTGAGAGCCAGCGCGTCCGCGTCCAAGTCAAACATGAGATCGCTTCCGATCCATCCCTTCTTCTGCATGGGCCGCGCGTCCGGAAATGCATAGCGCGCTGCGCTGTAGGAAACGAAGAAAGGTGCTTCCCTCGCCAGGAAGGCGGCCAGCTCCCTTTCGCCCGCGAACGCCATGTGTCTCGTCTCTATTTTCTTGCTCCAGCTGCCCACGCCGAACTCCCTCCTGCCCACTTCCTCGGGCGGGGAAGGTGGGTTTGCCGCGTACCATGCAGCGAACTTTTTTCTCACGAAAGCCTCTTCATTCATTGTCCGGCCTCTTTCTTCCACGGCTTTTCCGCACCCGGCTTGTACTTGAGCGGCGTTCCAACCCTGCAGTCCGCCACGCACATCCCCTGCATGTCGAGCGCGGCGCAGGCGGGCACTCTGTAGCCTTTTTCCGCGATGAACGCCACCTGATAGCGCGTCGTCTTCTCATCGAAATCGGGCGCGGTCTGGAACAGCGCGATGACCTTCTCTTTGTCCAGCCCGATGTTCAGAAGGTATGCGGCGAGCGCGAAGCGCGCGTTGTGCGGAAGGTTTGCGCTCTCCGCCAGTTCCTCCAGCAATTTTTTTATGCACGGCGGATAAGCGCCCGCGGCCACCTTGATGACCGCAGGCGCTTCTTTCGGGAGCAGCGGCTCAAGCTCCCGCGCGGCCCTCCGCACTTCTTCCGGCGCGTTATCGATGCGCATGGGGAGGCTCCGCTCGATGCTTTTCTGGAGCGCCTCGCTTGCCACGCGAATGCATTCCGCGCGCGATAACCCAACCCAGCCGTTTTCGACGGACCTGTTGGACAGCTTGTAGTCGATGCTGCGCGGCGCGTGCCTCAGGTAGTCGAACACCCGCATCCTGTACCTCCCGCCCTCCTTTTCAAACCGCACGCCCAGCTCGCCCGCCACGAGCGCGACCACCGCATCGTCCTCCCTCCTCAGCAGCTCGCCCGCCCTTTTGGCTTCTGCCACAGCATAGCGGTTGATCGCTCCCCTCCTGTTCAGCAGCGAGAGGAGCACTCTCGCGGCGGCGTAGGACGCTATGTCCTTCACGGGCTCGCCCACGGCCGGAATGCTTCCCCGCAGCGCGCCGAGAACGCGCGCTCTCGCGCTGTCGAGAACCCCAGTGTCCGTTATCGAAACCTTTTCCCTCTCGAGAATTTCTTTTGCTCCGGAGCAAAAAGGATAGCGAGCGAGTTGAGCTAGCGACAGCATGTCTTCCCCTGTTTTTTTTGCGCGGGATATTTAAACTCGCTTGCAGTATGCTTCCGGTGATGAGGAAGTTTCTGTGGGCCGCCGCGAAGAGCCTCGAGGCAGCCGACTATGTCGTCTTCGGCGTTCCCGATGAGAGCGCCTCCTTCGCGAGGAGACGCGGCGTTGCGAGAGCGCCTGACGCCATTCGCGCGGCAAGCAACGAGCGCGATGCCGTGGCGGGCGTGGGGGGTCCCTCTTTTCTCACAACCGGCGCGCCGCTCGAGCCAGCCCGGATTTTTGACGCGGGCAACATCCCGAAAACAAGGGCGGCTGATTTCGTGGCCGCGCTGGTTGAGAAAAAGAAGAAATTCATTCTCCTGGGAGGCGACCACAGCATTTCTTTCGAGGCGCTCAAGGGCGCGAGCGCGGTAAAAAGGCTGTCGTTCGTATATCTTGACGCGCATCCTGACTTCATCTGCTCGCGCGGCCACTACTACGGCTCTGTCGTGTGCGATGCAGCGGGCTTGGCCCACCTGCGCCTGCACTCAAGCGTCGAAATCGGTGTGCGCGCGCCCGAACCGGAGGAGCTCGCCAACCTTAGGAGGGCGCGCGTGAAGACTTTTCCCGCGCTCGCCGTACAGCGTTTCGGCATTGGGAGGGTGCTCGCCAAAGCCCTTGAGCTGGTCAGCGGCCCTGTTTATCTCTCCATCGACTTTGACGTGCTCGACCCAGCCTTTGCGCCGGGAGTCAGCACGCCCGCGCCCGGGGGCATAAGCGCGCTCGAGCTGTTCAAGGCCGTCCACGATTTTGCTCAACACAGGGTGCTCGGCATCGACCTCATGGAAGTGTGTCCTCCTTTCGACTTCCAGCAGCACACCTCCCACATCGCCGCGCGCGCGGCGATGGAGTGGATCTCCCTGCTTGAGGCATGGTGAGCATGCGCGTCTTCCTGTCAGCCTGCGGCGAAGGGCTGGGGCATTCCTCACGCACGCTCGCGCTCTACAACGAGCTCAAGGGCAGGGGGCACGATGTTGTTGCGGCGAGCTACGGCATGGCGTTGAAGAGGCTGCGGGCGGCCGGGGCCAGAACGATCCAGACGAGGCCCGAGGTGCTCATGACGGGAGCCGATGGTCGGTTCGACCTCGTGGGCTCGATCATCCGCTCGCGCGGCACTCCCCTTGACGTCGCCAAGGCCTTCCTGGCCGAGCGCGCCTTCATACGCTCATTCGACGCCGATGTCGTGGTGAGCGACGCGCGCTTTGCCACGGTGCTGGCCGCGTTTGCTCAGCACGTTCCTGTCTTCTACATCACAAACCAGACTCACTTCATCCTGACCGGGGCCGAGGAGAGGCAGAAGGGGCGCACGCTGCTGGCCAGGGTGTTCAGCGCGCAGGAGCTCGAGCGCTCCGTCCTGGAGAGCATCATAGAGGTTCCGCTCAGCCTGCCGTATCCTTTCGCGCAGGAGATCGTCATCCCCGACTTTCTCCCCCCGGATACCATTTGCGCGCCGCTGCTCTCCAACGACCCGCGCGTGCGCGGCAAGACGCGTTTCGTGGGCCCCCTGTCGGTTCTCGCCTCCCGCCCGCCTCCTGTTCATCGCCCATCAAAAACCCCGCGCGTGCTCGTCACGCTGGGTGGGCAGGCTTTCAGGGCCGGCGAGTTCGACCGCCTGCTGGGCGTGCTGAGGAGAATGACCGACTTCAATTTCACCGTGGTCAGCATTTTTGCGAAAAAGAGAGCGCGCGCGGGCAATGTGCGCGTGCGGCCTTTCGTGCGGGACATCTTTCCGCTCATGTCAGCCGCCGACCTGCTCGTCATGCCTGCCGGCCACAGCGCCATCATGGAATCCATACTGCTGTGCAAGCCGGCGCTGCTGCTTCCGGACGCGCAGTGGCCCGAGCAGGAGAGCAACGCCGTCGTGTACGAGCGGCTGGGGCTCGGCCTGCGCTCTTCCCCGCTGGAACTGCATCTGCTTCCCGCGAAGCTGCGGGAGCTGCGCGAGCGAAGAGAGGAGTTTGTCCCTCGCCTGCGCAGGCTTTCGCTCGAGGCGAGGGGCGCGCAGAACGGCGCGCGCAACGCGGCAGAGCTGTGCGAGAGTGCGGCTACTTGACTTCTATGCCTCCTCGGCCGATGGGCGCCTCGAGCACACGGAAGCCTTTTTTTTGCACGGCTTCTGCAACCTTCCGCTTGTTTTCCTCCTTAACGAGAATGAGCACGCTTCCTCCCACTCCTCCTTTGCCGGTCATCTTCTCTCCGAGCGAGCCGTTTTCCCTTGCCGCCGAAATCGCATCCTCAATTTCCGGGGTGGAGACGCCCGCGTTCCTGAGCAGCTCGTGGTTGTCCCGCAGCGCGTCACCGAGCGCGGCCGCATCGCCGTCTTTCCTGAGCTCGGCTACCACCGTGTCATAAACAGAAAGAAACGGCAGCACGATTTTTTCTCTCTCTTCCGGAGTCAGCTCTTCCGGTTTTTTGTTTATTCCGTGCGCGGCAGCGAACTTGGCATACATCGTGGTGCGCGTGCTCCACTCCCCCCTCGCCGTGTCTATGAAAAGCAGCGTGGTGCCCAGCGGCAGCTCCACCTCTTTCTTCTCGAATCCGAAGCGCAGCGGGGCAAAGCTCTTTCTGACCTTCACGGGCCCCTCAAGAATCGCCTTTGCATCCATTCCGCTGGGCGCCTTTCCGTGCGCCAGCCTGTCCGACTCCTGCGCGCACTGGAAGAGCTCATCCACTCCAGGCACGATCCCGAGCGCGCTGTACAGCGCTGCGGCAAATGCGACCGCCAACGAGGTGCTCGCGCCCATTCCCCTGGGAGACTTTATGTCAAACCATGCGATGAGCGGCCGCGGGAGCGCCGCCTTTTTGCACGCCCTCGTCACGACCTGGGCGTACGGCCTCATGATGCGCGAGCCCAAGAAGCTTCCGTTCGCATACGCGCTCGCCGTGCCGAGGCGCGATTCCATCTCCACGCGCAGCTCGCCCTGTCCCTCGCTGATGCTCACGGCATTCCGCACCTCAACGGGCACAACGAGCGAGGGCGCGCCGTACACCACAAAGTGCTCGCCCGTCAGGATGACGCGCGAGGGCGCGCTCGCAAGGATTTTTTCCACGGGCAAGATTGTGCGCTTGGGGTTTTAAACCTATTCGACATCAATGCGCGGCGCGAGGTAGTACACGAGCTCGGCGCCGTCGAGGCTGTACTCGACCTTGATGGGCGCGTTGCTCTTGAGGTGCAGCGTGAGCGGGCTGTCATCCGGGCAGGCTTTTGTGATGTTGCTGAGATAGGAGAGCGGGAAAGTCGCCTTCGCAGCCTTCTTTGCCTTTATCTCCTCTACCGCGCTGGCCGTCCGCTCGCTCTCCACGTGCAGGTCGCCGATGTCCCCGTGTGCATCAACGGCGAGCCCGTTCTCGCTGGCTGACAGCGTGAGGTGGGCCGACACGAGCTCGGCGTCGCGTAGTATTTCCTTGAATGGCCCGGCGCGCATTCTCACGCTCGCCTCGTGCTCAAGCTTGGGCTCCTTCTGCGAGCCTGCCGGGATGTCGATGAGCGGCACCTTGAACGCCCGCCTTCCCTCGGCGCCCGAAAACTCGAGCACGAGACGGTTCTCTTCGGTCTTCATGGTCAGCCTCTCGCCGGCTCTCGCGCGCGCCAGGAACTTGCTGAGGTTGGAAAAACTCAGCCCCAGCTTTGCCGGCGCATCGACGCGGTATTCAGCAAAGCTTTTCTTCGGGGCCGCAAAGCACACCATGGCGATCTGGCTGGGATCCATCGCCTTGAGGCTCACGCCGTCCTCCCTTATCTCGAGCGCACCCTCCTCGATGAGGCTGACGATGGCATCGACGCAGCTCTTCCAGAACCTCGCATCCTCGACAACGACCTCGACCATTTTTCCACCCACACAAAAAGATGAAGTGGTTGCTGCACGCATCTTTAAATGCTTTATTTCATTTTCCTGCGTGGGCTTTGATCCGCTCGCGCTCGCGAAGGAAACGGAGAAAATCGTTGCAAGGAATGCCGAGCGCAAGTATTATCGCTTCAGGCCGGCCGGCTTCTACGGCGGCATCGCCACAGCAGACTGCGTGGGCTGCAACCTGCGATGCGTCTTCTGCTGGGCCTGGAACGTCGTGACGAAGCCGGAGAGGGCGGGGAAATTTTTCTCGCCAGAGGAAATTGCGGAAAAGCTCGCCGCCATCGCGCGGCGGGCCGGCTTCGCCCAGGTGAGGGTAAGCGGGAATGAGCCGACGATTGCCAGGCAGCATCTTCTCGCTCTGCTGGCCGCGCTTCCCGCCGACCTCAGGTTTATTCTCGAGACGAACGGCATCCTGCTCGGTGCCGATGCCGGCTATGCGGCCGCGCTCGCCGAGTTTCCCAACCTTCACGTGCGCGTTTCGCTCAAGGGCGCGAGCGAGAAAGAGTTTGAGAGGCTGGTGGGCGCGGTTCCCGAAGCCTTCTCCCTCCAGCTCAAAGCACTGGAAAATCTTCAGCGCGCCGGCGTGAGCTTTCACCCCGCAGCCATGGCCTCTTTCTCTTCGAGCGCGAGCATGGCCGCCCTCACCGAAAGGCTGGCGGCCATCCACCCCTCTCTTCCGAGCCGGCTCGAGCTCGAAGAGGTGGCTGACTATGGAGGAGCGTTCGCGAGGCTCCGCGCGGCAGGCCTACTTTAAGATGGCGTCGCATCCCGGCGGGGCTCCGAGCATGCCTGAGAGGAGGAGCTTGAAGTATCCAAGATAGGGAGCGCGCGCTATGACGCGGCCCTTCGACCTGTCCGCGGCCACGGGCTCGTTCCCGACCTGCACATCGAACTGCGGGTTGTTGTCCCCTTTTGTGAAGTAATACGTTTTTCCATCGACCAGCGCGGCGGCCTGCACGCGGTGGATGATGCTGCCCGAGCGCGCGAACGCGTCTGCCGGAAGCGGCTCGTACACGATGACGTCGTTCGCGGTTGAGACGGGAATGGTTTTGCCCGCGAGCACCACTCCCTTCGCACACGGAACCCTTTCCCTCCCTCCTGAGAACCTCTGCCTCTCGCACCACCCGCAGACGAAGGAACCGTTTTTTACCTCGGCGCGCGCGGCCGGGTCGAGCAGGCAAGGCCGCTCGCCCGCCGCATCAACGCATATCCCGCACAGCATGCGGAAGGCGTTGCCCGCAGCGAGCGCACTCCACGCCTCTTTCGGCACGTTCGCAACAGGCGCGCTGACTTCCCCTCCATGCAGCAGCACGATGTCGCCCCTCTCCAGGGCCGGCAGCATGCTGCACGACACGACCGCGTCCAGGGGCGAGCTCGTGCCGAGCAGGAGGCTCAGCCCGAACCAAAGCGCGAGCGCGGTGGCGACCGCGACCACAACCTCCTTCGCCTCTTTTCCCCATCCCGTCGCGCCTTTTTTCAGCTCGGCGTTCACCACGCTCTCGGCGAGCAGCAGCGCGAACGCGGCCGCCGCCGCTGCGAGCGCGAACCCCTCGCTGAACGCACTTCCCTTGGAGAGGAACGCGAGGGCGAGGAGCAGGGCGATGGCGTAGTAGAACGCTTTCGTTTCGTGCGCTTTAAGAAGAAGCTGCGGCGCGGCGTCCCTCGTCCACTTGACCAGGCCCGCGAGCGCCAGCGCGATGAACGCCGCAACGGCCGAGCGCGTGAAGAGGAAGAGCGCGGCGCAGAGAAAGATCGAGAATACAACAAACGCGTTTCTTCCCATCCATGCCTGAATTCTCTCAAGCGGCACTAAATCCTCCCCCTCGACTCTCCTCTCGTCACGCCAGAGGCGATGAGGTGGGCGAGGCGCAGCCCCTCGGCCCCGGCCTGCCGCAGCGCCTCCTTGGCCTCGCGCTCGCCCACGCCAGCGAACTGGCAGTAGAACCTTCCGATCCTGTGGATGCCTCCCGCGCGTTCGATGAGCGCCCACCGCCTCTTGAAGTCCCTGAATTTCCTCAGCGCGGTCTTCACGTTCGCCGTGTCCGGCTTTCTCCTGACGAGCGTGAGCACGGGCACGCCCGTGGCGGCCGCCAGTTTCTTTATATCAACGATGTTGAAACCGGCCAGCGTGATCGAGTGCAGGAGAATGAGCCGCAGGCCTTCCTTGAATCGGCTGTTGTTGGCGAGCGCGGCCAGCTTGGCGGTGGCGTCGCTGCCGTCCCTGCGCACGCGCGTGGCCAGCACTCCCTCGACAACCCCGCTGCGCCACACCACTCCCACCACGAGAACCTCCTTCTCGCCCCTGGTGAATGGCGCGTCGTCTATGGCCAGAACGCGCGCTCCCCGCTTCATGTTCCTTCACTTTCCTTTTTTAAAAGCAGCCCTGAATTCCTCGAGCCTTTTGGCGAGCTTTTTAACTGCGTCCTTGAGCGCGGTGAGGGCCTTCTTCTTTCCCGTCCTGACTATCAGCTTCGGGCTCGCCATCTGCGGGTGCTCGGTCACGCACGCCGCAAACTCCACGTCGTCGTCCTCGAGCAGCGTCTCGCGTAGTGCGTGGGGAAACGTGACGTCCTCTCCCTCAAATTCAACCTCGATGTGCCTGTCTTCTTTTTTCAGGAAATGCAGCTTCAAGGAAATCACCTCATCAGAACCAACCGATGACTTCGTCGCTCGCACCTCGCTGTCGCGAGGCTCGCTCCTCGTCATATCGTTGGTTCCGATACCTCCATCAGAACCAACCGACGGCTTTTCCGTCAACGCTTTTGCCGGATCGCCGGCAAAAGGGTTGTATCGTTGGTTCCGATACCTCCGAACCGCTCCGAACCCAGGGGGCACCTTCGGTTCCCCCTAGGTTTGAGGTTCCTCCGTAACCCCCTCCCCACGAGGGGGGAAGGTCTAGGACGAAGGGGGGATACTTCCCCCTTTGTCTTCCGTCAACGCTTTTGCCGGATCGCCGGCAAAAGGGTTGTATCGTTGGTTCCGATACCTCCGAACCGCGGAGGGGCTGCGCCCCTCCCCA
>JAWCPB010000010.1:0-30907 GCA_038870455.1 Candidatus Micrarchaeia archaeon
ATCCGTGCCGAGGTCGACGAAGCAAAAGGCATTGTTGCACTGCTGGATTCACTGGGCGAAAAACAGCTTTCGTTCGCCTCACTGACCTCATACTCGAGCCAGGCGGTCCGCATACAGCAGAACATAATCGCTTTCGGGCCGAAAAACCTTTGGGAACACAACTTCTCGCTCGTGCTCGCCTACAACATGACTGCATCGAAGCTAGTCGACTATTTGCTATCCAGATACGAAGAGAGGAAGGAAACTGAAAAAAAAAGGTCTAAGGAACGCGAGGAGGAGACCAGAAGAGAAGAAATTGCAAAAAAAGACGAGGCGACCAGTCTCAGAACAGATCTCATTGCGTTGCTGAATATCGACAATCCTGTTTTGCTTCAACCTGGGGTTCTGCCTGCCTTTCTGCAAAATTACCCGCAGGCGACAGCGACGCTCACGGAACTGCGGGAGCTGAAGAAAGCAGTCCTCGAAAGCAAGCACGAAGGAGGGTTTCCGCCGGTCGAGCCGCCAAAGTTCGGCATGGCCATCAAAGCGCCTGAAGCGCTTCCGGAAGAAACCCGGTTCAAGCTGATGGTTGCGGCATGCACGACCCCGAAAGAACTCGCAGGGACTTTCGAGCAAATCAAGCGGACCATGGGCGCGGAAGCAGCCATCGAGTTTATCACCGGCCACCAGATGGAACGCACCAAGCGCCTTGCCGCGCGCGCCTGAACAGCTTTATATACTCCATCGCGCATTTTCTTTTTCATGCATTCTTCGCTTCACCTCATCGCGAGGGCGAACGCGTTTCTTGACGAGCTGGCGCTCGGCAGCGGAAGCCCTGCCGAGTTGCGCAGGAGGCTCGAGGGCAGCCTGCGTGTCCTTATCCAGCTCAAGGAGGAAATGCTCTTCCATGGGTTTGCGGCGCCTTTCATTGGCATCACGCGCGTTCAGCCTCCTGACGAGGAGTTCGCGAGCGCCGAGGAAGCGCGCGACCTCTCCAAGCAGATCGCCCGCATGCGCTATGTCGCCAGCCTCAAGAAATTCACGCTCGCCCGCACGCGCATCGCCATAGCCGCGCACAAGGCCGCGCTCGGCGAACTCGAGCACGGCTTGAGGCCTGAGCTTCTTCAAGTCCTTCCGCTGGACGGGAACTACATCGGACGCCTCACGGCCTCGCGGGAGCACGGGCTGCACGCGTACCACGCGCTCACCGAGCTGCTGGCGGACGGCGGCGTGGAGGAGGGCGTGAGCGTGGTCATCGAGCACGCCAAGGACGGCTCTCCCGTGAGAGCGCGCTTCAACCTCTCCACTGCGAAAAACCTGGAGGAGAAAGTAAAGCGCGCCTTCGGCGAGAGCGCGCGCATTCTCTCTTTGAAACCCGTTGCCTCCAAAGGCCTCGTCAGGCGCAGGAGCGCCCGGGTGTGCCTTGCTTCGGCTTACGCCGTGTTGGCAGCCTCGCAGGTGGAAAAGGAATTGGCTGGGCAAGCGCCCGCCCGCGTTGCCGCGTACGCTTCTCTCCTCAAAAAACACGGGCTTGAAGGCGATGCGCTGGTAAGCGAGGTGGACGGCTACGAGGAGCTGAAGGAAGAGCTGGCGAAAAACGGTTTGCTGCGGTTCGAGGCGGGCGAGGCAATTCTCGACGAGGAAGTCGCCTCTTATCTAAGCCGCAGGCGCCGCCTGCTTCGCGAGCGCGCCGCGAAAAAGGCGAAGGAACTGCTGGCCCTCGACCTCCTCAAGTTCTTCCTCCTCGTCCCCCGGAGGGAACGCGAAAAAGGCCTGCTCTTTCCGAGCCTCCCGCCCCTGCTGTCGAAGGAAAGCCTTGCCTTTCTCGAAGCCATCGCCTCCCTGCACGGCATCCGCAACGCCGCGGGCATCGTTGCGGCAAAGCTCAAGGCCGAGGAGCTCAAGCTCAACCTCGGCGGGCGGAGCTTCGGAAGCGCTTTCTTCTATCTCAACTCGGACAAGCCCGTCGAGTGGTGCGAGAAAAACTTCGGCCTGCCGAGGGAGCGTATCCTCGCCGCGGCGAGGACGCTCGCCCCGCTTGTCGAGGCGAGGGAGGAGCGCCTGCGCGAGCTGGGGATAGAGAAGAGCGCTCGTGCCCGCGAGTTCGCCGAGGCGTTGCGCGATGCTGGTTCTCAAGGGAAGAAAGGCTGAGATGCTCGCAGCCATCGCTGCCTCCCCCGAGGCTACTGAGGCAATCCTGAAGGCAAAACCAAGCATTCCTCTGCTCACCGAAGTCGTTGGGAAAACAAAAATCAGCACGCTCCTCGTCTCGCCCGCGCTGCTGGCGAGGTTTCCGAAAAAAGCGCTTCCCGCTCTCGAAAAAATAGGTGTAACAGTTAAGACCATTGAGGCGAGAGGGGGAAGGCCGCGCGTGCATCCCGCAGAGAAGCTCGAGCGCCTGCGCGAGCTGGCAGGCCGGGAGCTCGCCGCGCGCGAAATCGCGCAGGAAGCAGGGCTGCCGCTGCGCACCGTCTATTACTATCTCAGAAAACTCAAGCGCGCGCAAACCAACCCTTAAATGCTTCGCGCATCAAAACACTTCCAAGCCCCGGTAGCTCAGTTGGTAGAGCGACTGGCTGTTAACCAGTAGGTCGCAAGTTCAAGTCTTGCCCGGGGCGCTTAGTTTAAATACGCCTAATGAGCCATTTTTATCCGTGCGAGTGTGCATAGTCGCGCTATTGCTGTTCGCTGCCACTGCCCAAGCCACCGAGTGGGTGCTGACCACTCAGGCAGATTTTCTGCCAGGAGTATTCGAAAATACAAGCGCTGTGGCGGCCGGCAGCGTGATGCTGCTCGGCAACGAGGGCTGGGTGCAGGCCAATAATCCAATCTTCGATCCGGCCACAAAAGCCTATTATCCTACAGTGCTCTACGACCCAAATCGTTTTGCCTCCCACGGCGCCGAAGCGTATTACAAGATGTGGTACAGTGACGGCTCGCACGTCTGGCTGGCGGTATCGGAGGATGGGCTGAACTGGAGTGTTGTGGGGCAGTCTACCGGCCTCGCTGATGCCAATCACCCGAAAGCAATTTACGACCCAGACGGTTTTGGCGGGAGTGGAGTTTATTACAAGATATGGTACTGGGACACGACCAAACTCTACACTGTGGAAGCTATTCGTTATGCCGAGTCCGCAGACGGGCTCAACTGGGTGAACGACCAGCCGCTGACCCAGGATGCTGGCCGGCCGATCATCACCGGCGTTCCATCGGACTGGAACCGAGGCTCGTACGGCCCATCGCACATCTTCTATAACAGCAGCGGCTCGGACGAAATGAACCACTCCAACCCATCTGGAAACAAATACGTAATGTATTTTGACGGCACTGATGGCGGGTTCGAGGAGACCGGGCTGGCTTATTCCAACAACGGGATAAATTGGAGCATGTGCTGCAAAGTGCTCGAGCGCGGAGGCGGACCGTGGGGGAATAACGGCACGTGGGATTCGAGCTATGCCTATGCATGGAGTGTTGTGAGGAGCCCCGTGGGATACGAGCTGTGGTACAGCGGAGGACAGAAGGCATCCCATGAGGGCATTGGCCATGCCGTTTCGTCTGACGGCATGAATTTCACGAAGGATGCAGCCAACCCCATCCAGAGCTTGGCGCGCCAGCCGGGCGCGTGGAACGCAGAGCGAAGTTATACCCCAATGGTGTTGTACGATGCGAATAATTTCAGCGGGCACGGCGAAAACTCCGCTTACAGGATGTGGTTTACTGGCATGGCTTCTGGCAACTACGCCATCGGCGGTGCGCGGTTCACGACAAGCTACCCAACGAGCGGGGCATACCTCTCGCCGGTTTTTGATGCGGGAGCGCGGGTCAGCTTCGTTGAAATCAACTGGAGTGCGACATTTGGGAATGCCACGGCGATACTGCTCGTCACAAGGACATCGGATGATGGCTCGAACTGGAGTGCTTGGTCCGCGCCACACGCCTACCCTCTGAGCCCTATCAACGCGAGCGGCAGGTTCATTCAGTTCAGAGCCGAGCTATCCACCTCGGATCCGCTGCTCACGCCATCGCTCGATGAGGTGAGGATAAGCTACCAGGGTGCGCCCACAGGCCAGTCGGAACGGGCCGAGGGGAAAAGCATTTTGACATCGAAATCATCGGGGATTGCCTGCTCGAACCCATAACCTTCAAGGTGAGCGATCTCCGCACGAGCGAGCCATTGCAGGGCGCTATCGTGCGCGTCATCACGAAGAACTCGTTCTGGGAGGAGGTTGCCGAGCTCTCCACCGACCGCCATGGCAGTGCGACCTTCGTGCCTCAGCGTGATGGCCAGTTCGAGGCGAGCTTTGCCCGTGGGGGGTATGCCGCTCGCACCCTGCCCCTCTATGTGCGCAGGTGCGCCGAATGCTATGCCGATGCCGAGTGCGCGGATGATGAACGATGTGTGAATGGGGAATGCATCGAAATCCGCTGCCCGTGCGGAAAAATTGAAAATAGGGAATGTGTGGCATTCGAATGCTGCTCGGACTCTGACTGCCCAACCGATGCGAGCTGCTCGGACAATCGATGCGTAAAGCTGACAGGCGAATGTGGTTATGCTGTCAATCATAGCTGGGTGAGGTATGCTTGCTGCAGCGATGCCGAGTGCGGTGGCGATGAGGTGTGCTCAAACAATGCCTGCGTAAAGCTGACAGGCGAATGTGGTTATGCTGTCAATCATAGCTGGGTGAGGTATGCTTGCTGTAGCGAAAACGATTGCAAGGCTGGGGAATTCTGTTTGAACCATACCTGCACGCCCCGCTTGATTTATGGTGCATTGCGGCAACCCGGCTTCGACGTCAGCGCTCTCGCGCCCCACTGCGCCGTCATTCTGCTGTTCTTGCTGCTCATAGCCTATCTTCTGTTTAGGCGCAGGCGGCGCAGTGAGGATAACGAAACATAGCAGATTGTTCTCATCCTTCTAGCCCTTTCCGGCTTTCCTCGCCTTGTTCAAGTAAGCAATCGCCTCCTCGTCCTCAACCTGCCTGAAAACCCTATAGAACTGACCCACGGCCATGAAAAAGACTGGAATCTCAAGGCAGACGAATTCGTCGGCAAGCGGCTCGATGGCGCGGGCGCTGTCGGATGCGGCAACCGGAACGGCGACCACCACTTTCTCCGCGCCCAGCTTTCTGGCTGCCTTTATGGCGGCAATCATGGTGTGGCCCGTTGCGATGCCGTCATCCACGAGGATGACTGTCTTGCCCCTCAGAGCGGGGAACTTTCTTCCCTGGGCATAGCGCGCGTACTTTTCTTCAACCATTCGCGCGAGCTCTTTCCTCTGCTCTTCAACATACTCTTTGCTTATGCCGTATGCCGCCAGCGCGCCCTCGTCGAGGCTCACCTCGCCCCCGAAAGCCACCGCGCCGATGGCCAGCTCGGGCTCGCCCGGAAAAGGAATTTTCTTGGAGACGAGCGCGTCGAGGGGAAGGCCGAGCTCCTGCGACAGCGCGTACCCCATCTCGAGCGCGCCCCGCGGAATGGCGAGGATGATTGCGTTCGGGTCGCCCGCGTATTTCCGGAGCTTGCCGGCCAGCTTTCGCGCCGCGTCGAGCCTGTCCTCGAAAGGCATGCAGAACCATCGGGCAAACCGATTTAAACCCCTTTGCTTTAATGCTTGGGCTGGTGGGAGGGTTGAAGGTCAAGGAGATAATGCACTCCATCACGCTCGTAGAGGCCGACGCGGCGGTGCGCCAGGTTGCGGTTATCATGCGCCAGAAGAACATCGGCTCGGTGCTCGTGGCGAGAAAAGGCAATATTGTTGGGATACTCACCGAGAGGGACATTCTCAAGCGCGTTGTGGCCGAGGGCCTCGACCCCTCGAGAACGACAGCCGAGCAGATAATGACTCGGGACATAATAACGATAAATGCCGAGGCGAGCGTGCTCGAGGCAGCCGAGCTCTTCAACCGCTATGACATCAGGAGGCTGCCTGTGGAGGAGAACGGCAGGATTGTGGGCATAGTCACGGCGCGAGGCGTTGCCAAGAGCATGCCGCTCGCCGTCGTCCGCCCCACCGAGTCTGAAAAGTACTACCAGTCGGGCATTTTCTAGCCTGCTTTGAACAGGCCCTCGAGGCACAGGACGGTCAGCTTTCCTTTAACCGGGCATTTTTTCTGCAGGTCGCATCTGGGGCACAGCGTGCGCACGTCGCTCACGTCAAGCGTGCCGAGGCCATCGTGCAGAGCGTGGAGGAGCTTGAGGTACTTGCCTTCGGCAATGCGCGGCACGGCGTTCCTCCTCTCAAGACCGAACCACTCGTAAAGGCGCCTGCCGCCTTTCGAGGAGTTGCATCTTCCGCACACCCACACGAGGTTGTCCGTCGAATCAGGCCCTCCTCGCGCGCGGGGCAGGATGTGCTCGAGCGTCAGCCTGGTCTTGGCCCCGCAGTATACGCATTCGCTTTTTTTCTCGTGTTCTTTTATGTACTCCCTCACCGATGATGACCAGTTTACCTCGCCCGAGCGGAGCTTGTTGTACCTGTCCATGATGAACGCGTAGTTGGCTTTCCCGAAACCCGCCGACTCGGAGATTATTTTTGCGTACTGCCAGTATATCAGGTCCCGGAGCGTCTTGACGGCCGGCGGAGGCACGGTCATCACCTGACTCTCTTTACCGCCGTGGCGAGGTCTTCGACGGGCGATATCTGGGGCTTTCCGAGCTTCATGAGAGGCCTCAGGAACTTGGCGAGCAACTCGTAGGAATCCGCCTCTACGATGAAGTAGAAGGTGTGCTCGGGCGCGGCCACATAGCTGCCCTTCAGCCTCACGCCGTGCTTTCTCGCGTGCTCCCTCGAGGCCATCTTCAGCACGGGCTCGGGGTGGTCGACGGGGCAATTCACGCACTCGTGCTCGTGCCGTATCACAAACAACATGGGCATCGCCCGCAGCCTTTTCTTCAAGCGGTTTTTTATACCCGCCGCCCTCCATTATGCGCGTGGGATTCACAAAGAAATGGAAACCGGTGAAAGTCGCTCCCGAGCACGCCCCTCCTTCTGCGGATGAAGTAAAGGAAATGATTCAGAAGGACGTGGCGAGGCTGCGCAAGGCCGCGAAAGAAACCGAGCTCATGGGAGAGGACGCGCTCCGCAGGGCCCACCGCATTGCCGAAGAGCTGCGCATGCTCGGCTACCGCTCGCTGCTCCTCCGCCCGCCCGCCAACGAGCTTATCATGGAAAGGGCCGTGTTCAAAGCGCACGCGGAGGACGCGAGCTATGCGAGGCTGAACACCATGCTCGAGGAGGAGCCGCAGCTCGCTTCCCTGCCGCGCGACGACCGCGTGTTCCTCCAGGCATTCTGGCTCCACCGCCTCGCCGACCCGGCGCTCGCGGGCGCGGGCTACGAGGCCGTTCAAAAGGAGTTCAAGGAACTCGTGAGGAAAACGGTCGAGAAAAAAATTCCGTTCGTCATCACCTCGCTCGACGAGGCCGGAAAGCCCTGTGGAGCTGCGGCGTGCGCCTACCTACCCAAGTCGAACTCGCTTCTCATCGAGTACATCGCTGTCGAGGAATCCAGGAAAAACCTCGGCGTGGATTCCCTGCTCATCACAAAGGCGATTGACGTGGCCAACCTGCGCGCGCTCGAGGAGGGCTTTGCCGGCGTGGCGGCCATCGTCGCAGAAGCCGAAATCCCTTCGCCGGGCGGTTCTTTCAAGGAAAACCAGGCGCGGCTCGAGCGCATGCAGGCTCTCGTGAACAACGGCATCTACCCTGTCTCGGGCTTTGAATACGCGCGCGTGCCCTCGGTTGAAGAGAGAAAAAGGGAGGAGATTGCGAGGGAGGAAGCCGCGCCCAAGATTCCAGCCGCGCCCGTTCCAGTGATCCCAGCAGGGTACATCCCCGGAGGGGTTTTCGCCCCGCCGGTTCAAGCAGAGGAAGCGCCGGCCGCCAAACCGCCGGAGAAAGAACCCGTCGCGCTCCTGTTGTGCGTGAGGCCAGTGAACGCCAGCAAGGAAATCACTGCCCGCCAGCTCAAGGCCATCGTCAGGGACGTGCACGCTTATTACGGAAGCAGGGTGGGCAGGGGCCTGTTCGACCAGCTTAAGGGAAAGGCGGTCATCAAAATCATGCTCGTGGACATGAAGAAGCTTCTTTCCCTCGGAAAACTACTGGGAATTGCACTTCCTCCCCCGAGCGGCGAAGGAGGCGAGGGCGGGGAGGAAGGGGAAGAGGGGGGGAAGAAAAGCAGTTGAGCCCGCCATCGCCTTATTTTCAACTATAGCTCAGCATATCCCCATTTTCAACAGCCGCTCCCCGCCCGCGGCCTTCTATGCGCTTTCATTCGGGAACACGAGGAGGCTCAGGCTTCCTATCCTCAGCGTGTAGAACACGTTTCCATTCCTGCTCGTATTCCTCCACAGCCCTCCCACGCTCTTCAGCTTCTTCTCCCCATTCGCGTCCGTCACGGGCTGCACCACGCGAAAGTCAGGCCTCCGCCCCTTTTTCTCATCAACTTCCTTTCCTTCAATCTCCACAACTCCGCTCACATCCTCTATTTCCATTCCACTCACCCCCACGCCTAATTCGCTACCATGACCAGCTTTTCGCCTTCCCTCTGGAGGCTGACCGCCGCTCCCCGCTTCTCCAGCCTGCTCGCCAGCTCCTCGACTTCCTCGAACCTCAGCCTGCTCACATCCAGCTTCATGCCAATCACCGCAGAGGCTGGCCTTGCTTCATTTAAAAACAAAAGCAGGCGGTGAAGTTCCGGTGAAACCGACGGGAACAGCTTTAGCCTCCGCCGAGCATCCTGTGCGCTTCGCTCCTCTTCGTATCGAAAATGTGAATGACTTCCCACCCCTGCCTGGCCAGCGCGTTGGCAACGTGCCTGCGGTGGCACCGCCACCACAGCTTTTCCGCGCACATCACGGCCACGCGCTTTTTCCTCGCCAGGTTCGCCAGCTCGGCGATAGCCGCCGCAAACTCATCGCTTCTCGCAAACGCCTCATACCCTCCTTTCCTGAACCCACCTAGTTCTTCCCCCAGCCAGACATAGTTGATGCCGTTCGCCGGAAGAATCTGCTCCAGGCTTTTTCGCTCGAACCAAGGGAACTTTCTCGAGGCAGGAAACCTCCTGACATCGGCGACAACCTCGATGCCATAGTGCTTCAGCAACTCGATGAGCTCGACCAGGCTCCTCGTCGAATGCCCCACGCTCCAGATCACGTCAGACACAGAAAAAACACGCGCTGAAGGTATAAAAGGTTCGCCATGCAAGTGCTTGCCATGGAAGCTCGTCCTCCGCTCGCCGACCAAATCAAATTCGCTCTTGGAAAAAACCGCCTAGCGCTCGCGGTGTACGAGAGGCTTTCGGCAGACCCGCGCTTCATCGCGGGCTGCGAGATGGCGAACGCCGTGGCTGTCAATCGCTTCGGCTACAACGACCACGGCATCGTGCATGTCGGCATCACCGCGGTCAACGCCCTCAGGATATTCGACCTCCTCGACAAGGCTGCAGTCGTGCCGACTTTCGTGGCCGAAAAGCACGGCAGCAAGGCCGATGCCCAGCTCATCGTGCTGCTGGGCGCGCTGCTGCACGACATCGGCAACGCCGTCTCAAGGGAGAAACACCACCTGCACGGCGTGGCCTACTCCCAGCCACTCCTCGGCGATGTGCTCGCTGTCTGCTACAGCGGCGAAAAGCTGCACAAGGTGAAGCTCGCCGTGCTTGCCTGCATTTTCGAGCACGATGAGAGCGTGCGCGCCACCTCCACTGAGGCGGGCATCATCAAGCCAGCTGACGGCATGGACTGCGAGAGCGGGCGGGCGCGCATTCCCTACAGGATGTTCGGCAAAAACGACATTCACTCGATCAGCGCGCTCGCCATCACGCGCGTTGAGGCTGTCGCCGGCGAGGCCAGGCCCGTGCTCATCCGCGTGCACATGAACAACCCCGCGGGCATGTTCCAGATTCAGGAGGTCCTGCAGAAGAAAATAGACTCTGCCGGCCCCGTGGCTCGGCTCATTGAAGTGCAGCCCGTGCTTAACGGAAAGCCGCTCGCGAAGGCAAAGCTATAAATTCTGGAAAGCGCATAAAGCACCAGCGTGAAGGCATACATATTCGGAGTAGAGTTAAAGGGCGAGCGCTGGCTGGATCCCGCCGAAGCGAAGGCGGCCGCAGTGCAGATTTTCATCAACGCATTCCCGGGCACAGGCTTCCAGACGGCCAAGGGCGAAACTTTCCTGAAAGCGAAAACGGGCGAGTGCGAGCTCGAGTTCTCCCACCTGGCCAACTCCAATGGATTCCTGGTTCAGCTGAAGAGCCCCAGCCACGCCGCGAACGAAGCCGTCAAGGTGAAGTTGCTCGAGGCAGCGAAGGGATTAGGCGATATGCTGAGAAAGGCAAGGGAGGCGTTCAAGCCCACCGAGCCGGCGGGCAGGGAGGCTCCGCGCCCGCAGGCCAAAAACATCAAGTAAGGCGATTGCACGAAACTCACCCACACTCTGACGCAGCTCAAGATACATAAGCTGTCGAGAGAATCCCTCAAGGGCTATTCGCAGGCCGAACTGGAGGACTGCCGGAAAAACATCACGGCAGAGATTGAAAACATAATCTCATCCGGCAAGAGCTCGCTGACCATCAACACGCTCCGCCACAACCTGCGGGTGGTCGAAGAGGAGATTAGCGAAAGGAAGAAGGCCGAGAAGAAGGAGTTTGCGGCCGCCAAGCCCGAGAGCGACGGGCCTGCGGAGAAGGAAAAGCTAGCCGAAGAGCTGCGCCTCCTCATCAAGGTCCTCAAGCAAAGCGACAACCCTGATTTCGGCAAGTTCGCAAACGCTTTTGAAAAGCTGGGAAGCGACGCCGAGGCCCTCCTGCGCAACATACTGTACGCGTATTACCTCGTCACCTGCGAAAATAAAGATGAGGACGTGCAGGCGCTTCGGACGAGGGCGGCCGAAGTCCTTTCGAAAAAGAAGCAGGATGAGGTGCCCGCGCTCGTGGAGAGATTCCGCGCGATAGTCGTCAAAATGGCGGAAGCGGACAGGATGGAGCCGGAGGCCGACGTGCTCGATGAGGCTTGGGGCATTCACATGAGGCTTGGGTGGAAGGCGGCAGCGGCTGAACGCGAGCTGCAGAGGCTCAAGGCCCTGGGCGCTGAAAAGGGCGTTGACGAATTGAGGGAAAGGGCGCAACTCTGGGGAACGCGGTGTGAAAAATTCAAAAAACACATTGAAGACTACCGGAATGCCGAGGGCAAGCAGAGGAACGAGGCCCTGCGCGCGCTGCAGGAGGCCATGTCAAGCGCGTACGGCGCGCTTGTTTTAGACGAGCTCCTCTCGGGTAGGATGACTGGCGAGCTTAAAGAAAAAGCTCTCGCGACGCTGAGGGAGCTGAAGGGCGCGCTGGATGCAGGAGACTTCGACAATATTGTGAAAATGAAGGAAAAGCTGAAGCTCCTGCTGGAACACTGCGAGGGACCTACTCAACCTTGATCTCGCTGCCCTTTTCCTCCTTGCCCGGCTCCCTCCTCTGAATCTTCACATCGAGCACGCCGTTCTTGTAGCTCGCCTTGGCCGTCTCGGGCTTGACCTTAACAGGCAGATGCACAGTCTTGCTGTACTTCCTCTCAGGCGTATCGACTTTTATGCTGAGCTTGTCCTCGGTCGCTTTCAAGTGAATGTCTTCCTTGGCCACGCCAGGCAGCTCGGCGATGACCGTGACGACCTCCTTCTCCTGGATGACATCGACAAGCGGCTCCATCTCGCCGGGCGCGCCCTCGCCGCCCGCCACCGCGCGGATCATGGGCTTGACGTTGCCAAACTCCTGGAACTGCGGCTTTCCGTCGGGCCCGACGCGCATGCTAAAGCCGTAGACGAACGGCCCCCTGCGTATTATCCTCTCGCCCTTGGGTCCCCTCTCTTCCTTCACCTCCTCGGGAAACTCGCTGAAGCGGAACATGTCTCCCATCATGCGCTCCATTTCCTGCCGAATCCTCTCGAACTCGTCCTCAATGTCGCCGATGTCGAAGAAGAACCCCGTGCCTTTCTTTTTTCTCGGGAACACGCAACCACCCTGCCGCTCTTTATCGCTCTCCAGATTAAAAACATTTTCCTCCCTTAAAATCCGCATGCCCTCGCGTGCGTTTTCGCCTTGTCACATCACCGGCTTCTTCGAGATATTCGATAACGGCTCGACGGGAGCCGGCGTGTGCCTCGCCGAGGGAATGACCACCGAGGCCGGGAGAGCGGAGAGGACGGCCGTGACCATTAACGGAAGGAGCTCTCCCGCGCCTGTTTCCAGGGAGGTCGTCAGCAGGTTCTCCGCCCTGCTCGGCAGGCCCGTCGCAGCAGTCGTCCGCCACTCCTGCCCCCTTCCCGTCGGCAGCGGCTTCGGCGCGAGCGCTGCCGGAGCGCTTTCGCTGTCGCTGGCCCTCAATGAGGAATTCCAAGCGGGCCTTTCCCCCCTCGAGTGTGCGAGAATAGCCCACGAGGCCGAGCTGGCATGCAGGACCGGCCTTGGCGGCGTCATCGCGGAATTCACTGGTGGTTTCGTGCTCAGGAAAGAGCCCGGTTCTTTCGATGCGGCGGAGAGGCTTCCCCTGCCGGAGGGCTACCGGGTGGTGTTCGCCCACCTGAGGGGCATTCAAACC
Organism: Candidatus Micrarchaeia archaeon; assembly: GCA_038870455.1. Classification (GTDB taxonomy): domain Archaea; phylum Micrarchaeota; class Micrarchaeia; order Burarchaeales; family JACRGF01; genus JAWAFC01. The sequence continues at coordinate 12,559 of JAWCPB010000010.1, forward strand.
AGGCGCGTCATCACGGACGCCGAGTGGCGGAAGAGAATCAACGCGGCGGGCGAGCATGCGCTCGCCGTGTTCAGGCGCAGGAACTCCCCGGAGGATTTCATGGAACTCAGCCGCTCCTTTGCGTTCGAGACGCTTCTCGCAAGCGGCAGGATAAGCCGCATTCTCGAAGCCATTCCGGCCTGCAGCATGACAATGCTGGGAAAAGCCGTGTTTTCCCTGACCGACGAGCCCGGGAAGGTCGCGCGCGCCCTCCGCAGCCTCGGCCTTTCTCCGAAGACGGTGGAGCTGGGGGGAAGCAAGCCGCGCGTACTAAAGAAATAAAAAAGCCGAAGCCCATAGCTGCGCGTGGTCGTCGCCTACTTCGCCGCACTCGCTACAGTGGCCGCCCTCTTCCTGAGCGCGAGCGCGCTCGTGGTGTGGCTGGCTTTCAGGAGAAAACTCAGCGGAGAGGGGCTCCGCCCGGCCATCTGGGCGTCGTGGGGCTCGCTGCGCGACTTCTACGCGGCCGCATCCGTCTTTCTGTTCCTCTCTGTGCTCGTGCAGGCTTCATCTTTTCTCAACGGCGTGACTGCGCTCAGCGACGCCACGGCTGCTTCCCTGCTTCTCGCAGTCATTCTCGCGCTCGCGTACGCGTGCGCGATTTCGCTGAGCGTGCTTGTTGCGCTCGCCCGAGCAGGGAGGATGTAAATGGTCTTTGAGGCAAGCGCGGTAACGGCCTTCACGCTTTTCCTTTCCCTGGCAGCGCTCGCCGTCTGCCTGCGCGCGCACAACGCCGTCTCGCGCACAACCCGCCTCACCGCCGCCGCGCACGGTCACTTTATTCTCTCGCAGTTCTTCACGCTCATCGCCCTCTTCGCCCTCTCGCTGTCTTTCTTCATGGGCCTCGTGGCGAACGACTTTGTTTTCTTCTACGGCCTTCAGGCGCTCGGCCTCGTCCTCCTCGCGCTGGCAACCTGGCGTTTTGCGGGCGCGCTGCTCGCGCCCGCTGTTGAAGAGGCCACGGACTCCCGCTCCGTGCGCGCCGCCCACGCCGAAATACTGCGCAAGCGGACGATGAGGGCGGAAAAGGACTTCGACAGGCTGCTGGGAATGGCGAGGGACAAGGCGCTCGTGCTTTTCGAGGCCGGCAGGGGCGCGGGCGTCCCGCTGATCGCTTCCTACCTGCTCAACCGCCTCGCGTATTCCGCGAGCTCGCCTTTCCTCGCGGCGCTCGCCACGTCCGCCCACCCAGCTGCTTTCAGGAAGAGCTTTCCCCTTCTCGCCCCGAAAGCAAACCTCTGGGTTTCCGAAGAAAAAATCGGGGAGGAAGAGCTCGCCGCACTCTTCCAGAGCGCGCCCCCGTCGAATCAGGCCCTGCTGCGGAAATTCTTTGAATCGGTTTGTGCCGCTGGCCTTCCTGTTGCTTTTGTGGGAGACTGGACGGTCGAGCCGGCCGACCGACTCTCCTACGATGCCTTTCACGAGCTCATCCACAGCCTCATGACCCTCACGCGTGAAAAGGGTTCGGTGCTCTTTGTGACCCTCAAGCCCGAGAGCATTCCCGGGGACAAGCTGGGCATTCTGAGGAGGTACGCCGACGTCATCGTGTCGGTTGGCAGGGCAAAGGGCGTGCTGCGCGTGGCCGCGCGCGACCAGGCCACGGGCAGGGAAGAGAAACTGCGCCTCACCCTCGACAAGCTCCTTCTACCGTAGCTTTAAATAGTCCTAAAACCATAATTTCTTGCATGAGGTATACCATTCCCCAGAACCTGCGCGTTCCGGCGACCGCGCGCGACATCGCACGGGCGAAAATTCCGCGCGACACGAAGCTCGAGCTCCTCAAAATAAAAATGGAAATCATCGGGCGTTCGCTGGCCAACCCGCAGAACGAGGAGGAAAAGAGGGAATTGCTGAGGGAACTGGGTCTTGCAAAGCGAACCGCGGACAGAATCGGGGAAAACCGGCGACCGCACTAATTTAAATACGGGAAAACGCCTAAACCTTGAGCGTGAACGGCTTAAAGCGCCCCCCACAGAACCACACCGCAGGAGGCGAGCCCGGGGGAGAGCGCAGGAAAGTCATTCCTCTTCCATTCCGCCCACGCATAATAAAGAGAGAGCCTGATATTTTCAAGATTAACGGGGACAAACTGCACAGCCGCGACCCGCGTGACGTTGAAGATGCATTGACTTTCTTCTGGCAAATCGGCGAAATCGGCAACCAGGACAGTTTGAAGAAAGCCTCGCGCCATCTTCCGGCAATCAGGCGCATCTTCAAACACGCGGAGGACGCGGACCTCCGCGTCAAAGCGCTTCAAGTGCTCGGCGCCCTCCGCGACTACGAGCTCGTCGGGCTGGTGAAGAAGCTCTTGGACAAGGAGCCGAAAGGCACGCCCCTCGCTGACACCTTCGCATGGTTCCTGGATCAAATAGCTGAAGACGTCAAGAAGAGGGTGCTGCCCGGGTTCTACGGGAAAGACTAACCCACCTACTTCGGTGTCGGCCTCTTCTCCGTCTTTCTGTGCTTCAACTCGTATGCGCTCGGAAATTTTCTCGCGATAGCCTCTGAAACCGGATGCCTAACGAGGTTTATTTTGGTAATGTAATAGTTCCATGCCAGCGCGGCCGCGGCGTCTCCCGCTTTCTCCGCCTCCTCTTTTTTCCTTGTTCCCTCCTTGTATTCCGCGTACAGGAGCTTGTCCAAGCCCATGAGCCACCTTTTCTCATTCGCTGCCGGCGAGGCGAGCAGGAGGTGAGCACGCGCTTCCATCTCGCCCAGCACTTCCTTCACCCTCTGTTCCATCTCGCCGCGCTCGAGCTTGCCCTCCGCGACCTGCATGAGCCGCCTCTTCGCGTGCCTGAAGAACGCGTTCCCGTCAATGCCCAGGGAAGCCTGTTCCCTGACGTACTCCAGCTTGTCCATCTCCTCGCCAGCGCCTTTCTTCTGCAGGCTCGCCTCGTAAAGCGCGAACAGGAATTCGTTGAGCTTCTCGGAGTTCCTGTCCGCGGTCTCGCGGTCGGGCGACACCGCGTCAAACCCCAGCCGGGCCATCGCCGCATCGAGCTCGCGCTTGAACTCGTCAAAGCCAGCGCCGGCCGAGCCCCTGAGCCTTACCCTGGCGAGCTCAAGCGAGACGTCAAACTTCAGGAAGCCCATAACCCTGAGTATGTACTGGGCTTTGAGCGCGTCCTTGGCGAGCGTATCCTGCTCCTTCTGAAAGTCTTCAACGGCCTGCTTTTTCTTCTCCGCCTCCTTCGCCTCCACGACCGCGTGCAGCAGGGACACCATTTTCTTGTGCTCTTCCTTGGCCAGCGACTCGCAGCTGACGAGGATGTCCCTGAAGTTATTAAGCGCGCTGAAGGCCGCCTTGTTCTCCGCTGCCTCTGTCCCACTGAATGGAGTGAGCTCCCTGCCGGCGTTGTCCGGCACAGGAACTTTATCAGTCCATTCCTGAACTGCCTTATTGACGAGCTGCTTGAACTCGTGCGTCGGCTTTTCCCACACCTTCTTGATTTCGCCCCACGCCTCACTGAGCGTCAGGCGCGCAGGCGCTCTCGCGGCAACTGGCTTCCGCGGCTCTTCAAAAACCCCGGCAGCCTTCTGTGCTTCCTCGATGGGAATTTCTTCGGTGAGCACAATGACCTCCTCCCGCGCTTTCTCGGCAACTTTTTCGACTTTTTCAGCAAGCCCCTTCTGGAAGATTGCCAGTCCGTACGCCCCGTCGAACTTTTCAAAGTGCAACATGAAGAGCTTGGCGCCTGCTTCTCGGAACTCCCTGTCGAGCGCGGCATCCAGCTGTTCCTTCGAGGGAGAAACGCCTGCCTCCCCGCATGCATTTCCGAGGTCTTCCATGAACTTCGCGACGAGCGCGCCCAGCTTAGGGTCTGTGTAGCCGAACATCTTGAGCCTGCTCTCGCCTTCAGCCTCTCTCCGCAAATTTTTAGCGAGTTTGTGGATTATCGCATCCAGCTCGCCTCCCAAAGGCTTTTCGGCCATGGGCGCATAGACGACGGGCTCTTCGGCCTTGAAGCTCGGCAGCTCCATGTCATAGGGGATTTCGTCGACTATGAAGTTGGTTTCGAAAGAAAGGTCCAGGCCTAGTTTCTTGCCCATCTCGGCAAACACGGCCTTGAAAGCCCCTTGGAACGATGCGGTCGGATTGGAGAACCGCAGCCCTTCATTGAACGCATCGTACTTCACCGCGTTGTACGCTTCGCGGAGCTTCTCTTCATCGTGCTCCTTCTTCAGGATAGGCATGAACTTGATTACGATAAGCTGCCTCAGCCGCTGTTCGGACTCCTCGCCAGGCATGATATGATTACTCATTCCCCGCTTTTATACCTTGGCAAACGCCGCGCGCCATGATTAAACGCATTTTTGCGTAAATAGAGGATTTTGAGTAATGCATTTATTTGTTGCAAGCCCAACCAACGCCATGGCCGTGGCCGAGGCTGTGGCGGCCCTGCGGGCGGGCCGGTTTGTGGTGCTCTTCGACTCTTCCTCGCGCGAGGGAGAGTGCGACCTGGTCATTCACGCGAGCAAGGCAATCCCGCAGGCCATCGCCTTCATGAGAAGGCACGCCGGGGGCCTCGTCTGCCTTGCAACAGACAAGGCGACCGCCGAAGTCCTCTCCCTACCCTATTTCCATGAGCTACTCGCCGCCACCCCGCTCGCACCGCTCGCCTCCGCACGCATGCCATATGGCGAGCCCCCTGCCTTTTCCATCCTCATCAGCCACCGAAAAACTTATACTGGCGTGACCGACGCCGACCGCTCGCTCACCATTAGGGAATTCGCCAGACTGGTGGCGCAGAACAATGGCCTGCGCTCCTCCTTCCTCGAGAACTTCCGTTCCCCGGGGCACGTTCCTCTCCTTATAGGCCGCTCGCTTTCAGAGAGGAGGGGGCACACCGAGCTTGCCCTGCGCCTGTGCGAGCTGGCGCGCCTGCCGCCCGCAGTCGTGCTGTGCGAAATGCTCGGGAAATGGAAAGCGCTGGGAAAAAGACAGGCGAGGGCATTTGCCCGAGCGCGCGGGCTGCCTTTCGTCGAAGGCAGGGAGCTGATTGCATGAGAAGGCGCGTGCGGCTGGCGGTGGTCGATACGACTTTCGCGAGGGTGGATATGGCAAAATTCGTGCTGGAGGAATTGCAGAAATACGGCGCGGTTTCCGTCGTTCGCTCAACCGTGCCGGGCATCAAAGACCTCGCAGTCGAGTGCAAGCGCCTGCTGGACAGGGACTGCCATGCGGCCATCGCGCTCGGCATGGTGGGCGCTGCTGACCTCGACAGGGACTGCGCCAACCAAGCCTCGCTCGGCATACAGTGGGCCAAGCTGCTAACCGGCAAGCACATCATCGAAGTGTTTGTGCACGAGAGCGAGGCCAAAGATGCCAACGAGCTTTATGCCATCTGCGAGGACAGGGCGAGAAAGCACGCGCACAACGCGGTCGCCCTCGCGCGCGAGTCTGGCGAGCTGGCAAAGTGGGCCGGCCAGGGAAGAAGGCAGGGAAGGCCGCACGTGGGCCCGCTGCGGGCGAGGTGAGAGATTGGTCAGGCTTGGCTTTGTGGTGAGCGAATTCAACAGCGAGATCACGGGCGAGATGGAGAAGGTCGCGCTTGCATACGCAAAAGAGCTTGGGGCCGAGGTGGTCCGCACCATCCACGTGCCCGGAGCTTTTGACATGCCCCTGGCAGTGGATTTGCTTCTGAAGAGCTGGGGCATCGACGCGGTTGTGACGCTCGGGTGCGTCATGCAGGGCGAGACGCGGCACGACGAGCTCATCGCGCACGCGCTCGCCTCCTCGCTTCACCGCCTCTCGCTCAAGCACAGCAAGCCAGTCGCCCTCGGGGTGATGGGGCCAGGCATTAATGAGAAGCAGGCCAGGGCGCGCATCAAAGATTATGCCAAGCGCGCGGTGGATGCCGCCATAAAGCTTCACACGAGGCTGGTGCGATGGCCGGGCTGAAGAAAGTAGCGGAAGCAACGCTTCCCACGCGATTCGGAAAATTCACCGTGCACGCATTCGCTGATGGCAGAAAAGAGCATCTCGCCCTTGTGAAGGGAAACGTTCATAACCGCCCGAATGTCCTCACCCGGATTCACTCACAGTGCCTGACGGGCGACACGCTGGGCTCGCTGAGGTGCGACTGCAGGCAGCAGCTCGAAATGGCGTTGCGGCTCATCGCCCGAAGCAAGCGCGGCATCCTCGTCTACCTCAAGCAGGAAGGCCGGGGCATTGGCCTCGCGAACAAGATAAGGGCTTACGCGCTCCAGGACAAAGGCTTGGACACGGCCGAGGCGAACATCGCGCTCGGCTTCAAAGCCGACGAGAGGAACTACGAGGTCGCCGGCCGCATTCTCAGGCTCTTGGGCGTGCGCTCGGTCGCGCTCCTCACCAACAACCCAAAAAAGGTGGAGGGCTTGAACGGCTCGGGCATACGCGTGGCAAAAAGAATTCCGCTTCAGGCCAGGCTCACGCGCTTCAATTCCTCTTACCTTCGCACAAAGAAACACAAACTGCATCACCTCATCGACTTGGAGGGAAACTGATGCCGGCCAGCGACGAAAAGTTCCTCCGCCTAGCCCTCTCCCTCGCAGAGAAAGCCAGAGGCAGAACCTCGCCCAACCCGCTCGTGGGCGCGCTCATTGTGAAAAACGGGCGCGTGCTGTCGGCGGGCTACCACAGGGGCGCGGGCCTTCCGCACGCTGAGATTGAGGCCCTCAGAAAGCTGAAGCCGGGCCAGGCCCGCGGCGCAACGCTCTACCTCAACCTCGAGCCCTGCTCGCACACCGACAAGCGCACCCCGCCGTGCGTGCCGGCCATCATCGCCGCGGGCATCCGCCGCGTCGTCTGCTGCATGAGGGATCCCAACCCGAAAGTAAGCGGCATCGAACAGCTGCGCAAAGCCGGCGTGCGCGTTGACGTCGGCCTCCTGAGGAAAGAGGCTGAAGAGCTGAACGCTCCTTTCGCGAAGTTCATCACCACGGGCCTCCCTTTCCTCACGCTCAAGCTCGCGCTCTCCCTCGACGGAAAAATCGCGACCAGCACAGGAGAGAGCAAGTGGATTAGCGGAGAAGCCTCGCGCGCGCTCGTACAGCGGATGCGAGCGGAAAACGATGCCATTATGGTGGGCATTAACACCGTCCTTGCCGACAACCCACGCCTCTCCTGCCGGCTGCCCGGGGCAAAGCAGCCCCTGCGCGTGGTTGTTGATTCGCGCCTGCGCATTCCCTTGAACGCCCACGTGCTCCGAGGCAATAACGTTGTAATCGCAACAGCGAACGGGGCGGACGAGCGCAAAAAAACCAGGCTCGAAAAGCGCGGGATAACAGTTTTCTCTTCCGGCACTGGCCGCGTTGACATCCGTGCTCTGCTTCGCTTTCTTGCTTCCAGAGGCGTTGTTTCAGTCATGTGCGAGGGGGGCAGCGAGCTCGCCGGAAGCCTGGCGGACGCGCGCCTCATAGACAGGTTCGTTTTCTTCATCGCGCCCAAAATAATCTGCGGGAGGAATGGAAAAACCGCGATAGGCGGGATGGGAGTAACGCATCTGGCAGATGCATGGAGGTTGCGCTTCACCAAAATTGAGCGAATTGACGGAGACGTTTTGATTGAAGCTGTCCCTGCCTGAACTATCTGCTGGTGCCATCGGGAAACACCCACGCCGCCTTGCGCAGGGCATAAGCGAGTTCAACGACGTACATCGGGATTATAACCACATAAGGAAAGAACTGTGAGTATACGTAGTACAGCAACAAGAAAGCGAGGACAGACGCAAGTGCGTTTGCTAAAAGAGCCGCTCGTGCCCGGCTCGAACGACAGCGAGGCAAACACGTTCGACCCCGATTACGATAAGCTGCTCACTGGCGCGATGCGGCCTACAGGACGCACTTAAAGCCCCCTCGAGAACGCGATGAAAGAGGCGGCAGGCGATGCAAACCTCAACCCAGCCATACGCGAAATGCGCTTCAAGAAACTCCAGGCCGCGTTCCTCGCAGAACACGACAAATACTTCCCGCCAATCGTGGAAGTGGAAACCAATTAAAAAGCAAGGCGCGCAAAGCAAGGTGATGGGAATCGTCGAAAACGCGCTGAAGGTGAAGGAAAGGATTGCTGCTGCCGCAGCCCGTTCGGGTAGGGACGCGTCGAAAATCACCCTGCTCTACGCCACCAAATACGCCACGCCCGAGCAGATTGCTGAGCTGCTTGCTGTGGAGAAAGAAAAGCTGGTGATGGGAGAAAACTACGTACAGCAGGCGCGGGAAAAGTTTGCGAAGCTGAAGGAGCTTGTGAGCGAGCGCGACTGGCGGAGAATCGAAAAGCACATGATCGGCACGCTGCAGAGCAACAAGGCAAAGCATGCGCTTGAGGTGTTTGATGCAATTCACTCGGTGGATTCACTGAAGCTGGCGCTCAAGCTGGATGCGCGCGCCCAGCAGATGGGCAAAGTTATCCCTGTTTTTCTTGAAGTGAATGCGGGTCTGGAGGAGACGAAGCGAGGGGCGGCTTTTGAGGAAGTTGATGAGATTGTTGCGAGAGTGCGCGAGCTCAATAACCTGCGTCTCCTTGGCTTGATGACTATAGCGCCTCACGCCGGGCCTGAAATAACGAGGCCTGTTTTCAGAAAGCTGCGTGCTCTCTGCGACAAGCTCGGCCTGCTGGCCTCTATGGGGATGAGCAACGACTTCGAGGTGGCCATAGAAGAGGGCTCGGACTTGGTGAGGATTGGGAGGGCGGTTTGGTGGCGAGCTTCCTGAAAAAACTCAGGTCCCCCGCTAGCTACAGGACAATCGGTTCCGAGTCAGGCTTGAATTTCCCGAACTCGGTCTGGACTTGCCGCGGAACAAAAGAAGAGCCGGCTTCGTACGGATTTGTTTTGCCTTCCATGCTGATGTTGACCAAAAGATTCTTCACATTCCTGACAATGAGCCTCTCGCGCGGCGTCCACCAATAAATTCCGCCCAAATACCCATAAAGCGCATTCATTTTTTCCTCAATCTGCTTGGGCGTCAGCTGCTTCAATTCCTCCAAAACCCCAAGATTCCTGAGCTTCTCACGCACTTTGTGCGCATCGAGCTTGCCCGCGAGGATGGTTTTGTCGACTATTGTTTTTATAACCTGGTCGAGGGAAACCGCCTTTGGCGCCCTGCTCCGTTGCGCTGCTTTCATTAATGATATTTAACTTTGGGCCATATAAAAACTTTTTGATTTTTATGGGAATTCCTGGCCTGCATCCACGGAGAAAATCACTCCTCCAGAGAGAAAGGCTGGTGAAAGGCGTCCGCGCGGGCATCACTTCGCTGAACGGATTGATTGCGTTCGGGCGGGGCGAGGCGCTCGATTATCTTTTGGGGGAAAAGACTACGGGGTGGGCAAGGCGGGCCGCCAGGGCGGCTGCGGCTCTTCTGGTGCTCGCCAAGCACCCAGTCATCTCGGTGAATGGAAACACTGCGGCCTTGTGCCCCCGCGAGATTGCCGCTCTCGCAAAAACCGTTGGCGCAAAAATTGAGGTAAACCTGTTTCATCGCACGCGGGCGAGGGAAAAGGCGATAGCGGGGGTTTTTTCGAGATTGGGCGTCCGCATTCTAGGTCTGAGGAAGGACGCGCGCATTCCTGGCTTGGCGAGCGAGAGGGCCAAGGTGAGTAAGGAGGGGATTTTCTCTGCTGACGTTGTGCTCGTTCCGCTTGAAGACGGTGACAGAACGCAGGCGCTGCGCAGGATGGGAAAGAAGGTCATCGCCATTGACCTGAACCCTCTCTCGCGCACCGCCCGCGCCGCACACATCACCATTGTGGATAATGTCGTGCGCGCGGTTCCGAACATCACCGGCTTTGCCCGCGCCCTCAAAAGCCGCCCGCGCTCTGCGCTCGGGAGGACTGCGTCTCTGTTTGACAACAGGAAGAATCTGCTGGAGTCGGAAAAAGTTATGAGACGCGCCCTCTGATCGGGGTTTTGCCGCCATGCGTGTTGGCTTCTGGGAGAGAGAAGAGGAAAGAGATGTCGTAGAGGCAGAACCAAAGCTTATACCAGAAGTTGAAAAACAGCATGAGAAAGAAGGCGTGAAGGACTTTGTGGAAAAGATGCGTGAGGTCAGGAAAAACAACGCAAGCTGCCAGCTGAAATGGACTGATGAAAATCTGGAGAATTTCAGAAAGTTATGCGAAAGTCTCTCCTTTACATTTGCGGAGCTTGGCAATAACGTGCTGAGATTTACCATAAAGGTTGGAGAAGAGCAGTTGTACCAAGATTTTAAGGCAGGGATTGCTCTGCTCATAAATACAGAGAAAGAGTTCGGACAGCCGAAGTATTACTATGGGATTGTCAAAAAGCCAAATGAGGCCCTCATCATCAACGAAGAAGGTTACTGTGAAGCGAAGATCACAAAAGAGTTTTTTGAAGTAAATTTGTTTCCACAGAAAAATGCGCCGCTGAATATCAAACGCTTTTCACTAGTACTCCGCTATATGTTGGAATCCACTCAAAAAAGACGCTGACCGCATCGAGAACTTGGCGCTTTCTAGATCGAGGCAGAATAAGAATATATATGCAGAGGTAGTACCTAAATAAGGGAAGACGACTATGGCCAAGCTGCAGCTCGCGCTTGATTTCGTGGATGCCGAGAGGGCGCTCGCCATCGTGAGGGAGGCGGCTCCCTTCATCGACATCATCGAGGCTGGCACGCCGCTCATCAAGAGTGCGGGCATCGGCATAGTCAGGCGGCTCAAAAAGATGTTTCCCGGCAAAAAGATTGCGGCCGACCTCAAGATAATGGATGTTGGGGGCGTTGAGACCGAGATGGCTGCAAAGGCGGGCGCGGGCATCGTCACGGTGTGCGCGGCCGCGGACGACGCGACGATAAGGGAGGCGGTGGAGGCGGGCAAAAGATATGGGGCAAAGGTGAGCGCCGACCTCATCGGCGTCGCCGACCCGGTAAGACGGGCGAGGGAATGCGAGGCGCTCGGCGTGTCAATCATAGAGGTTCATACGGGCATAGACCAGCAGATGAAGGGGATAACGCCTTTTGGCGCGCTGCGGAAAGTCGTTAAGGCTGTTTCGGTTCCCGTGGCCGTTGCAGGCGGGCTGGATGCCAAGAGCGCGGGCGAGGCCGCCGCGCTGGGCGCGAGCATAGTGATTGTTGGAGGCGGCATAACCAAGGCGGCCGATGTGGCAAAAGCAGCGAAGGCGGTGAAGGCGGCGATTGTTAAAAAAAAACGCGCGAGTAAAGCAGACGTTCCGTTAGACCAGCAAATTCGCGCGCTTCTCCTCAAGGCTTCTACTCCAAACGTCAGCGACGCGCTGCAGAGAAAGGGCGAGATGCGCGGCATCCGCGGCATTCAGCCGGGCCTCAAAGCAGTCGGGCCAGCCGTAACAGCCCGCACTTTTCCGGGCGACTGGGCCAAGCCCGTGCAGGCCATCGACCAAGCCAAGCCCGGCGATGTTGTTGTCATTGACGAGGGAGGAAGCGAAATAGCTGTTTGGGGCGAACTCGCCACAGAAAGCGCGGTGAAGCGCAAGCTGGCGGGCGTGGTGATCGATGGGGCGGTCCGCGATGTGGACATTGTCCGCAAGCTGAAATTCCCCGCTTTTGCCAGGCACATCAGCCCGACCGCAGGCGACCCCAAGGGCTTTGGGGAAATTGGCGTGGAGATAACCTGCGGGGGCCAGACGGTCCGGCCGGGCGACTGGATTGCCGCGGACGACTCAGGCGTCGTGGTCATCCCGAAGGAGCGCGCGCTTGAGATTGCAAGAAGGGCGGTGGACATCGCCGGCAAGGAAAACCGCATCCGCGCGGAGATAAAAAAGGGCGAGACGCTTGGCAAAATACTCAGGCTCAAGAAATGGGAGAAGGCAGGGCTGAGCTGAGCATTTTTGGGCCTTTGGCCAACGTTTTTAAGCCCATTTTTCCATATCCTTACGTCGGTTTTCTGTGGGTTGTGAAGAATGAACATCGAGGGAAAAACGTACCACTGCAAGGACAACATCGACACGGACGTCATCATCCCGGCCAAGTACTTGGCCGAGACCGATCCGGCCGCGCTGGCAGCGCACGCCATGGAGGGGCTTGACCCAGACTTCAACAAAAAGCCGCACGACATCATTGTCGCTGGCAAGAACTTCGGCAGCGGTAGCTCGCGCGAGCACGCGCCCATCGCGCTGAAAGCGGCGGGCGTGAAGTGCATTGTGGCAAGGAGCTTCGCCCGCATTTTCTACCGCAATGCCATCAACATTGGGCTGCCGGTGGTCATCTGCAAGGACGCTGGGAAAATCGGTGGTGAGGCAACCATTCACCTCGACACGGGCGAGATCATCCTTCCCGGCGAGATACTGCGCTTCCCGCCATACAGCGAGGTGGTCCGCGAGATCCTCTTTGACGGAGGCCTGATTCCGCACCTGAAGAAAAAGCTGGGAAAGAAGTGAGAGAATGGGCGCAACCGTAACCGAGAAAATCTTTTCTTCCGCGGTCGGCAGGAGCGTGAGCGCCGGCGAAGTCGTTACTGCAAAAGTGGATTACGCCATGGTGAATGACGTGACCGGCCCGCTGGCCGTCAGCAAATTCAACGAACTGGGGGCGAAGATTTGGGACCCCGCCAAAGTCGTCATCGTGCTGTCGCACTTCGTTCCGGCGAAAGACGTGCTGTCCGCAAACAACTGCAAGCTGCTCAGGGAGTTCGCGCGCAAGCACGGCATAGCAAACTTCTTCGAGGAAGGGCGGGGCATCGAGCACGAGATACTGCCCCAGGAGGGCATAGCGCGGCCCGGGCTAATCATCGTCGGCGCGGACTCGCACACCTGCACTTACGGCGCGCTGGGATGCTTCGCCACCGGCATCGGCTCAACCGAGATGGCTGCCGTGTGGGCCACGGGCGAGCTGTGGTTCCGCGTGCCCGAAACCATCCGCTTCAACGTCTTGGGCAGGCTGAAGCGGCATGTTTATGGCAAGGACATCATCCTGACGGCCATCGGCTTGATTGGCGTGGATGGCGCGCTGTACAAGGTGATGGAGTGGGGAGGCGACGTCATAAAGGAGTTGGGCGTAGGAGAGCGTTTGACCATAACCAACATGGCTGTGGAGGCAGGCGCGAAGAGCGGCATCGTCGAGCCCGACTTCAAGACGCTGCAGTACGTTAAGGAGCGCACCAATGCGCCGTACAAAGTTTTCCGCAGCGACCCGGATGCCGCCTATGAGGACACCATCACGCTGGAGGGGGACAAGCTGGAGCCCGTGGTGGCAGCGCCTTTCCTGCCCAGCAACGTAAAGCCGGTCAGCGAGGTGGCTCACGTTGAAGTCGACCAAGTGCTCATCGGCTCTTGCACGAACGGCAGGTACGAGGACCTCAAGATTGCCGCTCAGATTCTGAAAGGAAGAAAGGTTGCGAAGGGCGTGCGCTGCCTGGTGCTCCCTGCCAGCGAGAAGGTTTTCGAGCAGGCGATGAAAGACGGGTTCATCCAGGCTCTGGCCGAGGCGGGCTGTATCATCGGCCCTTCAACCTGCGGGCCTTGCCTTGGAGGCCACATGGGCGTGCTGGCTGAAGGCGAGGTTTGCGTGAGCACCACGAACAGGAACTTTGTCGGAAGGATGGGGCATCCCAAGAGCAAAGTGTATCTGGCGAGCCCGGCGACGGCGGCAGCCACCGCAATAAAAGGTAGGATAACCGACCCGAGGAACGTTTAGCTCTGTTTCACTGCCTCAGAAGGTTGGAGGCGTTTGATTTCCTTCACCCTGTCAAAGTCCTTGTCCAGAGAAACGATGGTAGTGACGCCGCGGGAACGCATGGCTTGCAGGGTGAGCGCGTCGCCAAAACCCAGCCCGTGCTCTTCCATGAGCGCTGTTGCAGCGATTTTTTCGGCCAGAGAAAACACATGGAATTTCAGGCCCTTGTAAGCCAGCAGGCTTGCCAGGAACGTGCGGATGTGGCGCGGCTTTTTGCCCTCGCTTTCCATGACGATTGCTATCAAGTCAATTGAAAAATCAGTGAGCAAAGCTTCAGTCTTGCCCTCATGCACGCTGCGGAGGAATTGCTTGCATGCTTCTGAGTGCGCCTGCTGCAGCTCGATTTCCAGGAAGATGTTCGCATCAACCAAGTGCATGCCGCGCCCCCTTGAGTTTTTTTGCGCGCAACGCGCTCGCGCGGTGCTGCAGCTCGACGCTGTCGGCCTTGACGTGCTTCAGCATTCCTTCAATGGCAGCGACGGGGTCGGCTGGGATTTCGACCGCATGCTCTGCGGCAAGAACTTGCTTGCTCCACGCGGAAAATACGTCTTCGGCGGCCTTGCTCAAAGAGCCCTTGGAATACCCGTAGACAACCATCGCGGCCTTGCGGAACATCCGCGCAACCTCTTCGCTCAAATAAACCTTCAAGTACATGCTTGTATCTTAAGACCTTAGGGTATTAATACCTTTTGCTGTCCAGTCGCAGCTTTAAATACCAGAAAATGCACAATATAATGCTTGTTCTGAGAGTGGGAGTTTGAGCCAAACACAGGCTAGAGTAGACCCCAGAAGCATAGCATGCGCGAGACGCGCCTTGGAAACGATAGCGAAGAGAGGGTGCGACCCGAAGGAGTTCAACCGCATTCTTGAAAAAATCACGCTGGGACACAAGCTTGATGATAAGGAGGAAAAACTCCTCGAAGTCTTTTTGGGCGCTTATAGCGCCTGCAAGCTTGTGGGGCCCGAACCGCTCGCGGAGGCGCTCTTTCCGATAGACAGGGAAACCGAAACGGCCGTCATCGCGAAAATAACTAAACTCGAAGAGAGCAGGGATCGGAAAGCCAATACAAATGAGGACAGACTTCAGAAAGAAAAAACCGCGCGCAGGCAACTCCTTTTGGGCACTCCGCTGGCCGCGATTTACGGGCAGCTCGGCAGAGGACTTTTCGAGAGAATAGTTGAAGCCGTTGCCGTCAAGACCGCAAACACGCTCGGCCAGGCAGGCGGGGCCGCTTCGAGAGTGCTGCACATGATTGCGGCGAATGCTGCGAATGTGCTTCAATCTGCAGGAAATGCTGGCGGTAGGCTGACTGGGGATGCTATCGCGCTAGCGGGCGAAGCGGCCGGCAAGGGAGGGGTGCTGGCAGAAGCTGCGGCGAGATGGGGTTCTGCGGTGGTTTACAGCAGCACAACGAGCGTGCTTGACTCGGCTAGAGTCAAGCTTGGCATGAGAGACGTGCTGTACGTTGTTCCGCAGGCGGCCGAACATGAACAGTCACACGTCGAGCGCGCGCTCAAGAGCGGGAGAAAGAAGAACATCGACGCCGCCGTGAGAAGGACGCTCATTGAACTCAACACCAAGAGGGGAAGGGAGCTCGTAGAATCCGTTGAGTACAGGTACTTTGTTGAAAAGGCAGAGGAAGGGGGGAAGCACGCCGAGGCGCTCGCGGATTCGCTGGCGAGAATCAGGCGGAACAAGGAGCTTTATGAGATTGCCACCACAGTCATCCAGGCAATGCGCTGCTATGGATGCAGGGAGACCAGGGAGCGCGCGTGGAAAGCGCTTCAGAGGGAAGACGTGGCTCTTGCACCTGCGGCTTAGAACTCGCTTTCTTCCTCGAGCGTCTCGAACCTCACGAACTGTTTTGTCACAATAACCACCTTGAGCTTGAGCCCGCAGTTCGGGCAGGTTATGACATCGCCCGGCTTGGGGTCGGCGAGCTCGAGCGGCTGTCCGCACTCAGGGCATCTTGCTTGGGGAGGCATGGCTCACCTTCGCCCCAGGGATTGATAAACCTTGTGCATTTTCTCGGCCACGATGTCCCAAGAGAAGAGCCGCTCTGCCCTTCTCTGCGCAGCCTTCGCAAATTTTCTGCGTAGGGCGGGCGCTGCCAGCAGGCGCGCCATCGCGGCGTAAAGGGCATTCGCATCCCGTGCCTGAACAAGCAGCCCGCACTCTTTTGAGACGATCTCCGGATTGCCGCCGACGCGGGTTGCCACGACGGGCTTGCCGCTCGCCAGCGCCTCGAGCAGCACGACGGCGCACGGCTCCCACACCGAAGGCAGCACAAAAAAGTCTGCCGCGGCGTACCATTCTGGCAGCTCATTTTCAGGAATGCCCGTGGTTATCACGAAATCCTTATCCACCCCTAGCCTCGCGGCCTGCGCGAGCAGCTCTTCCTTGAGCGGCCCTTTTCCGATGAGAACAAGTTTTGCATTCTGGAAATCGCGTTTGAGGAGCGCGAACGCGTCAATCAAGTACGAGAGGCCTTTTTGCCTCACGAGGCGCGCGTTGCACAGGATAAGTGGAGCATCAGGGGAAATTCCAAGCTTTCGCCTCACCCTGCCACCTTTCACGTGCGGGCTGAACCTACTCGTATCCACCCCGTTGTTTATCACAACGCATTTTCTCCACAGACGTGGAGGCACGGTGACCCTCTTGGTGTATTCGCTGACACAGATTATCTTGTCTGCAAGCTCCATTATCCGCCGTCCATAGGCGAGGTCGAAAAGCAGCCCGAAAAAATCGGTCGGGAGGTCGATCCCCTCCGGCCTCGCGTTGTGCAGGGTGAGGAGCAGCGGCTTGCGCCTGAGCTTTATGGCGAGCAGCACGCTCGGCGGGTACCAGAAGCGGTTGTGGATGTGGAAGACGTCCGCATCCTGCCTGAGCACATCAATGCACTGAAAGGGCATGATGGAGAAGGGCGGGGGCAGAAAAGAAAGAGGGAATGGAAATTTGCTGATGTAGAGCGTGGGATTCACTCTCTTCACTCTTACCCCCTCGATCGCTTCACTCGTTTCCGTTCCCGGCAGGCGCGAAGTGAGCACCGTGATGTCGTAGGATTTTCTGGCGAGCCGCTTGCTGGTTTCGAAAACGTGCTTTTCAGCCCCTCCTTGATAGGGAAGGAAAAGCGGGTCGAGCTGGCAGATTTTCATTTCACACACCGAATTTTTCGCCTATCTTGGGCGCGACCGCGTCCCAGCCTTTCTCCCTCAGCTCGGCGGCGAACTCGGGGCAGTGGTCACCGTGCACGCAGAAGATTTTTTCTGGTGAAGCGGCTTCAATGAACTCGAGCAGGTCGGCCCTGCCCGCGTGCGCGCTGAGGTCAAAGTATTCCACCGGATTGCGGATTTCCTTGTCACTGCCATTCACTCTCACCATGCCCTTGTTCAGCAACAGCCAGCCGTTTGTGTTCTCCACGGAAAAACCGGTGAATATCACGCGCGAGCGCTCGCTGAGGCGCAGGAGGTAGCCGAGCGCGGGCCCGCCTTCAAGCATGCCAGCGGGCGAGATGACCACGCTGGGCTCTTCAACAAGCCTCCGCCTCATCTTCGGGTGTTCCACAAACTCGGCGTTCGAAAGCGCTTTCCTAAGCGTCCTGCAGTCCTTGACAAAAGAGGGATAGGCGAGGATGAGCTCGCTCGCCTCCTTCGCCATGCCATCAATGTATACGGGCAGGGATGGGTCGCACTCGAAAAGAAGCTGGCACACTTCCTGGCTTCTTCCCACGGCAAAGCAGGGCAACAGCGCGGTGCCCCCATCCTCAAGCGTATCCCGTATCTCGGCGCACAGCTTGGCCTCGATGTTTTTCCTCTCAGGATGGTCCCTGTCCGAGTAAGTGCTTTCGATGACGAGAATATCAACGTCGCGCACCGGCTTGGCTCCCTTGTGAAGGTGCGTCTCCCCAAGCTTGAAGTCGCCCGTATAAACAACCCGCTTGCCGTCCGCCTCCACCTCAACAATGGCCGCGCCGGGAATGTGGCCCGCGTCGTGGAAAGTGACCGTGGTGTTCTGCGAGACCGCATGAGGCTTCTCGTAGTTCATGAGAACGAAAGATTCCATGGCGCGCCTGAAGGCCTTTTGTGAAAAGGGCACGCGAAAGCCCCGCAGCTCCTGCACTTTGATGGAGTCCTTTATCAAAAGGCCGGCCAGGGCCTCGGTCGGGGCCGTGGCGAGCACGGGCGGGGCCTGGTGCTCGAATATCATGGGCAGGAAACCAGAGTGGTCGAGGTGGGCGTGAGTGGGGATGACTGCATTCAGTTTTGCGGTGAACAGCAGCGGGTATTCGGTCGCGCCATGGACTTTTATTCCGTAATCAAGCAGAAGGCGCGCGTCGCTTGTTTCGAAGAGCATCGCGCTCCTGCCGACTTCGCCTGCGCCGCCGAGGAAAGCGAATTTCACGCAGTGAATTGAGCCGCGAAAGACTTAAAGGTTTATTAACCATCACCGACCAGAAACAATGGAGTTTGGGGTATGGCTGGACCTGCGAACAAACCAAGCCAGAACGGGGAGGTTGCCGGAAAAAAAGACTGCCAGCAGGCAATAACCGAGCGCGGCGCATTTGCTCAAAGGCCTTTTGACGAAAAGGCCGCAGAGGCTGATTTGAGCGCCATCATCAAGAGGCTGGACAGCGGCGACTGGGAGGAGAGAGACGCCGCG
>JAWCPB010000011.1:0-29540 GCA_038870455.1 Candidatus Micrarchaeia archaeon
TGGAGAAGGTTTACGATGGCGGTCCTCAGGAGCGCAACCTCCGGCCAGGCACAGAGAACTTGCCGGGAATAGCTGGTTTCGTGACGGCCGCCGAGATTGGTGTGAAGGACATGGAGAAGAATAATGCGAGGATAAGGAAAATGCGTGACAAGCTTGTGGAAGGACTGCTGGCAATTCCGCACACGCAGCTCAACGGGCCAAAAGGCCCCAATATGTACAGGAGGCTTCCGGGAAATGCCAACATCACTTTCAAGTATATTGAGGGCGAGGCGCTGATGATGAGCCTCAGCCTGGAGGGGATATGCGTTTCGACCGGAAGCGCCTGCTCCTCGCGCTCGCTCACCCCCAGCCACGTGCTTAAGGCAATCGGGCTGAAGCACGAGGAAGCGCACGGCTCGCTCCGCTTCTCGCTCTCGAAGTTCAACAGGGAGGCGGAGATTCCGTTCGTGGTGGAAAAAACAAGGAAGGCTGTCGCGCGGCTGAGGAGGATAACCTCGTTCAACCCGAAGATACACTCTGAAATAGAGTCGGCGCATCCAGTTACTTTCTACCAGGAGAGGGAGTCGCCGGCTGAAGAGGCGTGAGGTGGAATAATGGCCCTGCCGTACACCAAGAAAGTGCTTGAGTATTTCATGCATCCCAAAAACGTAGGCGAGATAAAGAACCCTGATGCGGTGGCAACGCTGGGCTCGCCCGCGTGCGGCGACATGATAACCACTTACCTGAGGGTGAATCCCAAGACGCTTGTCGTGGAGGATGTGAAGTTCAAATCGTACGGGTGCGCGGCCAACATAGCCACGGCGTCAGTCATTTCGGAAAAAGCCAAAGGCAGGACTGTGCATGAGATACTCGCCATGGACACGGCGACCGCGGCGAGGGAGCTGGGAGGACTGCCGCCGGTCAAAATGCACTGCTCCGTGCTGGCGGTGAACACGCTCAAGAAGGCGATTAAGGAGTACATGGTGGCCAAGGGCATCTGGAAAAAGGAGGAAGTGCCGCTCACGCAGGATGCGATACTCTCCGAGCTGTTAAACGTCGTGAATCCGGAAATCGGGCTGGACATCGTGAGGCTGAAGATGGTCGAGAACATCAGGATAGACAATGGGGAGGTGGAGGTGACCATCCGGCTCGGAACAACCGATGAGATGTTCGCCCAGGCCATCAAGGAAGAAGTGGAGGAGGAGCTCCGGGAACTCCAGGAGGTTAAGAAAGTCACGGTAATAGTGAAGAAGTGATGAAGTGCAGGAGCCCGTTTCGGTGATAATAGCCGACCCCCAAGGGAGGATTGTCTCTTTCAACAAGGGGGCTGAGGAAATTTTCGGCTACTCGGCGGAAGAGGTCGTCGGGAGGGCGCGCGTGAGCGTTTTTTACGATTGGCCGGCCGTCCTGCAGGAAGTGCCCCGCGTGCTGAAGACCGCGAGAGAGCGCGGGCGGTGGGAGGGCAGGGTCGTGCTGAAGAGAAAGAACGGCGGGAAGTTTGTCGGCAAGCTTGTTGTGACGAGCCTGTGGAAGGACGGCGAGCTGACAGGCTACTGCGGGGTGACGAGAGAGGTGAGGGGGGAAGACGTCGAGGGGAGAGAGGCCAGGCCAACGCTTGTCACGCAGCTGATGAAGTGGGTTGTCGTTCTGCGCGCGCCGTTCTTCACCGCAACGATTATCCCGATTTTGTTGGGCGCTGCGCTGGCGTGGCGTGCGACGGGCGCGTTCGACTGGTGGCTGGGCGCGCTCACGCTGGCCGGCGCGCTCGCGCTGCACGCGGGAGTGAACACCGCCAACGACTACTGGGACTGGAGGACGGGCAGCGATGAAAAAAACTATGATTACATCGTGCCGTTCACCGGAGGAAGCAGGTCCATCCAGATGGGAATGGTCAGTCCCCGCGCGCTGCTGCTGCTTTCGCTCGTCCTGCTCGCGGCGGGCTCGGCCATCGGCTTTTACCTCGCGTGGCTAAGGGGATGGCAGATTGTCGCGCTCGGCGCGGTGGGCGTTGCCGCGGGCTATTTCTATTCCGCGCCGCCCTTCAGGCTTGCGGGAAGGGGAATAGGAGAACTGCTGGTTGGGCTGAACTTCGGCGTGTTGATGACTCTGGGGGCTTATTTCGTGCAAGCGCAGGCGCTCGCGCCAGAGCCCCTGCTCGCCTCGCTGCCGGTCAGCTTCCTCATCTCCGCTGTGCTGTGGGCGAACGAGATTCCTGACGCGGGAGGCGATGCGGCGAGCGGAAAGAAGACCATGGTGGTGAGGCTCGGGAAGGAGAAGGCAGTTGTTGGGTTTGTTGCGCTGCTGTTCCTCGCGTACGTGAGCCTGCTCGCGGGCATCGCGGTGGCCGCCCTCCCGCTTTTCGCCTTTGCCGCGGTTGCGGGGGCGTTTTTCGCGTGGAAGGCCGCTGGCGAAATAGCCGCGCATGCAGGGGCATATTACAAGCTGGAGGGGGCGTGCGCCTCAACGCTCGCGGCGCATTTCCTTACCGGAGTGCTGATTGTGGCCGGGGTGCTCGCGGACAAGCTTATTTAATTGCAAGCGAGAAAACCGCCCGATGCTCAAGCATGATGTGCTTGTTGTCGGAGCAGGCCTGGCGGGCATGCGGGCCGCGCTGGAGGCGCACGATAGAGGTTGTGATGTCGCGGTAGTCTCGAAACTGCACCCCATGCGCTCGCACTCTGGCGCCGCGCAGGGGGGAATAAACGCGGCCATCGGGAAGAACGATTCGTGGCAGAAGCACTTTCGCGACACTGTCGTTGCAGGGGACTGGCTGTGCGACCAGGATGCCGTAGAGGCGCTGTGCAGGGAGGCTCCGAAAACGATTAGGGAGCTGGAGAGGTTTGGCGCGCTTTTTTCGAGGGACGAGAAGGGAGGCATCGCGCAGAGGCCTTTCGGCGGGCAGGGGTTCGCCCGCACATGCTATGCGGCAGACAAGACGGGCCACGAACTGCTGAACGCGCTGTACGGGGAAGTGCTGAGAAGGGGCATAACCGTTTATGAAGAATGGTTCGTGACAGCGCTCGCCGGAAACGGCGCGTGTTCCGGCGCGGTTGCGTTGGAGATTGCGAGCGGGGAGGTGCAGGCGATTTCCGCGAAGGCCGTTGTCCTCGCAACCGGAGGTCTCGGCAGGATCTATGGAAAGACGACCAACGCGCTGTCCTGCACAGGTGACGGCGTCGCGCTCGCCCTCCGCGCCGGCGCGCTCCTGAAGGACGTGGAGTTCGTTCAATTCCATCCCACAACGCTCTGTGGGACCAACATCCTCATCAGCGAGGCGGCGAGAGGCGAAGGCGGTATCCTGCTCAACAGGCGGGGAGAGCGGTTCATGAAAAAGTACGCGCGGGGGGCGGAGCTCGCGCCCAGGGACGTCGTCGCAAGAAGCATCCAGAGAGAGATTGACGGGGGAAACGGCTTTCCCGGAGGGTATGTGCAGCTTGACTTGAGGGAGTTGGGCGAGGAGAAAATCAGCGGGAGGCTCCCGCAGGTGAGGGAAATATGCATGCACTTTGCCGGCATCGACCCGGTCGAAGAGCCCATTCCGGTTCAGCCAGCCCAGCACTATGCTATGGGAGGCATCGCGACTGATTTGGACGGCGCGAGCAGCATGAGGGGACTGTACGCAGCAGGCGAGTGTGCGTGCTCCGGCGTGCATGGTGCGAACAGGGTCGGCGGTAATTCACTGCTCGAGACGATCGTGTTTGGAAAACGCGCCGGAGAGGCGGCGGCGGAGCACGCCAAAAAAACGAGCACGGACGCGAGCGAGGCAGAACGCGCGCTGAAAAGAGAGAGAAGACGACTGGAAGAGATTTTTTCCCGCAGGAAAGGTTACTCGCACTATGCCCTGAGAAGGCGCATGCAGAAAACAATGGATGAAAGAGCAGGGCTGTTCAGAAACGCGGGTGGATTGCAGAAGGCCGCGGACGAGCTCGCTGCGCTCAGAAAAGCCGCCGGCCGCGCGTGGGTGGCGGACAAGGGAAAAGAGTTTAACACAGACTTGCTTGCGCTGCTCGAGCTCGAATGCTCGCTCGAGGCCGCGAGGGTTGTTGTTGCGGGCGCGCTGGCCAGGCAGGAAAGCAGGGGGGCGCACTACAGAACGGATTTCCCTAAAGCGAGAAGAGGATGGCTCAAGCACACGCTCGCCAGAGTGAGCGGAGAGGAAATTGTGCTCGGCTACGAGCCGGTCAGGATGACGAGGCTGAAGGTGAAGGGATGAACATAACGCTCAGGGTGCTCAGGAGCGTCGGGGGAAAAAGCCGGCTCCAGTCCTTTCGTTTGAATCTGCGGAGAGATGCCACTGTGCTCGATGCGCTCAGGGAAGCAAAGGAAAAGTTCGCGCCCTCGCTCGCGTTCAGGGCGTCGTGCAGGAGCAGGATATGCGGGGCGTGCGCAGTGAGGATAAACGGCACCGCGAGGCTCGCGTGCGGGACCAGGGTAAGTGAGGTTGCCGAAAAAGGAATAGTCACGGTCGAGCCGCTGAAGAGCGCGCGGGTGGTGAAAGACCTTGTGGTGGATGAGGGCGAGTTCTGGGAAAAGATGAAAAGTGTTGAGCCCTGGATGGCCTGGGAGGGCGGGCGTATGAGCCGCGCCGAGCTCGAGCGCATCGGGGGTGCGGCCGATTGCATTAAGTGCTGGGCCTGCATGAGCGAGTGTGATGTGGCGTGCGAGGATAGAAGTTTTCTGGGACCTGCGCCCGCAGCTGTGGCATGGAGATTTGTTGCGGACAAAAGAGATGGAAGGAAAAGGGAAAGGCTCGAGGATGCCGTTCGGCTAGGGTTGTGGAAATGCGCGCATGCCTATGCATGCAGCGAGGTCTGCCCGAAAAAGGTTGACCCACTTGAGGCGATCGCGAAGCTCAGGGAGGAAGCGCTGAGGCACGGGCTAACCGCCTCGGATGGCGCGAGACATGTGCTGGCATTCGTGGAGTTGGTGAGGAAGAGTGGCAGGCTCGACGAGATGTTGCTCATCCCCCTCACGCTCGGGGTGAAGTCCATCCGCGAAATCCCCGTGGCGCTCAGGCTGCTGAAGAAAGGAAAGCTGCCTTTTCCGAGAATGCGCGCCATAAAGGATGCCGTGAGCGCGAGGAGAATGCTTGAAGAAAATGGAGGGAGAAAATGATCCGCTACGCTTTCTTTCCAGGTTGCATGGCGGACAACGTTACGAGCGAGCAAAAAAATGCGGCGAGGCTCGTCGCGCAAAAGGTTGGGATAGAGCTCGTTGATTTCCCTGAGTTTTCGTGCTGCGGGGCGCGAGTGATTCGGGACAAGAGCGAGGAGGCAGAGCTCGCCCTGAATGCGAGAAACTTTGCCTACGCCGAAGAAGCCGGCCTCGACATGGTGACCATCTGCTCGACCTGCCTGATAACGATGAGCAAGGCGAATCACAGGCTGAAAAACGACGCGAGGCTCAGGAAAGAAATAAACAGTAAGCTCTCAGAGTTCGACCTCGCCTACAAGGG
The DNA here is from genome assembly GCA_038870455.1 of Candidatus Micrarchaeia archaeon. Taxonomy (GTDB): domain Archaea; phylum Micrarchaeota; class Micrarchaeia; order Burarchaeales; family JACRGF01; genus JAWAFC01. Next base: position 5,435 of record JAWCPB010000011.1, read on the forward strand.
CAATGTGAGGGTGAAGCACTTCCTGTGGGTGCTCGCTGATGAGATTGATTTGAGGAAATTTGTGGCCAGGCCGCTGCGTGGGATACGCGCGGCGCCATTCTACGGCTGCCACATCCTGCGCCCCAGCGAGGTGCTCGAGAAAAAGGAGGGCGAGAAGCCTTCATCTTTTGAAAAGGTCATCCGCGCGCTTGGGGCCACGCCAGTCAGCTATGAGGAGATGTTCCGGTGCTGCGGGTTCCACACCGCGCTCACAGGGAGGGCTACGAGCGTGAGGCTCGCTGGAAAAGCAGTCGAGAGCGCAGCGGGGGAGCGGGCGGACGTGCTCGTCACTCCCTGCCCGTTCTGCCACGTCATGCTCGACGCCTACCAGGAGGACGCCAGGCGACAGCTGGCCTTCAGCGCGCACATTCCCGTGTTGCACCTGGAGCAGCTCGTCGGGCTGGCGCTCGGCCTTCCGCCGAAAGAGCTCGGGCTGGACAGGAACGTGGAGAGCGTTGAGAAGTTGCTTGCAAAGCTCAGGTTTAAAATCTAAAAAGACATTTACAAAATCGTGTCAGGACAACAACAGTATACTGAGCCGCGTATCCAACGATATCTCGAAATAAATAGGGGGCTCACTGAAGAAGAAATCCAAAGGTATCGTGCCTTCAAGTTCATTGTCGTTTTTGATAAGTCTACCAACACCACGGTCGTGTTCAATCGCAAAGCAATCGAGGAAAAGAACCCTTACGCGCTCTCGAGAGCAATATGCATTGTGCGATGGACGGAATACGAAGAAGCAAAGGAGCTGTGGGACGCAGTCATCAAAGCCGCAGGGGTGGGTCGCTGGACCAGACTTTTTCGCAAGAAGGAAACAGAAATGCGGATAGCGCTTCAGAAGTTGACAGGAGATGAGAATGATATGGTGAGGGATGCGGCAAGAAAAGTGCTGAGAGGAATGATGAAATTCACCGGCCCTCCCGTGCTGCTTTATCATGATGTGGTGGTGAAAACGAAGCGGTCACGATATGACATTCTGTACGAGGACCTTGCGTACCAGCTGAAGGATGTTCACGATAGAGGATTGCACACTATTACGGCCACCGAACTTGTAGAAGCAGCGAAGAAAGGAAAGCCTTTGCCAAAAACGATTGTGCTCACATTTGATGATGGCTACGCGAGTTTTTACTACAAGGTTTTTCCTCTGCTCAAAAAATATGGAATAAAAGCGACTGTCTTCATCGTGACCGGTGATGTCGGCAAAAAGGGCTACATGACATGGGAGCAGATCAAAGAAATTGGCGATTCGGGGCTTGTTGAAATCGGCTCTCACTCCGTAAGTCACCGGAACCTCGCCAATATGGATGAGAAGTCTATAATGGAGGAGCTCAGAAAAAGCAAGGAAGAAATTGAAAAGCATATAGGAAAAAAGGTCAGGGTGTTTGCGTGGCCGTATGGGGAGGCGCCTCTAAACGCCGAAAAGCTGGTTAAAAAGGCCGGTTATGACGGGGCGTTTCGGAGCTTCGCTCCCCGCGGCGGCGATAACCCATATGGCCTGAACAGAACGTCCACCGGCGGTGAGCAAAGCAGAATAATTTACGAGGAGGCACGCAATACTGCCCTGAAAAAGGCTTGAGCCCGCGGGTTCGCCGCCGCCAGGGTGCTCGCAAAGCTCATGTTTAAAATCTAGGAAAACGCAAAGGCTGTGCGTGAGTGTGCCCCAGTTCGTGAAAATAAAGGCTCTCGGCAAAAAGCCCGCCTCCGCGCAGGACGCTCCGGAAGGGATAATCGTTGCCGAGCCGCCCCGGGATCCAGAGCTCGCCGCGAGAGCCGAGCGGTATGGGCTTCCTGTGATAACAGTCATCACGGAATCCGGCAGCCCGAGGTACGCCAAGTCCGGAGAGGCTTATCTGAGTCTGAGCGTCAGAGAGGGGGAGGTCGCGCGGGTCGCCACGCTTACAGCCGCAGGCCCAGCCATTGAATGATCTCCTGCGTTAGATTTGTCCTCGCCAGCATGTCGGTGCCGTGCCCAGCTCCCGAAAAAGTCCTGAGCTCGCTGGCGGAAGCGAGCTGAGCGAGGCGCTGTACAGATATGAAGGAGTACTCATCCTCGTCGCTCGCTGCGATGAGAAGGGGAATGGCCGTCCTGCCCGCCGCATCCTCGGTCTTCACGCCGCGGTAATCGAGGCCGGGTGAGAGGAGCACGGCGGCTTTGACATCGCTGTCGCCGGCTGCGTATACGAGCGCGGTGTTCGCGCCAATGCTTGCGCCAATGAGCGCGAAGGCGCGCGCGCCCTGCGAGGCGAGGAATTCCTTGGCGGCCCGCACATCCTCCACCATCGAGTTGAAATCGGCCTCGCCAAAGGAGTCCCATGTTCCTTTGTTCGTGCTTCCGCCGTGCCCGCGCGAGTCGATGGCAAGCGTTTTGTAGCCCGCCTTCTGGAGAGCGAGCGCCAGCTCCCTGTAAGTGCTCCTGTCCCGTCTCAGCATGTGAAGCAGGATGACGCTCTTGTCCGAGCTCGCATTATAGAAAGTCCCCTTGATGAGCCAGCCATCGGCAGTAGTGAGGGTCACCTCTCGCACGTCAATCCCGCCCGGGGCCTGCGCGCATCCTGCCAGCAAGAGCGCGATGAGGAATGCCGCGCGCATGCAGCACGTTGCCCCGGGGGAATTTTAATAGCTTTGCTCGAGAAGTAAGCGCATGCAGGAATTGCCAAGAATCAGAAGGCTGCTGTTGCGCGCATCGCACGCCGCCGCCATCATGCTCAGGAAAAACTTTCTCCGCGTAAAGCGCGTGAGGGAAAAAGCGCCCGGCAGCATCGTTACCAACGTGGATGAGGAGATTGAGGAAAAGCTGCGCTCCCTGATTGCAAAGGCCTTTCCGGAACACGGCATTATGGGGGAGGAGGGAACCGAGAAAGCCGGCGAAAGCGCCTGGAAATGGGTGATAGACCCCATTGATGGGACAACGAACTACGCCCGGGGGGTGCCATTCTTCAACTGCTCCATCGGGGTGGCCAGGGAGAACGAGGCGGTGCTGGGCGCGGTTGTAAACCCCATAACGGATGAGCTCTTCTTCGCCGAAAAGGGAAGAGGTGCTTTCCTGAACGGGAAAAAAATCAGCGTGTCCAGTGTGCGGCAAATCTCAAAAGCCTACATCGCATACTGCGACGGGCACTCTAAGGAAGAGAAAGCGCAGATGATTGGGCCCGCCAACCGCTTCAAGCTCGCCGCAGTTGATGCGAGGAAGTTCGGCAGCGCGGCGCTCGAGCTCTCCTACGTGGCGTGCGGAAGGTTCGATGCGCTCGTGGCATTCGCCACAAAAACATGGGATAGCGCCGCCGGAAGCCTGCTCGTACAGGAGGCTGGCGGCAGGGCAACGGGAATCGGCGGCGAGGAATGGAACCTCGAGTCTGACGGAATCATCGCGTGCAACAGATGGATTTACGATGATGTGAGGAGAATTCTGCTGGAGGGATGACATGGAGGAATGCATTTTCTGCAAGATAGCAGCCAGGCAGATTCCCGCGGATGTCGTTTACGAGGATGAAAAGTACATCGCGTTCCTCGACATTAACCCGGCTGCCAAAGGCCACTCGCTTGTCGTGCCCAAAAAGCACACGAGCGATATACACGACATGGAGGAGCCTGAGCTGAGCCTGTTCGCGGGTGTTGTGCAGAGGGTCGCGCGCGCTATCAAGGAGGTCACGAAATGCGATGGAATAAACATCGTCATGAACAACGGGAGAACGGCGGGCCAGATAATTTTCCACGCGCACTGCCACGTCGTGCCCAGGTTTCACGCGGACGGCATTTCCTTCCGCGTTCCCAGAGCGAGGTATGCGGAGGGAGAGGCGGCGGAGGTCGCAAGAAAAGTTTTAGAGGCGACGAAACAATAACTTACAGCCCTCATAGTCTAACCCGGACAGGACACGGGCCTCCGGACAACCCTTTTTCGGCGAACCGAAAAAGCGTTGACGGAAAAAAGGGAGAGCCCTTCGGGCCCCAACCCTTTTTCGGCGAACCGAAAAAGCGTTGACGGAAGACAAAGGGGGGAAGTATCCCCCCTTCGTCCTAGACCTTCCCCCCTCGTTGACGGAAAAAGGGGTTGCGGGTTTATTTTTCCTCGAACTTGTACTGTCTGAGAGTTACGCCGGCCTCCTTGAACATCCCGCTCGCGGTCTCCGCGAGCGGGTAGTCCGCGTTATAGACGACTTCGCTGATTCCCGCGTTTATTACCATCTTGGCGCACAGCAGGCACGGCGAATAAGTGGTATAGAGCGTCGCTCCCTTGACGCTTATCCCGTGGTAAGCAGCCTGCACGATGGCGTTCTCCTCGCCGTGCGAGCACAGGCATTCCTCGAGCCGGCTTCCGGCGTCGGCGAACGCGTTGCAGCGCGGGCATCCTCCCTCGTTGCAGTTTTTCAAGCCACGCGGCGTGCCATTATAGCCGGTCGATATGATGCGTTTGTCCTTCACTATGACGCTCGCCACGTGCCTCTTTATGCAGTTGCTCCTGCTCGCCACCACCTTGGCTATGTTCATAAAATACGCGTCCCAAGAGGGGCGCGCGAGCTTGAACTCCGCAGACACCCCGGCGAGCAGTGCATCCACCGCATCATACAAGTGTTCGAGCGTGCTGCTGTTGTCAATCTTTTTGTCGGCCATCCTTATTGTTTTCAGCAGCTGTTGACCCGAACCCTCCCTTGACTTTGCCTCCTGTTCCTCGAGCCTCAGGAATGCCTCGAGCGTTTTTGGGTCGCCTTCCCTGCTCCTCGCGCGCATGCGCTCGAACCTGACTTCCGGAGGCGCCGTGACATGAACGAGGACAAAGCCCTTCATTTTCTTGAACACCGCGGCTTCCCTCGGGTGCCTGATCGAGTCTATGACGTAATTCTTTCCTGGCTCGAGCCTCATGGCGATTTTCTCGGCCAGAATGCTTTCGCCGTATTTCCTGCGCAGCTCGCTGCCTTTTTTGATGAGGTTTTCCCTGGTGATCTCCTTTCCTTCCCTAGCCAGCTCCTCTCTGATGACATCCGAAAGCGAGTAGTAATAAAAGCTTTTTTTCGCGAGGTAAGCGGCCACCGTGCCCTTGCCCGCGCAGTTCTCCCCAGTCAAGCCGATGATCACTCCCACACCAGCGCTTATTTTCCAGACAAATTAGAAAAACCTTCTGCCCTTGTGCTCCCTTTCGTGCGGCTGCCTTCTGTGTCCGTAGCCGCCTTCCCTCCTCTCGTGCGGCCTTCCGCCGTACCCACGCCTCTCGCTGTGAGGCCTTTCCCAGCGCGGCCTTTCGCCTGCCGCGCCTTCCCTTCTGGGCGCGTGCTCGCGCGGCTGCCAGGGCGGAAGCTCTATCTTCTCTTCCTCCATCCTTATCCCGCATGTCCTCTCTATCTGCCCGAGCAGGCCCATCTCATCATGCGCGATGATGCTGAAAGCCGTCCCGCCTTTTCCCATCCTTCCGGTTCTGCCCACCCTGTGCGTGTATGTCAGCGGGTCTTCCGGAATGTTGAAGTTTATCACATGCGATATTTCAGGAATATCGAGGCCGCGGGCCGCCAAGTCCGTTGCCACCAGCATGTTGGTTTTCCCCTGCTTGAACAATGACATGGCCGTGTCGCGCTGCCTCTGGCTCAGGTCCCCGTGAAGCGCTTCTGCCCTGAATCCAATCCTACGCAGGTCACGGGCAAGCCTGTCCGCCCCGAACTTCGTCCTGCAGAATATTATGGTGTGCGTGGGGGCGTGTTTTTTGAGATAGGCGAACAGCGTGCGGTGGCGGTCCCTGTGGTTGATTTCCACAAACGAATGCCTGATGTGTGTTATCGTAATCTCGTCCCTGCTCACAGAAATGAACTGCGGGTAGTTCTGGTATTCCTTCGAAAGCGCGAGAATCTCGGGCGGCATGGTGGCCGAGAAGAGCAGCGTCTGCCTCTCCCTACTGACGTGCGACAGGATGCGCCTCACATCGTCGATGAATCCCATGTCCAGCATCCTGTCCGCCTCGTCAATCACGACGAAATGCACTTTGCTCAAGTCGAGTGTGCGCCTCTCCAGGTGGTCGAGTATCCTTCCGGGCGTTCCCACGACAATATGAACGCCTCTCCTCAGCTCCTCTATCTGGGGATTGATACTCGCTCCGCCGTAAATCGTAGTCACTTTAATGCGCGTGTGCTTTCCGATGCGCTTTATCTCATCCGTAATCTGGACGGCCAGCTCCCTTGTCGGCGCGAGCACAAGCCCCTGGACTTCCCTTGAGTCAGGCTCGACCGTTTCAACCAGATAAATTCCGAAAACCGCAGTCTTTCCAGTTCCGGTCTTTGCCTGGCCGATGACGTCCTTTCCTTGAAAGACGACCGGCAGCGCCTCCATCTGTATGTCCGTGGGCTTTTCGAAGCCCATTTCCTGCAGCGCCCGCAGCACTTCAGGCCGCAGGTTAAATCTAGCAAATTCGCTCATGCAATTTCCTCCAAGTTTCTGAAAGAATGAGAAACAGAATTTTCCCCTTCTTTCTTCAAACTCTTTTTTCAACTGTCTTATATTATGAAGCTCTGGGTTTAAAAGCATGCTTATATACCGGAAAGCCCCCAAACCCTTCCCGTGACAGCACATCAGACAAGGCGGATAGCAAGAGAGGTCAAGGTTTTTGCCGATGAGCGGAAAGGCTTTCGCGACCGGCTCCTCAGCGAAAAGGAAGCCCGCATCGAAGAGCTGCTCCAGCGCATCGGGGGAAAGACCATCCACGGGATTGACGAGAACGGGAGGCCGGCGAAGACCAAGCCACCCCACCGCCTGAAGGCGTGCATCACCTCAAGCGGCAGGGTGACGCTCGAATTCTCAAGGGAAAGCCACAGGAGGGTTGCGCGCCTGCTTCCCGAAACGATTGAAGGGCTGGCCAGGAAAGGCGGGAAATTCCCCGGAAAGAAAACAACTTTTTCAACAGACCTGCTGCATGCTGTCAGGAGCCTGAAGCACCTGAGGGAAGGACACGCGAGCGAGATATCGGCCAAGGACAGGGTTCTCGATGAGGTCAAGAGGCTGAACCTTGAGCTCGACCAGCTTGATTCCCATGCGTCAAAAATGGAGCTTGATGCGTTCAGGAAGAGGCTCCAGGGCTTTGTTGTAGAGCTGGAAAAAATGAAACTGCTTCTCAAACGCGCGGCCAAAAACAAGCTGGCCGAGGCCGCAGGACTACTGGCGCAGGTTGGGGAAGAAGATAACGCGCAGGAAAAGTACCGCCTCCTAACCGCAGCGTGCTCCAAAATCGCTGCGGTCGAAAACCGCTTGGGAAGATGGCGCGACGAGGACATCATCGGCATGGACTTCTACAACCTCCTGCGCGAGCGCGCCCTGCGCCTCGCGCGTGACGCCTTTCTCTGCTTCGAGCTCAAGAGATATGCGGGAATTTTCGGAAGCCCCTGCAGCGCCAGCAGGTGGCTCGGGTTTTACAGGCACGACATGGAAGTCGTTGCGCTCATCGAGTCGATTGGAGAGGAAATCCAGCGCCCGCGGCTCTCGCTGCCAGAAGAGCAGTCTGCGAGAATCACCGCAGTGAGCAACCTCCTCCTCGCGCTCGACAGCCCGGATGCGATGCCGCGACTCGAAGCCATCGGGAAAGCGGTCGCGGAAGAAGGCCGCGATTACATCGCGCTGCGCGAGCTCAGGCAAGCCTATAGGGCGCTGAAGAAAGGGGACGAGCTGGAGGCGGCGGCTCGCCTGGAAGAGTCCCTTCGCTTCTACTCCGACAGGCTCTCCTACCTCGCCGGGGAAATGAATAACGAGAAGTGGCTCGTGGCGCGCCACCTTTACATGGCGCGCGACCATCTCATGAGAAAAAGACGCCCGCAGAGGAGCGAAGCCCTCAATCACTTCGAGAAAGCCATTCGCTTCATCCGCATGAACAAGCTCGATTACTTTGCTGAAGAGCTTGAGGAGACAGGGGACGCTTACACAAGCCAGGCCGTCAAGCTCATAAAACAGGCTCACGAGCATTTCATCAGCGGCCGCTTCGCCCAGGCGCGCGAGTGCTGTCTGCAGGCAGAGGCCGAGATAAGGAAGTTCCAGCCAAAGTGATGGGCATGGACAATGGGCTCGAGCTTGCCCTCGGAAGATACCTGCGGGTGATGGCCGATGAGCTGCCGGCGCGTTTCCTCGTTGCAAAACGCGTTCCCGTAAAGATAAGCGAAAACATCGATGAAAATTGGGAGGAACACGAGAAGGGGGTGGCGAGGTTTGAGCAGCTTCTCAAAAAAATCTCTTCACTGCACGAGCTCGCCAGGATGCCCAAGGCCTCGCCAAATCTCCTTGACCTGAAAGCGAAAATTGCCGATACCCTGACCGAGGCGTGCATTTTCTGCGAGCGCCGGTGCAGGGCGAACAGGAAGGCAGGCAAGCTCGGCTGGTGCAGGGTGGGCTATGTCTCGCGCGTTGCCTCGGCTTTTGAGCACCTCGGCGAAGAGCCCGAGTTCGTTCCCAGCGGGACGATTTTTTTTGCTGGCTGCAACCTGGCGTGCGCGTTCTGCCAGAACTGGGATATCGCATTCTTTCCAGAGCGAGGGACGGTGTGGAGCAGTCGGGACTACTGCGGCTGGATAGCTAAGCGCAGGAGTGCTCCCGGCGGCTTTCGCATTCGGAATGTGAATCTCGTGGGAGGAGAGCCGACGCCGAACCTCCATACAATTCTGCGGTGGCTGGCCGAGTGCGACATCAACATCCCGGTTATATGGAATTCGAACATGTTTCTCAGCGTGGAGGGCATGCGCTTGTTGCACGGTGTGGTCGATGTTTTCATCGATGATATCAAGTACGCTGACGACCGATGCGCCATGCGTCTCTCAAAAGCGCCCAAATATTGGGATACGGTCAAACGAAACAACCTGATGGCGATAAATCAGGCAGAGATTCTCGTCCGCCACCTCGTCATGCCCGCCCACCTCGAATGCGACACAAAACCTATTTTCGATTGGATTAAGGCAAACCTGGGCGACCGCGTGCGCGTGAACATCATGAGCCAGTACCACCCCGAGTACAAGGCATTCGACTTCCCGGATATTTCGAGGAGGCTGCGGCCCGAGGAGTACGCGGAGGCAGTGGATTACGCTAAAAAGATTGGCTTGTGGAACATCGAGCTCCAGCCCATGGGCTTTCTGTGAAGGCAAGAGTTTTTATTCCCTAAAAGACATATCTTCCTGCGGTGTGGCTCGGTGGACATCATCAAGGCAAGACAAAAGGCTGTTCAGCGCAAAAAAGACGGGGCGCCTTTTCGGACCAAGTTCTTGGAAATCAAAGGCGAGGGGGGCTTCGCCGGGCTTCCCATTTTCACCAGGGGAAACAAGCGGCTTCAGGAAGTCCTCGAGCGCGTTTTTCAGAACGTCGAGGTCGATGAGCTTTTTGCATGCTCCAAGCAGCGCGCCAGGGAGCTGAACCTCAACGAGCACGGCCACCACCACGCGCTCATCACAGCAAGCTACGCTCTCGAAATACTCCGCATACTACAGGAAAGCGGCAGGATATCCGAGAGCCTGGAGCACGGGAGCGTGGTTCTCGGAAGAGAGGACATTGAAGTCGGCATCGCGCTCGCGGGCCTCTTTCATGACATAGGCAACGCCTACCACCGCGACCACCACGCCCTCACCTCCACGTTCATCGCAGAGCCCATTCTTGACAGCGTGCTCGCGCCCGCCTACCAAGATGCGGCGAGGCGGACTTCGCTCAAGGCGTTCGTCCAAGCCTGCATACGCTACCACGACAAGCACGTGGAAGCACCTGGCCCGGTTTATGGAATAGTGCGCGTGGCGGACGCGCTTGACATGGAAGAGGGCAGGGCGAGGTGGGCGACCAAGAGCGACATGCACAAGATTTCCGCCAGGGCGATCAAGAAAGTCTCGGTGCTCGCGGGCACCAGCAAGCCCGTGCTCGTCCGCATTGAGATGGACAACGAGGCCGGAATGTTTCAGGTTCTCGAGCAGCTCGAGCCGAAGCTCGAGGGCTCGCAGCTCAAGCCGCTCATAGAGTTCGATGTGCAGTGCAATGGAGAGCACATCAGACTCTAGCCGCCCGCCGAAGTAAAGAATTAAAAAGGGAAAGACGAAAGCCCCTGCGTGGTGGCGATGGCGAGGAACATAGCTTGGTTTTCAGAGATAAGCAAGGAGGATGTGAGGATTGCTGGCGGCAAGGGCGCCAATCTGGGCGAAATGGCCAGCATGCAGTTGCCCGTTCCACCAGGCTTTGTGGTCACGAGCGATGCCTACTTCAGGTTCATCGAAAAAACGGGCCTGCGGGACAAGATCCGCGAGCTCACCGCCACTCTCGATGTGCGGGACACGGCGCGCCTGCAGGCAGTCAGCGACGAGATAAAAAATTTCATCGTCAGCGCGCCGGTTCTTGAGGACATCCGCAATGACATCGTGAGTGCCTACTTGGACTTGTGCGGCACGCGCACCCCGACTCCAGAGCAGGAGGTGTATGTTGCGGTCAGGTCATCGGCAACTGCGGAGGACCTGCCAGAGGCGAGCTTCGCTGGCCAGCAGGCGACGTTCCTCAATGTAAAGGGCGCCGACAACGTCGTGGAGGCCGTGAAGGCGTGCTGGGCCTCTCTCTTCGAGGCGAGGGCGATTTTCTACAGGCAGGAAAAGGGCTACGACCACCTCAAAGTGGGGCTGGCCGCTGTCGTGCAGGAAATGGTTCAGAGCGAGCGCAGCGGCGTCCTCTTCACGGTCGATCCAATCACCGGCGATCCCAACAGGATAGTCATCGAGGCGGCGTACGGGCTCGGCGAGATAGTCGTCTCTGGCTCGGTCACACCGGACAGGTACGCCGTGGATAAGGCCAAGCTCAGGATAATCAGCAAGGATGTTGTCGAACAGAGCTGGATGATAACAAAAGTCGGCGAGAGGAACGAGCACGTGAATGTCGAGACCGATGTGAGGGGAAAGCAGAAGCTCGAAGACAAGTATATTGTTGAGCTGGCCAGGCTTGGCAAAACCATTGAAGAGCACTACGGCTCGCCGCAGGACATCGAGTGGGCCTACAGGGACGGAAAGCTCTACATCGTGCAGTCCAGGCCGATCACCACGCTAAAGAAGGCGGAGAAGGCTGAAGTGAAGGCGAAGGAAAAGCCGAGGGAAAAGAGAGAGCGCATTCCCGTGGAGAGGGCGGCCATCCTCGCGCGCGGGCTGGGCGCGAGCCCGGGCGTGGCGGTCGGGCCGGTCAAGCAAATCGCTTCGATGCGAGAGCTCGACAAAATGGAACAGGGCGCCGTGCTGGTTACAGAAATGACCACGCCGGACTTCGTTCCTGCCATGAGGAGGGCCAGCGCGATCGTCACGAACTCTGGGGGCAGCACTTGCCACGCCGCTATCGTCTCGCGCGAGATGGGCATTCCCTGCATCGTGGGGACTGGAAATGCCACCACAGTGCTTAAGGACGATACAGTCATCACCGTGGATGCCGACCATGGCATCGTGTACGAAGGCGAGGTCATGCTCGAGGGCATTGTCAAGCCCGAGGAAGTCGCGCCGGCCGTGAAGGCCGAGTTCGCTCCCGTCACCGGAACAAAAATTTACGTCAATCTCGCCGAAGCCGCGCTCGCGGAGAAAGTCGCCCAGCAGCCTGTCGATGGCGTGGGACTGCTGCGCGCCGAGTTCATGATTGCAGAAATAGGCGAGCACCCCCGCAAGATGCTCGAGGAGGGGCGCAGGCAGGAGTTCGTGGACAAGCTGGCCGAAGGCATACGGCGCTTTGCAGCCGCCTTCCACCCGCGCCCGGTTGTCTATCGCGCGACCGACTTTAAGACAAACGAGTACCGCAACCTGGAGGGAGGCGAGAAGTACGAGCCGGTCGAGGCGAATCCCATGATGGGCTACCGCGGCTGCTCGCGCTACATCAAGGAGCCGGATGTATTTCGCATGGAGCTTGATGCCATAAAGAAAGTCCGCGAGGTGTATGGCCTGCGCAACCTGTGGCTCATGATCCCGTTCGTCAGGAGGACTGGCGAGGTGCGGCACATCAAGCAGCAGATGGCCGAGGCGGGGCTGCATAGAACGCGCGACTTCAAGCTGTGGATAATGGTCGAAGTGCCCAGCACGGTGTTCCTCATCGACGAGTTCTGCAAGGAAGGCATTGACGGCGTCTCCATAGGCAGCAACGACCTCACCCAGCTCATCATGGGCATCGACCGCGACAACGCCACGCTCGCGGCGGAGTTTGACGAGAGAAACGCGGCAGTGCTGCGGGCGATAAAGCACGTGGCATCGGTTTGCAGGCGGTATGGCGTCACGGTCTCCTTATGCGGCCAGGCGCCCAGCGTTTATCCGGAGTTCGCCGAAAAGCTTGTCGAGTTCGGCGTCACCAGTATGAGCGTCAACCCAGACGCCATCGAGAGAACGCGCAAGATAGTCGCCGCGGCCGAACAGCGCCTCATCCTCAAGCGCCTCAGCGAGCTTCGCGAGCACGAAAAGCATATCGAGAAAAAGTTTGGGGTTGAAGAAACATAAACCGCGGGGGCGAGCAAAGCCTATTTTATATACTCTGAGAGATAAAATTCTTGTATGACACAGAAAACCGCCACCGGTATGCGATCTGCGGTTCCCAAGCAGCCTTCTGCGCCATCTACGCAGCCTTTTTTCAAAGATTTTGAGAATCTTGAGAATGATAGAAAACGGTGCATTAGGCAAATCGAAGAAATTTGCTACAAGAGATTTGCCGAAAAGCCGTTGCGCATCACCTTAATAAAGTCCCAGTTATCCGATTTTGATGCGAGAGCTGTTTTTCGCGTTGAATTCGAAAAGGCGAAAGGCCGCGTCGGCTCACCAAGCAGCTTTCTTTACTTCAAGACCTGCAGGGGCTTCAGTTTTGAAGCAGAGTTTCACGGAAGCGTTTTCATCAAAGCGCTCGGTGGGCTGGCTCCGGCAACGCTGTGGGTTGAAGATTTTTTCGTCAGCGAAGGGCTGCCGGGTGTTTCCGGCAGCAAGATTTTCGAACAAGCCGACGCCCGCCTGCTTGCGAAAGAATTCGGAAAAGCCATGGCGTACGCTTACGCCGCAGGCCTCGGGGACAGGGCGCCCGACAACTTCGTTCTGATGGAAGACAAAAACAGCAAAACCGGGTTCAAAATTGCCAACATTGATTTGACCACAGCTTTCCAACGCACCGGCTCGCTTGAGGAAGTGTTTAACATCCTGGAACTTCTTCTTGTAAGGAAAAAGAGCGAGCACGCGCTGAACAAGGAGATAGCCGCCTCTTTCATCGACTCTTTCTGCGAGGAGTTCGTAGCAATAAAAGAGACGGCTGCAGGCTTGAAGTTTGACTTCAGAGGACATGCACAGCAAAAAATCGAGCAAGCGCTGGCCCATATTGCTGCGGCCAACCCGCAAACACTCAGGAAACAGCTTTTGAATTATTTCCAGAGCATAAAACCAAAGTGATTTCATGCGCATTCTGCTGCAGTTCCCAGAGGGCCTGAAAAACGAGGCGTTGAAGGAGGCGGATAAACTGGAAAAGGAAGGGCATGAAGTTTTCGTCTCCTCCTCCCCCTGCTATGGCGCGTGCGATGTCGCTGTGGATGAAGCAAGAAAAATCGGCGCGGACAAAATCATTCATTTCGGGCACTCCAAATTCATGGAAATACCGGGCGTTCCAATCGAATACATCGAGCATTTTGTCGAAGTCGATTTCAAGCCTGTTATCGAGAGAGCGCTTGCAGAGCTGAAGGAAGCAAAAACAATTGTTTTGGCGACTACTGTTCAGCACGCGAGGCAAGTCGGCGAAATGAAGCGCTTTTTGGAAAACAAGGGAAAAGTTGTCCTCATCAGCAAAGGCCGTCTCGCGCCCTATCCCGGGCAGGTGCTCGGCTGCGACGACGGCGCGGTCGCGAGCGTCGCAGAAAAGGCGGACGCAATTCTTTTCTTCGGAGGGGGAGCCTTCCATCCTCTCGGGATAAAGGCCGGCGGAAAACCAGTCATCGCCTGCGACCCGTTCTCCGGCATGGTGAGAAGGCTGAATGCCGAGCTGGCCAGGCTGGAGAGGAGAAGGCGCGCGATGTTCTCGAAAGCCAGCGAGGCAAAAACATTCGGCATACTCGTTTCGACAAAACCAGGGCAGTATAATATGGGAATTGCGAGGAAGGTGAAGGAAGCGCTCGAGAAGGCAGGCAGGCGAGCCACCATCCTCGTCTCCAACGAAATAAACTTCCTTTCTCTGGAAAACTTCCGTTCTTTTGACTGTTATGTTAACACGGCGTGCCCGCGCCTTTGGGAGGACTTCGAGCTAGCCAAAAAACCGATTCTGAATGCAGAGGACGCGCTGGGGCTTGCCGCGCTTTTGAAACGCTAGCGAGCCTGGGAGGCATCGGCCGCTGGGGGTTCTAATGAGGAATCTGCGGCAGCTCCCTTATCACCGGCTCGGCTTCTGATACTTTCCCAAGAATGACTCTCTGCAGCTCGACGACAGGCCATTCCTCGAGCGCCTTGAGCGCGAAGTCAAGCTTCGCCTCGCTCTCGGAGACTATCTCGAACAGCACGTCGCCGGCCTTGACGCGGTCGCCGTGCTCCGTGTGCAGGATGACGCCCGCGCCCTTGTCCTTGGGCGCGCCCGCCGCGCGCGCTATCTTATTGACCATCCTGTTATCCACGTGCTCCACCCTGCCCTCTTTCTCCGCGACGATCTCGTGCCTGAACTTGCCCACGGGAATGTCTTCGATGCGTACATTCGGGTTACCCCCCTGCGCTTCGATGATCTCGCGCATCTTGTTGTACGCCTTGCCGCTCTTGAGCAGGTTGAGCGCAACCTCATAGCCACCTCCTTTTTCCACTTTGCCGCACAGCTCGAAAAGCGCGCCCGCGAGCTGGCAGCTCTTGTCCATCAAATCCTGCGGCCCGCTTCCCTGCAGCACGTTCAGCACATCAATGCACTCGAGGCCCGGCCCCACGCCGTTCCCCACCGGATCCGTGCCGTCTGTCAGGAACGCCTCGAGCCGCATGCCGAGCCTCGTGCCGATTTCGAGAAAGTCGCTGGCCAGGCTGCTTGCAGTCTTGACGTCCTCTATTTTCGCCCCCCTGCCGACAGGAATGTCGATGACCACGTACTCGGCGCCGACGGCTTTCTTCTTGGCGAGAATGCTCGCAAGCAGGACTCCCCTCGGGTCGAGCCTTAGCGGATGTCTTATCCTAATGAGGTGGTCGTCGGCAGGCGCGAGGTTTATTCCCCCTCCCCAGACGATGCACCCGCCCGTCTTGAGCACAATCCTCTTCATTTCCTCGACGCTGAACTCCACGCTCGCCAGCACTTCCATGGTGTCCGCGGTTCCGGCCGCGCTTGTTATCGATCGCGAGGAAGTCTTCGGGACGAACAGGCCGCCCGCGGCGAGAATCGGGACCATGACCATGGTCGTCCTGTTGCCCGCAACCCCGCCGGCGCAGTGCTTGTCGACAACAGGCTTTTTCCCCAAGTCAAGCGTCGCTCCGGAACCGACTATGGCGTTGGTGAGCGCGACCGTCTCGTCCTGGCTGAGGCCCCTTATGTACAAGCTTGCGATGAACGCGCTGAGCTCGATTTCGCTGAGCTTGTTCTCCATCGTTTCCCTGATTATGGCATCGATTTCCTCGCTTTTCAGCGGCTTTCCGTCCATCTTCTTTTTGATGAAATCAATGCTCGCGGGCTGCCTGGTATGCCTTATTTCAATGAGGTCACCCGGATTCACCCTCAGCTTTTTCATCACTTCGGAGAACACCCCGACCTCGCCTCGCTTGACGAGGGAGGCGCTGAGGTCGCATATGACTGTCAGCTCCTGCGCGCCCTTCTGCAGGATTATCCTGTCGGCCGTGTAGACGTCGTTCTCGTGCGCCTCTTCCTCGTTGAGCACGGCGATGAGCGGCCCGGCCTCTATGTCAAAGCACTTGGCTCGTGTTATGTATGGTTTGAACTTCCACACCTCCCCTCCGGCCATGCGCTCACCTTCGCCTTTCCTCCAGGAAAGCCGCAAACGGGTTCTCCACGGGAAAGGCGTTCCTGACGAAGCTCAGCAGCCCCTGCGGGGGAATCACGCCCATTTCGGTGATGTACGCGTGAATGTGCTCCGCGGGAGTGACGTCAAAGGCCGGGTTCCGCACGCGCACGCCCTTGAACTCCGGCCCGCCAGCCACCTCGTCGGCAGCCCGCTCTTCAATGGTTTCCATCGTGCCCCACATGGTGAGGGGATCGAACTTGTGGAGCTCGGCCGCGGAGTAGAACGGCACGCCGGCGTGCCGCGCGACCAGCGCGAGGACAGAAGTACCGATTTTGTTGTACAGGTCGCCCGTGGCGGAAATGGCGTCAGCCCCCACCATCGCCACGTGCGCGTCGCGGATGAGGCTCTTCATCGCGCCGTCGACTATGAGCGTGACCGGCACGCCGGCGTCGCGCAGCTCCTTGGCCGTGATGTGCCCCTGGTACTTGGGCCTCGTCTCGCACGCTATGACATCAATGTCCCTGCCGATCTCGTGGGCGCGCTTGAGGATGGACACAACCGTGGAGGAGTGGCAGTGGGTCATGACCGTGGCGCCCTGCGGGATTTCCTTCGCCCCGTACTCGGCTATGCTGCGCAGCGCGGCCTCGACGCTCTTGAAGTAGCTCGCCTCCTCTCTCGCCACGATGGCCTTGAGCTGCCCAACGCTCGCCGCCCTGTTTTTCCTCAGCTGCACAAGCACGTGCCGGATGGAGTTCCTCAGCGAGTTGCGGAGCATGGGCTCGGTGGGCCTCGTTGCGGCCAGCGCGTCGGCGGCTTCGAGCAGTTCTGCCAGGAACTCGGAGGGCTTTTTCGCCTTGCTCTTCCTGGCCTGCACCCCCAGCGCATGCACGGCCGCCTTGGCGATTTCCCTGGCTCCCTGTATCTTCAAGGCACGAATGTCCCTGCAGATTTCTTTGACTTCGTCTGCCACCATCAAATCATCGTCGGAGCGCTATTGGGTGTGAACCTTTAAATAGGTTAGTCGGTATAACGTTTTAAAGCTCTCCTTGCTAAATAAAACAAAGGTGCTTAGTGTGGTTGATGCCAGGCTCGAGCCGAAAGCCGCGCCCGCGAGCCCTGCCAGCGCGGAGGACGCCGAGCTGCTCAAGTTCCTTGAGGCCTCCAAGCCCAAGATAATCGTGGCCGGCATAGGCGGCTCCGGCTGCAACACGCTCAACCGCATGGCAGAGGTCGGCGTGCACGGCGCCACGCTCATAGCCATGAACACCGACGTGCAGCACCTCGTGAGGGTGCGGGCCGACAGGAAAGTCCTTCTTGGAAAGAACCTCACGCGCGGGCTGGGCGCCGGAAGCAACCCGCAGGTCGGCGAGGCAGCCGCCAAGGAGAGCGCGGAGGAGGTAAAGAACGCCATCGCGGGCGCTTCGCTCGTGTTCGTCACGTGCGGGCTCGGAGGAGGCACGGGCACCGGGGGCGCCCATGTTGTTGCAGAAGCCGCGAAGAGCGCGGGCGCGCTGTGCGTCGCGGTCGTCACGCTCCCGTTCAGGAGCGAGGGGCACACGAGGAGGACGAACGCGCTCGCCGGGCTCGCCAAGCTCCGCAAGCACGCCGACACGACCATCGTCATCCCCAACGACAAGCTGCTGACCGTTGTCCCGGACCTTCCGCTGAACACGGCCTTCAAGGTGTGCGACGAGGTGCTCTCTTCCTCGGTCAAGGGCATTGCCGAGCTCGTCACGCGCGCGGGCCTCGTAAACCTCGATTTTGCAGACCTCAAGACCATCCTACAGGGCGCGGGCTGCGCGGTCATCGGCATGGGCGAGAGCTCGCTGGACACCAAGCCGGAGCAGCGCGCGCTCGTGGCGATAGAGACCGCGCTGCGCTCGCCGCTTCTCGACGTTGACATCAGCAACGCCAACCGCGCGCTCGTGAATGTCGTGGGCGGGGAAGACATGACGCTGCGCGAGGCCGAGCTCATGGTCGGCGAGGTGAGCAGGCGCATTCACCCCTCTTCTCACATCATCTGGGGCGCGCGCATAGAGAACGACCTTCCGCGCAACACGCTGCGCGTGCTCGCAGTCATCGCCGGCGCGTCCCTCCCGCAGTACGAGAAGGAAGAGGAGGGGTTCGGAGCAGGGCTCGAGCTCGAGATTGAAAACATCTGAGGTGCTCTGCTTGGACATCGCAGGACTTCCGTCAAAAACCAAGGGCGAGCTGGAGTCGTTCTACCAGCGTTCGATGCGCGTGCTGCGAGTGAGCTACCGCCCCACAGAGCGGGAGTTCTGGAGCATGGTCAAGACGACCGCCCTCGGCATGGCGCTCATCGGCATCGTGGGCTTCGCCATCACGCTCGTATTCAGCTACATATAAGGGTGGGAAACGATGTTGTTCGTGTACAGGCTGACGGCCGGACAGGAGAAAGTCGTTGCCGACGTGCTTTACAACAAGATCCAGAAGGAAAAGATTCCCGTGTATGCGCTGGCTGTCATCGACGAGCTGCGGGGGTACATCATGGCCGAGGCCGACGACGAGACCGCGGTGCGGCAAGCGGCCATGCGCATTCCCCACATAAAGGGCGTGCTGCACAAGACGATGGGCACGCAGGAAATCGACGCGCTCGTCGAAGCCAAGCAGGCGCCGCCCGCTTTTCACAAGGACGACGTGGTCGAGCTTGTGGCCGGCCCGTTCAAGGGCGAGAAGGCCAAGATAATCAAGATTGACGAGAGCAAGGAGGAGGTGACCGTGGAGCTGACCGAAGTGGCGGTTCCGATTCCGGTCACGATAAAAATGAATACCATCAGGCTGTACAGGAAAGCCGAGGAGTGACGAGAGGGATTCGCATGAAAGTGACCATCCAAGCGCTTGTCGAGGGAGGAAAGGCCAGCGCGGGCCCACCTCTGGGGCCCGCTCTCGGGCCGCTGGGCGTGAACATCCAGGCCATCATAGCGGCCATCAACGAGAAGACCAAGGGCTTCGCTGGCCTGTCCATTCCCGTCAAGGTCGTTGTCGACAAAGAAGCCAAGTCCTTCGAGGTAGAGGTTGGCACGCCTCCCACGAGCGCGCTCATCAAGAAAGAGCTGGGAATAGAGAAGGGCGCAAAGGCAAAGGACGAGAAGGCCGGCGACATCACGCTCGAGCAGGCGGTGAAAATCGCCAAGGCAAAGGGCGCGGCCAGCCTGTCGAAAGACCTCTCGCGCGCGGTGAAGGAAGTGCTGGGAACGTGCGTCAGCATGGGCGTCACCTGCGGGGGGAGGGACGCCAGGGAAGTGATCAAGGAAATTGATGAGGGAAGACACAAGTTTTCCTGAAGCGATGGCCATGACGCGCCTGTCGAAAGTTTTTGTCTTCCTCGCGTTTTTCTCGGCAGCCGTTTTTTCCGCGGGCACGAAATGGAGCTATGCGACAAAAGGCTATGTCTCAGGCACTCCGCTGCTCGAGGCTGAGGCTCTTTTCATCGGCTCGAGCGACGGCTTCCTGTACGCGCTCGACCCCCTCAGGGGCTTCGAGAACTGGAAGTTCGAGACGGGCGGCCCCATCCTCGGCGACCCCATCTTCATCAACGGCCTCATAGTGTTCGGCTCTGCGGACAAGAACATTTACGCGCTCGACCCGGCATCTGGCCAAGTCGCCTGGAGGTTTTCGGCAAAAGCCCCCATCCTCTCCACGCCCTCCGCTGGCTTCGGCAACATTTACTTCGGCGACGCAAACGGCACGGTGTACGCTGTGGGCGTGGACAAGGGACAGTTGGCCTGGAGCTACGCCACGGCCGGCCCGATTGAAAGCCGCCCGGCGCTCTTCGGGGGCAAGGTGTTCGTGGCCTCGGGCGACAGGTTCCTGTACGCCCTGAACGCCACGACGGGAGAGAAGGTGTGGGCTTTCGGCGCGCCTGTGGGGCTGTGGCGCTCCTCCCCCACCGCTTTCAACAACCTTGTTTTCTTCGGCGCGCCGAACGGGAACGTGTACGCCGTCAACGCCGAGACGGGCGCGAACGCCTGGGTCTTCCAGACTAACGGCTGGGTGCTCTCCTCCCCGCGCGTCATAGACGGCGTTCTCTACGTGGGCTCGAACGACGGCAGCCTGTACGCGCTCGAGCCCGCCTCCGGCAAGCTCCTCTGGAAGTTCGAGACGGGCGAGGCCGTCCAAGGAAGCGTGAGCGGGACGGGCGAAACGGTCTATTTCGGCTCTAACGACGGCCGCGTGTACGCGCTCAGCGCCAAGAACGGCTCGCTGCGGTGGTCTTTCGAAATCGGCGACTGGGTGCAGAGCGCGCCCGTGGTCCACGGGAACTACGTCTACGTCGGCTCTTACGACGGAAAGGTGTATGGCCTTTCCTCGCTCTCGTGCTCCTTCACCTCGCCGGACAGCGGCACGGTCGTGTTCGAGCCCGTGGTCAACATCACCGGAATGGCGCTCTCGGACTCGGGCGTGCTCGCTGTGCAGGTGCGCGTGGGCGACACCGGCGCGTGGCAGACTGCCCGCGGCACTGCCGACTGGACCTTTCCGCTCTCTGCCTCAGCGCTTCCCCTCGGTAACTTCACCGTGTATTGCCGCGCGGTCGATGCCGCGCGCGCCGAGGAGCCTCCTCCCTATGCCAGGCTGCTGCTTTCGCGCAGCAACACCCCACCGCGCATGGTCGTCACCTATCCGCCGGACGTGATGCTCGGCCAGTCGTTTGCCATCGTCGTGAGGGACGACAAGGGAAAGCCCCTCGACCAGGTTACGATAACGATTAACGACCTGACTTTCACTGGCATCAACGGAAGCAGGGAATTCACCGCGCCATACGAGGGCCAGCTGAAGGTCACCGTGGCGCGCGTTGGTTTCGCGAGCGAAACATTCGCCATCACGGCCTCGCGCGACCTCGGCTGGCTCTACATCGGCGGAGGCGTCGTGCTCGCCCTGCTCGCCGCGGCCTACTTCTTCAGGCGGAGATAGAAAAGAATAAAACGCCGCCCCCCCAAATTCTCAATGGCGGTCTGATGGTCGGAGTGTCTTTCGTGAAGGAGAAGGGGCTGACCGAAACGCGCGCCAAAATCCTCACAAGAGCTTTGGAAAAAATTGATCGGGAGTACGAGGCCGAGCTGTTGCGCGCGAAAAACAAATACCTCGAGCGGTTCAGGCGTCTCGCAAGCCAGTCTCTCCCCGCAGAAACAAAGGACAAGTACAAGAAAAATTTTCTGAAACAGTGCAAGAAAGAACTCGAACAAATTGAAACGCGGTACTTCAAAATGGCCAAGGAAGCAATTGATAAGGAATTCCCCGGCGCAGATCCGGTCAGGCTGGAGGCTGCTTTCCAGAAAGCACCGCGGGGGCTCAAGCACCTGACAAAATGGGGGAAGAAACTGTGGGGATCGGTCAAGGAATGGTGGAAAGAACGGGCCGTCAAGAAAGAGTTTAGGGAAACAGAGTTTGACGTAGGCAGGACGGCAGAATCTACTTATGAAGAGATTCTTCACGAGCTCAGTCAGCTAAGCTGGGCAAATCTCCGGAAGACGACGCCCCAGAAGCTCGTGTGAAGCCATCGAAAAGATTTAAATTAATTTATCGCTACAATAACCTCGCTGTTTCTCCCGCAAGCACCAACCCGCTCACGGGCTTGGGAGGGGAGGGGCATGGCAATCTCAAGAGAGCAAATCAACCGTGCACTCGGCGAAGCCCTCGCGGACAAGGGCAAGCGCAAATTCACACAGAGCCTCGAGTTCATCCTCAACTTCAAGGGAGTGGATTTCGGCAAGCCCGACAAGCGCCTCAACCTGGAGGTCGCCCTTCCCAACGGCAAGGGCAAGGTCCCGAAGATAGCCGTTTTCGCGGACGGCCAGCTCGCGCTCGATGCAAAAAAAGATGGGGCGGACCTCGTACTGGCGGGCGCGGACATTCCGAAGCTCGCGGCGGACAAGCCAAGGCTCAAGCAGCTCATGCGGGACCACGAGTTCCTAGCCGCCCCGCAGCTCATGATGCAGGTCGGAAAGTCGCTGGGCCAGGCCATGGGGCCCAAGGACAAGCTGCCTAAGCCCGTAATGGGAGGCAAGCTCGGCGAGCTCATTGAAAAAGCCAGGCGGACCGTAAAGCTGAAGACCAAAGGAAAAAACCTCCCCACAGTCCAGTGCATTGTCGGAAACGAGAATATGCCCGTGGAACAGCTCGCGGAAAACATCGAGGCCGTCCTCGAGGCCGTGAAGGCAAAGCTCGGCGGGGAAAACATCGCCAGCGCGTTCGTCAAACTCACGATGGGAAAGCCAGCCAGAATATCCTGAGGTGCGGCGGATGAAGAAACCGGAAAAGGGGGAGAGGAGGAAGGCGAAGGAAAAGACAGTCGCTCTACTCACCCAAGAAATAAAGAAAGCAAAGACCATCGGCATAGTGGATCTGCGCGGAGTTCCGGACCGCCAGCTGCAGTCGATGAGGAAAAAGCTGCGCGGCAAGGCAAAGTTCATAGCAGCCAAAAGCAGTCTGATCAAGCGCGCGCTCCAGGCGGCCGGCAAGGCAGTCGAGCTGTCCCAGGAAATGAAGGGGCCCACGGCCATCATCCTCGCCGACATGGATCCGTTCGCGCTCTACGGCTTCGTAAAGAAAAACAAGGGAAAGGCAGCCGCCAAGCCCGGCCAGCTCTCCCCATTCGACCTTGTCGTTCCGGCAGGCGAGACCACCCTAGCGCCGGGCCCTGTGCTGACAGAACTCAAGGCGGCCGGCATCGACGCGCGCATCGCAGGGGGCAAAGTCGTCATAGGCAAGGACAGCGTGGTCGCGAAAGCCGGAACCAAAATCTCCCCGGGCGCGGCCAAAGCGCTGCAGAAGCTCGGCATCGAGCCATTCGAGGTGGGGCTCAAGATCCCTGCAATCTGGGAAGGCATTCTCTACCGCGAGTCGGTGCTCGACATCGATGAGAAAAAGTTCCTCGCCGAGCTCTCCACGGCCTCCTCTGCGGCGTTCAACCTGTCGGTGAAAATCTGCTACCCGACGAAAGAAAACATCAGAGTTCTCCTTGCAAAGGCCGCGCGCGAGTCGCGTTCCCTCGGCCTAAAGGCAAGGGTTTTCGCCAAAGACACAGTCCCGTTCCTGCTCGCCCAAGGCGTTGCCGAAGCTCGCGCTCTCGAGAGCAAGGCAAAACCGGAAGCGAGCCAATAAAACGATTAGGAGGTCGAAACCATGGAATACATCCACGCAGCGCTGCTGCTCCATGCGGCCAAGAAGGAAATCACCGAGCAGAACGTGTTGCACGTCCTGCAGGCCGCCGGAGTGCAGGCGGATGCTGCAAAGGCAAAGGCGCTCGTCGCCTCCCTCCAGGGAGTGAACATAGACGAGGCCATAAAACAGGCGGCCCTGCCCGTTGCGGCCGCACCGGCTGCAGCGCCAGCCCAAGCAGCGCCCAAGAAGGAAGAGAAGAAAGAGGAGAAAAAAAGCGAGGAAGAGGCTGCGGCAGGCCTTGCCAGCCTGTTCGGCTAGCCGACCGAAACGCTTTTATACAACCTTCTCTCCTAGCCTTCCGCAGGGCTTCCGCAATCCGAAGCCGTGTTTGAGCACGCTAACGAAAACAATAGGAGCGTAGGCGTGTAGGAGTGGGCACGGACAGAAAGCGCGTTGCTGTGTCTGACTGGAGCACGGCGGACAAAGCCCTGCACCTTCAACTTTTTCTCATGAACCTCTCAAGCCCGTCGAACGCAGCCTCGAGTTCCTCGAGCGGCGGAAGGAATACAAACCGGAAGTGAAGGTGCTCGAGCAGCGAGGAGAAGCCGCTGCCGAACACTGTGAGCACGCCCGTCTCTTCAAGAAGCTTGTAAACGAATTCCTTGTCGCTTCTCCACCTTCCATTCTCGACTTTTGGAAAAGCATAGAACGCCGCGGCCGGCTTTACCAGCGAGATGCCCGGTATCTCGCTCGCCCTCTTGAAAGCGAAATCTCTCCGCTGCTTGAGCCTCGCCATCATGTCCTTCCTATAGCTCTCCGCCCGCGCGCGCTGCCTGTAAGTCTCGAGCACAGCCCACTGGAACGGGTGGTTCGCCGACAGCCTCATCCTGCACAGCCCAAGAATCCCGTTCTTGAGGTCCTGCGCATCATTGTGAAAAGCGACATAACCCATGCGGAAGCCCGTGCAGGCGTATTTTTTCGACCAGCCGTTGAGCGCGATGACCGGCACGTCTTTGGAAACCTCCCACGGCATTGTGGCGCGGCCCTCGAACTCCATCCCCCTAT
>JAWCPB010000012.1:0-28433 GCA_038870455.1 Candidatus Micrarchaeia archaeon
CGCTCGCCTTCTTCTCCAGCTCGTCATCGCTCACGCCGCTCTCTGCCTTGAAGAGGACGAGCTTGGCTTTCGGGAATTTTCGTTTTATGTCTGCACGGATTTTCGGAGCGGGGGCGAGCTCGAGCGTCAGGCCGCCCGCAGAGCTTATCTTTCCCTTTTCCTTCTTCCTCGGAACAAAGTCGCCTGGCGCGCCCGGAATGAGAAAATAATCGGCTGCTTCGGCGAGCACGGCGGCGCGCATCTCCTCCACGCTCGTCACATTCACTCTCTCCACATACCTCGGCACGCCCACATCCACGTGGCCCGCAACCAGCCTCACGCTCGCCCCCCTCAGCCAGGCTTCCCTCGCCAGCGCGACGCCCATCCTCCCGCTTGAAGGATTGCTGATGAATCTCACGTCATCAAAATGCTCTCTTGTCGCGCCCGCAGTCACAACAACGCGCCTGCCCGCCAGCGATTGTTTGGTGAGTGCGCGTGCAACATGGTCGGCGATTTCTTCTGCATCAGCGATTTTCGCTTTGCCTTCTTCTTCGATTGGAGGAACGAAAACGACTCCGAGCGCCCGCAACCTCTCTTCATTCTCTTTCACAACCGGGTTTTCCATGAGCGCGTCGTGGGCGGCCGGCGCGAGCACGATGGGCTTGCTCGCCAGGGCGGTCGCGAGCACCGTGCTCACAACCGAGTCGCTTATTCCGTGCGCGAGCTTGCTTATGGTGTTCGCGGTGGCGGGCGCGACAAGCACGGCATCACAAATCCCTTTTCTTCCAACAAGCTGGATGTGCTCCAGCTCCCCGCTGAGCCTCGTAATCGCCTCGTTTCCTGTCGCGGCCTGAAACAACTCGGGCGAAACCATTTGCGCGGCGCTTTCGCTGAGGACAGGAAACACTTCTGCGCCGCGCCGCATCAGCTCTCGAGCGGCATCAACAGCCCGGTAGCACGCAACGCTGCCGCACACGCACAGGCAGACTCTCCTGCCCTTGAGTTCGCTGCCGCTCGAGCCGGCGATTTCTTTCGCGGGGTGCATGGCAGGCCTCTCACGCGCTCTTCCTGATCCAGTAGGCGATGACGTCCTGCAGGCCGTACAGCTTGGCGAACGCGCGCGCGTCCCGCCTGCTGAAGATGCCTTCAGTGGTGGATGACGCGAGGAAGGCGTCGTACAGCGCGTACTTGCTTTTCCTCGAGGCGACGCTCGCGCTTCCCTTGAAAAGCTTGAGCACCACGCTGCCGTTCACTTTTTCCTGCGTCTTGTCGATGAACGCGTCGAGCGCCTCCCTCAGGGGGGTGTACCACGCGCCTTCATCCACGAGCCTGTTCCAAGCATAGTCAACGCCCGCCTTTGCATCGAGCTCCCTCTTCGTCAGCACGAGCTTCTCGAGCTCCCTGTGCGCGGTGATGATGCAGTACGCGGCGGGCGCTTCGTACACTTCCCTGACCTTGAGGCCTGCGGCCTTGTCCTCCATGTGGTCTATCCTGCCCACGCCGTGCGCGCCGGCGATCTTGTTAAGCCTCTCGATGACGCTGCCGGTTTCTTCAACCACTTTCTTTTTCTCATCCAGCACACGCAGCACGCGGGGAATGCCCATGTCGAAAGAGAGCTCGACCCACTGTGGCTTGGGCGGCGCTTTCTCCGGCGCAACAGTCCAGGCGAAAGCGTCTTCAGGAACTTCGAGCTCAGGGTGCTCGAGCGGCCCGCTTTTTATGCTCCTGCCCCAGATGTTTTCGTCAGTAGAGTACGGCTTTGGCTTTTCCTTGAGCTTGGCGAGCTTCTTTTCCTCAGCGTAGGCGAGCTCCTCGTCTCTCTTCAAGTCCCAGTCTCTGACAGGAGCGAGGACTTTGAGGTTGGGCGCGATGGCTCGGAGGCTCGCATCAAACCTAATCTGGTCGTTGCCTATGCCGGTGCTTCCATGCACGACCGCCTGCGCGCCCTCTTTGTCGGCGACTTCGGCGAGGTACTTGCAGAGGAGGGGCCTTGAAAGGCCTTCGCTGTTCAGCTCTCCTTCCCAGAGGCAATTCGCCTTTATCGCCTTCGCCACGTACTCGTTGATGAACTCGTCGCGCGCGTAGATTGTATAGTGCCTCTCCACGCCCATCGCCTCGGCTTTCCTTGCGACATCGCGCAGGTCGCGCGCCTGCCCGACATCGAGCGTGACCGTGACGACTTTGACCCCCATTTCCTGAAGCAACGCAACTGCAACGGTCGTGTCCAGCCCGCCCGTGAAGGCCACCACCGCCTTCTTCACGTCAGCGTGCTCGCTCTTGAACTCGCTTTTTATTCTGGCCAGCTTCTCCGCATCCATTTTCTCACGCTTCAGCGCTTTTTGCCTTTCTTCCTCAACCGCCATGCCATGGCGTTCTGCAGGCCGAACAGCTTGGTGAAGGCCGCGCCCTCCCTCTGGCTCCAGGTTGTCGCTTTCTTGTCGTAGCTCGCCAGCGCGAGCGAATACAGGGCGTTGGGGCTTTCCCGCGCAACAACGCGCGCGCTTCCCTTGAAAAGCTTGACAGTGGCGCTGCCGCTCACGGGTTCGTTGAGCCGCGCCTCCAGCTCCTGTAGCGTTTCCCTCAGGGGCGTCCACCACTGGCCCCTGTAAACGAGCTCGCTGAAGGCATGGTCCGCGCCCGCCTTGAACTCGAGCTCGTCCTTGGTTAGCACCGTCTTCTCGAGCTCCCTGTGCGCGGGCAGCAGCACGAGCGCGGCGGGCGCCTCATAGGCCTCCCTGCTCTTGAAGCCAATGACCCTGTCTTCCATGTGGTCTATTCTTCCCACGCCGTTTTTGCCCGCAACCCTGTTCAGCGCTTCCACAATTTCAACGGGCCCGCTCACCCTGCCGCTCTCGCCTCCGCTGAACTCCACGCTCTGCGGCACGCCGTTTTCGAAAAATGTTTTTGCATAAGTCGGCTTGTCAGGCGCGCGCTCGGGCGCCACGCTCCAGGCAAAAGCATCCTCGGGCACCTCGAGCTCGGGCTTTTCCACGGGCCCCGCCTCGATGCTTCTTCCCCAGATGTTTTCATCCACCGAATATTTTTTGCTGACCGTGCTGACCGGAATGCCCCTCTCGCGCGCGTACTCCACTTCCTCGTCGCGCCACAGCTCCCAGTCGCGCACGGGCGCGATGACCTTGAGCTCGGGCGCGAGCGCGCTCACGCCATTCTCGAAGCGAATCTGGTCGTTTCCCTTGCCCGTTGAGCCGTGCGCGACCGCCTGGCACTTTTCTTTCCTCGCAACCTCAACGAGGTGCTTTACTATGAGGGGCCTGCCGAGGGCGGTCGCCTCAGGGTACAGACCTTCGTAAAGGCAGTTGGCCTGCACCGCGGGGAAGATGTAGTCCGCCACGAATTCCTTGAGCGCATTCACGGCATGAATTTTTTTCACGCCCGCGCTCTTGGCTCTCGCCGCTATTTCCCGCATGTCTTCCTTCTGGCCGATTTCGAGCGTCAGCGCAACGACTTCAATGCCGAGCTCCTGTAGAATGCTGGCGATGACTGTCGTGTCCAGCCCGCCCGAGTAGGCGAGCACGCACCGCTCTATGCCCTCGTATTCCCCGGCGAAGTTTTCTTTTATCCTCTCAAGCAATCCGGCCATGCCGCACCTCGTGCGTGCTTCTCATGCATTCTTTAAACCCTTTTTCCTTCTCGTTCGCCTTCCCGCCAGCCAGGCCAGCAGCGCGAAAGCGAGTATGAAAACCGCGGCCCCGAGCGCGAGCGCTTTTCCAAGCTCCTCTTTTCCCGCCTCCTGCAGGACAACCGTCTCCTCCCCTCCCTTCATTCTCGCGGTGGCTTGCTCGAGTTCCTGCGCATACCGCGCGAGCGACAGCGCGTTGAGCGCGCCGCGTTCATCGCCCAACTGATAATAATAGTACGCGTGCGCCTTGTAGATGCCCGCAAGCAGGCCGCTCGCGTTCCAGGCGAGCGCCCGGCCAGCCGCTTCCTCCACCCTCCCGGGGTTTAGCGCGGCTTCTTTCGCCGCGAGCGCCGAGGCTTTCGCGTACAGCGCGTCAAAAATTGCTGCGCCATACTTTTTCTCCGCATGCAGCTCCCGCGCGCTTTCAAGATGCCACTTTTCTTCCTCGAAATTCTCGCCTCCTCCGAGCGCGGCTTCTGCTTCTGCTATGGCGCTTTCAGCCATTTGCTTCCATCTCCCCTCGTCTATCTCCCCGCCGCTTTCCTCGGCCCTTTGGTTCAGCCTCTCTGCGGTGCGGCACCATCCCTCCGCGTATAACGCGTTCTTGAGCGCGCGCAGCAGGCTCTTCTCGCTGTCGGACTCTTCCAGCAGCTCGGCGGCTTCGCCCGCCTTCTTCTCGCTCCATTCCGCCCTGAGCCGCGCGGCCGCAAGCAGCTCGAAATTTTCTGTCGTGAGCCTTTTCCACGCGATTTTTCCGGAGCAGTCGCGCGTTTTCTCGAGCCTCTTGGCCACGCTCTGGCGCTCCGCGCCCGCGCTCTGTTCAAGCAGCGCGAGGTCAATGCCTGCCAGGAAGGCGGCGTTGCCGGCGGTGTAGTGATAGTTGGAGGCGGCCATTCTTCGGGCGAACTCGGCTTCCCCGGCAAAATGCTTTCTCGCCACCGGCGCCTGCTCAGCCTGCCTGTCGAATTCCTCAACCATTTCTCTCACAACTTCAGCAAATTTTTCCGCCCCGCCGGCCGGCTCGGGCAGCGGCTGGAGTGCAGGGATTTGCCTCACCCCGAGCTCAAGCCTTGTCTCAATCTTTTTCCAGGGCGCGAAGGCGATTTCCGCAGCTTCCCTCACATCGCCCGCCTCGACTATCGCGAGCCCCTTTCTCAAGGAGAAGGCGAGGAGCTCGACTTTCGCCTCCGCGCCCGTGGCTTCGGGCACAACGAGCGCTCTGACTCCCTTTGCTTCAGCCGCCTCGGCTTTCTCGAGCAGCCCTCCCACGCTCGCGATTCTCCCGTCTTCCATGATCCTGCCTGTTATCGCGGCATCGTCGCGCACGCTCCTGTTGAGCAGGCCGGCCAGCGTGAGCACGCTCATGGCCGCGCCGGCGCTCGGGCCATCCACGCTCCTGGCTGTTCCCGTGTCTTCGATTCTAAACAATACATCACAAGCGCTGCCATCAACGCCTGCCTCCTTGAACGCGACTTCGACCGCGGTGTTTTCGCTCTGCTGTGTGAGCAGGCCGGCGAACGGCGTTGTCGCCATATAGACGAGCCCGCGCCCTTCCCTCACCTCGCTCTCCACGAGCAGCACGAGCCCCCTGCCGTCGTCGGTCACTGCCGGTACGAACATGGCATTGCGCGCGTGCGGGCAGGATGCGGCAACAGCTGATGCGAGCGCGAGCAGGGCGAGTAATGCGAACACTCTCGGCATGGGCTTATTCGGGGCGGGGCTATCTTTAAATATTCTCCCCACCCAAAAGCGATGCGGCTTCGTGATTTCGTGAAAAACCTACTGGCGAGCCTCCTCGCTCTGCTGGCGTTTTCCTCTTTCGCGCACGCGCTGTTGAACCTCACTCTCGTGGGCAGCATCACGGGCCTCTCCGATCCATCCGGAGTTTTCGTGGCGGCCGACGGCATCATCTGGATTACTGACGCGGGCGCGGGCAGGAGGAACTCCACGCTGTGGAGCTTTGACTCCAACCTGTCTTTCATCAGCAGGACAGGCACGTGGGGAAGCGACGTCTACCAGTTCGTCATGCCGAGCGCGGTGTTCTTCGACTTGGAGGGCAAGCGCTACGTCGTGGACACGGGCAACAACCGCGTGCTCATCTACTCCCCGGGCGGCTCCTGGCTCGACACCATCGGCGAGGGCGGCTCCTACACGCTGAACGCCCCGCGCGACGTCTTCGTTGATGCAGAGCGCATTTATGTCGCGGACTCTTTCAACGACCGCGTGCTGCTTTTCAACCGCTCCACGCGCAGGCTCGAGAGCGTGCTGGGCCTTGAGCAGTTCGGGGAGGGCAAGCTCACGCGCCCCGCCGCCGTCTTCGTGCATGCCAATCGCCTGTACGTGCTCGACCACAGCCGGACGGGAGGCGACAACTACGGCAGGGTCGCAGTGTTCTCGCTCGCCAACCTTTCCTTCATCGGCGCGGCCGGCCGCGGCGCGGGCGGCGTTTTCCTGAATTTTCCCGAGGGCCTGGCGGTTGATTTCCTGGGCCGCGTCTACGTGGCGGACACGGGCAGCAACAAGGTGAGGATTTTCTGGCCCGACTTCTCGCCCATGCTGTCTCTCGGCGACGCCAACTCGACTGAGTTCAACTTCTCTTCCCCGCGCGATGTGTTCGTGGCGCGCGGCAGGCTCTATGTGGTCGATGCGGGCCACGGCCGCGTGCTCATCTACAACATGAGCGAGATCTCTACCGCCACCCCGGACGAGGCGAGGAACTCGATGCTTTACGCCAACGCCACGCTCGACTACCTGGCCCGCCTGAACTCGTCTGCGGCGCGGCTGGGCACTACGCTGGCCGGCGCCTCGCTCAACGACTACACGCTCGCGAGCCTGTCGCTCGCCGAGGCGCAGACGCGCTTCGCGGCAAACGACTTCGCCAGCGCGCTGCAGAAGGCCAACGCCTCGCTCGCCTATGCCGCTTCCTCGCGCGCCGCTCTTGAGGCCGAGGTCGGCGCGAGGCTCGCCCAGAGCGCCGGCAACCTCTCGGCCCGCCTTGAGGGGGTGAAGGCCGACCTTCGCGCCTTCGATGTTTCCTTGAACACCTCGTCTGCGGAACAGGCCATAGCGTCCGTCCGCGCCCTATCTTCGGCGGGCGACTTCGAGGCGGCCATTCAGCAGCTTCAGATTGCGGGCATCGAGCTCCTCAACCTCGAGATCTCCCTCGATGCCCAGACGCGCGCCACCCGCGCCCTGAGGGAGAGCGCCGAGCAGGACATCGCTTATGTCGTGCTCAACAGCGCAAACCTCTCTTCGCTCGCTGCGGCTTACAAGCAGCCGGTCGACTTCTCGCGTGCTCTTGCGCTTGCCGGTGCTGCCAACGACTCTCTCTCCTCCTTCGATTTTGTCGCCGCACGCGAGAGGGCATCCTTCGCGCGCGCAGAGCTCGACGCGCTCAAGGCCGTTCTGCTGGAGCGCGTGGCGAGCATTGACAACGCGAGCGAGCGGATAGGCGAGGCCGAGGATGAGATCGATGCGGTCGCCTCCACCTCAGCCATACTCTTGAATCCGAACCTCTCGGAGGCCCGCTCGCTGCTCTCCCAAGCCAAATCCTTGCTCTACTCCGACCCCGACGCGGCCTACGCGCTCGCAGTGCAGGCGAAGCAGAGCGCGGAGCGCGAGGCTGCCAACATGAGCCTGCTGCGCCCGCTCGTTCTCGGCGGCATCGTGGGCTTCGCCCTGCTGCTTGTCATTCTCGTGGTCTTCTTCATCCACAGCCAGGGAAAAGGCCAGCCCGCGCAGCCTTAAGCGACGGCACGCCATCAGCGCGTCATTCATTAAAAAACATCAACGCGCCGAACCCAGGGAAGGGGTTCCTCCCCCTAGGTTTGAGATTCCTCCGCAACCCCCTTCTTATCCGAACATCAATGCCTCTGGCTTGAAGATGAGCAGCACCCCGAGCAGCAGCATGAGCAGCCCTCCAACCAGCTGGCTCGCCCTCGCGTATTTTTTCGAAAGCTCCACGCTGCTCAGCGTCACCACTGCTACCGAGAATATTATCATGTCGTCCAGCATGTAGAAAAAGTCATAAAGGAGAATGTACGCTTGGTGCTCCAGCAGGGAAAGGTTGCTCAGCGCCAGAATGCCCGTGTAAGTCGCCGGAAAGCCGGCAGAGCAGACCAGCTCAACGCTGTTGACGGTGAAGGCCAGCACGATCACTCCGAGCAGCGTGGCCGGCGTCGCCCCGCCCGCCGCGAGCTCTTTTGCTCTCTTCACCAGCTTGCTTCTTCCAATCGGATCGGTCACCCTGCACACCGCCTCCGGCAGCGTGATGAACTCCCTTAACTGAAATCCTCCTGCAACGAGCGCAATGCCCCCCACGGCCAGCCTGGCGATCGCCAGGTAGCCGAGGAACAGGAATACGCTGAGCCACGCTGACAGGAACAGGTAGTACCACACGCCCGAGGCGAGCACGAAAGTCCCCACAACGAGCCACATCCGCCGCCTGTCGCGCTGCCCCAGCAGCAGGGCTATCAGGTAGGTGAGCACCCACATGGCGCACGGATTAAAGCCGTCCAACAGCCCGAGCGTGAGCGCGAGCGCGGGCAGCGAAAGCTTGGTCAGCTCCACTTCGCCGAAAAACGGCACTCTCGCGACGTACCTCCCGCGGGCCGCCGAAACACTCGCCTCCCTCCCGACAACCTCAGCCGGACTAACACAGCTTTTGCGCGCGCACTCCGCAACCGCCGCCTCAATGTCCTTTCCGATTGTTTCCTCATCGAATCCCACCCAGTATTTTTCTCCGATGAAGGTGACCGGCACTCCGCCCAGCGGCACGCCATAGGCTTTCGAAAAGTTTTCAAGCGTCCTTGCGTTCCCCACATCATACCACACCTCAAACTCGCGCACGGCCAGCGGGTACCTCCCCCTAAGCTCCTCAAGGAAAATCCTTTCGCTCGCGCAGTGCGGGCAGCCCGAGCCGTAGAAGAAATACACCTCAACGGCGTCGGCCAGTGCCGTGGCAGGCAGCGAAAGCAGGAGCGCGAGCGCAGCCAGTCTATAGTTCATAAACAACCGCCACCTCATCGCATTCGGCGAACTTGGGGCAGCGTATGCAGTCGCTCCATATCTTCATGGGCAGCGTGTTCCTCTCGACTCTGCGGAAGCCCAGCCTCTCGAAAAAGCCGGGGATGAGCGTGAGCGCGAACACGCGCTTGAGCCTCAGCCTCCGGGCCTCTTGAAGGCACGCCCTGACGAGCGCGCTGCCTATCCCTCGCCTCTGCCACCGCGGCGCGACCGCGAGCGATCGAATCTCCCCCAAGTCTTTCCAATAGATGTGCAGCGCGCAGCATCCGACAGGCTTTTCCCCCACGCGCGCGACATAAAAATCCCTTATGTGCTCGTACACTTCGCTGAGCGGGCGCGGGAGCAGCCTGGCCTTCTTCGTGTACATCTCGACGAGGCGCGAGATTTCCTCAGCGTCGTGAATACGCGCGCGGCCTATTTCCGTGTCCGCGTGCTTTGCCGCGCTCATCCTCCTTTCCTCACTACCCTCTCGAATTTTTCGGCGACCGTCTCCAGCTCCTTCTCGCTCGCCACCAGCGGCGGAGTGAAGCGGACGACGAAATCGCTCGGGCAGGATGACAGCACGCGCGCGGCGGCCAGCCTCTCGCAGTAGGGCCTGGCCCGCTCGCGCAGCTCCACGCCGACAAGCAGGCCTTTTCCCCGCACCTCTTTTATCAGCCCGCTCTTTATCTCCCCGAGCCTGCGCAGGAACCTCGCCCCATTTTTCGCCGCTTTTTCCGCGAGCCTCTCCCTCCTTATCACCCTGATGCTGGCGAGCGCGGCCGCGCATGCGAGCGAGTTTCCCCCGAAAGTGCTGCCGTGGTCTCCCTTCTCGAACTTTTCCGCCACATCCCCTCGTGCGAGCATTCCCCCCATGGGGAACCCGCCGGCGATGCCTTTCGCCACGCATACGATGTCCGGCTCCACCCCATAGAGCTGGCTGGCGAACATCCGCCCGCATCTTCCGAAGCCCGTCTGCACTTCGTCGGCGATAAGCAGCACATCCCGCTCGCTGCAGAGCTCGCGCAGCTCGCGCAGGTACCCCTCGCTCGGCACATTCACCCCGCCTTCCCCTTGAATCGGCTCGACAATCACCGCAGCCGTTTCCTCGTTTATCGCTTTCCTCACCGCGCCCGCGTTGTTGAACGGCACCCTCCGCACGCCGGGCACGAGGGGCTCGAACGGCTGCCTGTACTTGGGCTTCCAGGTGAGCGAAAGCGCGCCCATCGTCCTGCCGTGAAAGCCGTCCTCCATCGTAATAATCTCCTTCTTTTTCGTCGCCTTTCGGGCAAGCTTGAAAGCCGCCTCCACGGCCTCTGCTCCGGAGTTACACAGGAAGGCGCGCGCCCTCTTCATGGGCGCAATCTTTGCCAGCTCGGCGCACAGCCCTGCCTGCTCGCTCGTGTAGTACCAGTTGCTGGCCTGCCACAGCCTGCCCGCCTGCTCCCTGAGCGCCCGGACGACTGCGGGATGGCAGTGCCCGATATTCAGCACAGCAACCCCCCCAGTGCAGTCGATGTATTCTCTTCCGCGGTCGTCCCACACCCGCGCGCCCTCGCCCCTCGCAAGGACGATTTTGAACCTGTTGTAAACCTGCATGGAATATTTTGCATCCAGTTCTATCGCGTTCACGCAACCACCATCGTGCCCCCGCCCTTCAGCGCGTTCTCAACCGGCCTTGCCGTCCTTCCGTCCGCCAGCACTATCCTCCTCGCGCCCGCCTTCCAGGCATCGACGCATGCCTCCAGCTTGGCCACCATGCCCCCGTGCACTTTTTTCTCAGCCAGCAGCCTCTGTATTTCCCTCACGCTCATTTTTTTCACGACGCTTCTCTCATCCCCCTCGTCCGCCAGAAAACCAGGCACGTCGGTGAGCAGCACGAGCCAGTCGCACCGCAGCTGCGCCGCGAGCACCCCGGCCAGCTCGTCTCCATTTACGTTCAGGCACTCGTCCTCCTCCCCCTGCGCGATGCACGCGACCACGGGGATGAACTTGTTTTTCAGCAGGAAATTGAACAGCTCCTTATTCACCTTTTTCGTCAAGCCCGTGAAGCCAATCCACTCTTTTTTCGTCTCGCCGCCCTCCTCCCACTCCGTGTACTCCTGCTTTCGCGCGACAATCGCGCTGCTCTCGTTTCCGTTCACCCCAATCGCTTTTCCGCCAAACTTTCCCACCAGGTAGCAAAGGTGTGCATTCACCCCGCCCGCGATGACGTTTCTCATGAGCTCCATTGTAGCCTTATCGGTCACCCTCCACGGCCTGGGCTTCCCCACCCACCGCTGCTTTATCCCGAGCCTCTCCGCAACTCGGTTGACTTCCCTCCCCCCGCCATGCACGAAGATGAGCCGGTTCCTCTCCGCCAGCCTGACGACATCCCTCACAACACCGGCCACGGTCTCCTCGTTGTCCAGCAGGCTTCCGCCGATCTTCACAACTATCTTCATCACAGCCCCTCGTACGCCGCGTTTTCAGTGATGTAATCGTAAGTGAGGTCGCACGTCCAGACGAACCCCTTCGCCTTCCCAGCTTTGGCATCCACCTCAATCACAACCCCCTCTTCCTCCAGCCTTTCCCTCGCAGCATCCTCCCTGCCTGTGGAAACGCCGTTTCTCACCACCTTCACCCCGTTCATTGTTATATCCATTCTCTCACTCACCCTCGCCCCGCTCCTGCCCGCTGCCGCGGCTATCCTGCCCCAGTTCGCGTCCTCCCCGAAAACCGCCGTCTTAACG
This sequence comes from Candidatus Micrarchaeia archaeon, assembly GCA_038870455.1. Classification (GTDB taxonomy): domain Archaea; phylum Micrarchaeota; class Micrarchaeia; order Burarchaeales; family JACRGF01; genus JAWAFC01. The sequence continues at coordinate 11,356 of JAWCPB010000012.1, forward strand.
AGGTTCGAATTGGCAATCGCTTTCGCAATGCGCTGCGCCTCCTCCTCGTTCGCCGCGCCATTCACCCTCACCTCGATGAACTTGCTCGCTCCCTCGCCGTCATGCACGATCATCCTCGCCAGCTCCTGGCAGAGGGAGGTTAGTGTCTTCTCGAATTCCCTATAATCCCCGCCCACGCTGCTTATTTCCCTGTTTCCGGCCCGGCCGTTCGCCAGGATGATGACCGTATCGTTCGTGCTCATGTCTCCATCCACGCTTATCCTGTTGAAGCTCTGCCCCACAGCAGCGGCGAGCGCCTTCCTCAGCAGGCTTCCCTTTATGAGCGCATCGGTGGCTATGATGCACACCATCGTCGCCATGTTCGGGCATATCATGCCGGCTCCCTTGCAAATTGCGCCTATCCTGACCGCCCGGCCGCCCACCGCCACCTCCCGGTAGGCCGCCTTCATTCTCGTGTCGGTCGTCATGATGGCCCGCGCGGCGTGCTCCCACCGATTCGCCGGCCTTTTGACAAGCCTCCTTATCCCCTCGCGTATTTTCGCCATGGGCAGCCTCTTGCCGATGATGCCCGTGCTCGCACACAGCACGAGCCTCTCGCTTATCCCCAGCTCGCTCGCGACCAGCGCACACATTTTTCTCGCGTCAGCAATTCCCTGCTTTCCATTGCACGCGTTTGCGTTCCCAGAGTTTATGAGGATGGCCTGCGCCATCCCCTTCCGCAGTTTTTCCTTATCCACTTTTATGTGCGCGCCCGTCACCTTGTTCGTCGTGAAGACGCCCGCGGCTCTCGCGGGCGAGTCGGAGAAAATCAGCGCGAGGTCCCTATTCCTGTATTTTATGCCGCAGTGCACGCCGGCCGCGCCGAAACCGCGGACTCTCGTTATCACGCCATGCTTTCATCGCTTCGCTTTAAAACAATTCCGTGCATAATTTTCTCATGCGGTTGAAATTCTCGAAGTGGCAGGGCACGGGCAACGACTTCATCATCATAGACGAGTGGGCGGGCGAGCTCGTCCCGGAGAAGGAAAAGAAGCCGCTTGCCGTGCGGCTGTGCGACCGGCACTTCGGCGTGGGCGCGGACGGCATCCTGTTCGTCTCCAAAAGCACGAAGGCGAGCGCGCGCATGCGCATCATAAACAACGATGGCAGCGAGGCGGAGATGTGCGGCAACGGGATCAGGTGCGTCGCCCTGTTCCTGAAGCAGAAGCGCTATGTGAAGAAAAGCAAATTCACGATCGAGACGCTCGCGGGCATCATGGAGCCCGAAATAAAAAACGGCCTCGTGCGCGTCAGGATGGCCACCCCGAGAGTGGAGGGCTTGGATGAAATGCTTTTCATCGAAGACCAGATCATACGCTATGCTGCGGTCAACATGGGCAACCCGCACGCAGTCGTTTTCGTTGAGGACGTCTCCAACGCCCCGCTCCTGGCGCTCGGCCCAAAGATAGAATCCCATCCGCGTTTTCCGAACCAGACCAACGTGCATTTCGTTCAAGTGCTTTCCCGCACGCAGGTTAAGGCCGTTCATTGGGAGAGGGGAGCGGGCGCGACGCTCGCGTGCGGCACAGGCGCGTGCGCGGTCGCCACGGCCGCCCACCTGAAAGGAAAAACCGATTCCGCTGTGGAGGTGCTCGTGCCCGGCGGCTCGCTGCACGTCGAGCTTGAGATGAAAAACGGCAAGCCGACGGCCTGCTTCCTGACCGGCCCTGCGCAGAATGTTTTTGAGGGAAAAGCAGAGATATGAATCAGAGACCCTTGGGCACTCTCTGGTTTAGCAGGAGCTCCTCGAACGCCTGCCGCTCTCTCACAAGAAATGCCTTCCCCCTCCTCACAAGCACTTCCGCGGGCAGCGGCCTCATGTTATAGTTGCTGGCCATGGCCATCCCGTACGCGCCCGCGCACAGGAAAGCTATGACATCGCCTTCTTTAACCACCGGAAGGTGCCGATCCCTCGCCAGCACATCGCCGCTTTCACAGATGTTCCCAACCACATCGGCTTTCTCAGCCTGCCCGCCCGCCACGTTGTTCGCAACCACAGCCTCGTGCCAGGCGCCGTACATCGCCGGCCTGGCCAGCACGTTGAAGCCGGCATCCACCGCGACGAATTTTTTTGCCGCACCCTCCTTTACTGTCTGCACGCGCGCCAGCAGCACGCCCGCGTTCCCAACGATGTACCTGCCGGGCTCTATTTTCACCTCAAGGTTTCCCAATCCAAGCCTTTTCGCTTCTTTTTTCACCATCGGCATGACCGCTCCCGCAACCGTTTTTGGCTCCAATACCCTTTCTCCCCTCCTGTAGCGAATGCCGATGCCTCCCCCCAGATCAACAAACCGCAGGCGCACGCCGATATCCTTTAGCTCCCCGCACAGCCGCATCAGCTTGGCCGCGGCCTGCGCGAACGGCCGCGCCTCCAGAATCTGCGAGCCGATGTGCGTGTGAACTCCGATGGGTTCTACGAAGTTCGCCGCAAGCGCTTTCTCGTAAGCCTCCACAACCCTGTCCATGGGTATTCCGAACTTGCTTTCTCTTCTGCCCGTCTGCCAGCCCGCGTGCGTCGCGGCAACAACATCCGGATTCACGCGGAAGCACACGAGCGCTTTCTTCCCCTCCTCGCCGGCAATCTCCTCAACCTGTTCCACTTCGCTCTCGGCATCCAGCGTGATGATGACGCCATTCTCTATCGCGAATTTTATCTCCTCCCTTGATTTCGTGTTTATCGTGAAAATCATCTTCCTGCCCTTGAAGCCAGCCCTCAGTGCAAGAAGCATCTCCCCGCCAGAAACACAGTCAACGCCCGCCCCTTCCCTTCTCAGCAGTTCGAGAAGGGCTAGGCTAGCATTGGCTTTCGCCGCGTAGTGCACGGTGACGTTTGGGTAGAATTTCCTGTACGCATCGCTGATTCTCCTGTAATTCTCAATCACTTTGTCCGCATTCATCACATACAGCGGCGTTCCGAATCTGTCCGCTAGCCTGCATGCGTCCGCCTCCCTAATGAACAGGCGGTTGCCCTTCACTTCGAGGTGCCCCTTTTCCTCCCACCATTGCGGCATCTAAATCACTCCCGCGAGCCTCTCAACGGCTTCCTTTATGCGCTCCCTCGGCTGCGTGAGCGCAAACCTCACATAGCCCTCGCCCGTTCCGCCGAAGCCGGCGCCTGGCGTCACCACGACGTTCGCCTGAAGCGCTTTTTTGGCGAACTCGACGCTGTTCCCGCCCGGCGCTCTCGTCCAGACGTAGAAGGTTGCGAGGGGAAGCCTTGTCTTGAGCCCGATTTTGTTGAGTCCTCTCACAAGAATTTTTCTCCTTCGCGCGAATTCCCTCACCCTCTTCTCCACTTCCTTTGGCCTCTGGCTTCCCGCATAGCTGTCGAGCGCCTCGGCAGCCATTTTCTGCACGTAAACGGGCGGGCCCGAGTCTATCTGCGATTTTATTCTCCGCAGCCCTTCGATGAGCTCGGCGTTTCCGACCGCGAACCCTATCCTGTCGCCCGTGACGCAGAACGTTTTCGACAGCGAGTGGAACTCGATGACGTTGCGCGTGAATTCGAGCATGCTGGGCGCGCGGTAGTCATCAAACGTCAGCTCGCAGTACGCGTTGTCGTAGCAGAGTATCGTTCTCGTTTCTTCACAGTAGTCGACGACTCCTTCGAGCGTGTCGCGTGCTGCAACCGCGCCCGTGGGGTTGTTGGGGTAGTTGAGGTAGAGCAGGCGCGCGCCCGTGGGCGTGAAGTGCTCCACCCTGGCCTGGAAATCGTTTTCCTCTAGTAGCGGGAACGCCACGGGCTTGCCGTCGCTCAGCAGCGCCGCGCCCTGGCCATACACTGGATAGGCCGGTTCGGGCACGAGCACGGCGTCGCCAGAATTCACGAACGCCCTTGCGAGATTGGCCAGCCCCTCCTTGCTGCCGATGAGCGCGATGACCTCCTTCTGCGGATCGACTTCCACCCCGAACCTCTTTTTCATCCACCGCGCGCACGCTTCTCGGAAAACCGGCTCCCCCTGCGACAGCGAATAGTTGTGATTCTTTGGATTTTTTGCCTCGCGGGCGAGCGCGCGCAGTATGAACTTGGGCGGGGGCAGATCAGGATCGCCTATCCCAAGGTTTATGATGTCCGCTCCCGCAGCCTTCTTCTCCGCAACCGCCTTCTCTATTTCCGCGAACAGGTAGGGCGGAAGCCGCCTCACCCTCTCGCTGTACTCAAACGCCATGCCCTCATTTCCTCCAAAGCTTTTTAAACAACTTTTCCTAAACCGTTGCCGTGCCCGATGTACTGCGCGCCATCATCGATGCCTTTGAGTTGTGGAAAAATAATTGGCAGAAATTCATCACTGCGTACATCATACTCTTCGTCATCGGCCTTGTTTTCGGCGTAATCGATTTCCTCATTGGCTTTTTTCAGAATGCGTTGTGCTCTTCGGAAGACCCGGCCGCGTTCCTCGCCTTGTGCGTTTTTCCCCAGCTTATTCCCTACGTCTTTGGCGCTCTCAAGGGCTTTCTGAGCCTCATCATCGCGCTCGCGGTCATCAGGCCTTTCTACGAGCTTTCCGAGAGAAAGCCGGTGAGCGACTGGGCGGGCCACTTTCTCCCGCAGCTTTCCAACGCCATTAAGATACTCATACTGCGTTTCGCCGTCTCCCTCGCGGCCTTCACCCCGATCGGCGTCGTGCTGGCCCTCAACCTCTCGGCGCTCCTCGCGCTGGCCGCAAGCGGGGCCAAAGGCCCCGCATTTCTCTCTGTTCTTCCAACTGTTGCCCTCGTCTCCTTCATCGCATCTGCGCTCTTTGGCATTGTCTTCCTTTTCATTGCCAATTTCCTGCTGACTTTCCTGGAAATCGAGGTCGTCCTCTCGAGGCCGGACGTCATACGGGCCGCTGGGGCAAGCCTCGCGCTCGTAAAGCAAAATCTTCTCGATGTGTTCATCTTCGGCTTGGTCTGGGCAGGCGTTGGATTTGGCGTTGGCGTGCTCTCGCTTTTCCTCTGCGCCACGATTGTCCTCATTCCGGTTATCTTTCTCATTCAGTCCTTTGTCCTCGCCCCCGTCTATACGCTCTCAAGCATTCTGCTCTGGAAGCAGCTGAGGCCGGGCGCGCCTTAGGAAACCAGCCCGTACTTCTTGAGCGTCTCGCGAATCCTTATCCTGTTGTCGTTTGTCGTCTCGCACAGCGGCAGCCTGAACCCCCCGCCAGGCAGGCCCATGATGTTCAGCGCCTCCTTGACGGGCACGGGGTTGGTGTCGATGAACAGCACTTCGAACAGCTCCTTGAGCGCGCCGTGCTCCTGCGCCATGTCCTCAAACTTTCCTTCCAGCCCGTACCGCACGAACGCCTTCATTCGCTTGGGCGCGATGTTGCTGGCCACGCTGATGACCCCGCGACCGCCGTACTCATGCATGAGAGTGTAAGTGTCGCCATCGTTGCCCGAAAGGATGAGGAAGTTTGGCCCGCAGGCTTCGCGGATGGCCTTCCACACTTCTGGCTTTCCGCTCGCTTCCTTGACGCCAATGATGTTGCTGTATTCCTTGGCCAGCCTGGCCATGGTCTGCGGGGCGATCTCCCTGCCTGACCTCGATGGTATGTTATACAGGATGTGCGGTATGTCCACGGCCTCTGCGACCGCCGCGAAGTGCCTGTAAAGCCCCTCTTGGCTGGGCCTGTTGTAATACGGGCAAACTTGGAGCGTGGCGTGCGCGCCAGCGTCTTTTGCGTGCTTGCTCATGGCGATGGCTTCCCAAGTGCAGTTGCTGCCCGTTCCTGCAATGACCTTCCCCTTGCAGCCTTCGATGGTCAGGTCGATGAGCCTGTTGTGCTCGGCGTGGCTCGTGGTGGGCGACTCGCCGGTCGTGCCGCACGGCACGATGCCGTCAACCCCGCCCTCGTTCTGGAACTCGACGAGCCTGCGGAAGCCCTGCCAATCCACCCTGGTCCTGGCACCAGTGCCCTTGTACGGGGTGACTATCGCGGTAAAGCACCCCTCAAACCCTCCAGCCATACTCTCACCTCGTGCAAAAAAGCACGCAGTTAGTATATTAACAAGCTAATTTAAATACTTTTCGTATAAAAAATACGGAATTCGTAATTATTTAAGCCCCATCACGTCTTCCATGCTGAATATCTTTCCAGGTTTCCTGTTTTTCTGGAGCCACAGCGCGGCCTCGAGCGCCCCCCGGGCGAAGTCGCTGCGGTTGTACATCAGCGTGCCTATAGTGAGCCTGCCGTGCTGCCCGACCACCCTCACCTCGTGCTCGCCGGCAGTGCCGCCCAGCCTCAGCACGGCCATGTCAAGCTCGCCCTTCACCCTCTCGCGGAGGCCCTCCCCTCTGTAGACGATCTCTCTCGCGGCCCCCACCCCAACGATTTCCCTCGCGAGTTTCTTCGCAGTCCCGCTGGGCGCATCTTTCTTCATGACGTGATGCTCTTCGATGATGCCATAGTCATAGCCGTAGGGCGCGAGTATTTTCGCAGCCTCTCTGGTCAAGTAGAATTGGGCATTCACCAGCGGGGAAAAATTGGGCGCGATCACCGCGCTGGCCCGGCTCCGCCTCACCCCCTCCTCGATTGCGCGCAGCTGCTCTTCAGCAAATCCCGTCGTGCCGATGACGAGGTCGATGCCTTTTGCCGCGATGCGTGGTGCATAGGCGGCATCTGCATTCGGCGCGCTGAATGACACAACGCAATCCACCCCCACCTTCAGCGCTTCCTCCAGCCCCTCGCTGCTCAGTATGATAACGTCGGTTCCCGGTACGCTTTTTCCCAGCTCGGGCGCGTTGGGCCTCTCGAGCGCGCTGACGATTTTGATTCTGTCGCTGTAGCTCGCCAGCGCCTCGGCTGCCACCGCCCTGCCCATGTGGCCTCCCGCGCCGAAAACGCATATTCTGAGCATGCTTTCACCGGAGCTACTTTTTCTCCCACGCCTTTAAAACTATCTTGGTGTCCGTGGCCTTCACCCGCGGAATCCTCCTTATTTCATCCACGGTCGCATTCACTTCCTCCACGCTCTCGCCTCCCACCACCGCGACCAGGTCGAACTCTCCAGTAATCTCGAGCACGCGCCTCACCCCCGGCAGCGAGGCGATGCGCTTGGCCACGCTGCCGGTCTGGGCTCCTGCCGCCACAGAGACAAAGCAAAGGGCGTTTACCATCCCTTCTTCCGCAGTCTCCACGGTAAATCTCTTTATCACGCCCGCGCTCACGAGGTTCGCAATTCTTTTCCTGACCGCGCCCTCGCTGACCCCGAGCCTTCTTGCTATGGCCGAGTTCGAAGTCCGCGCGTTTTCGCGCAGTATTCGGAGCAGTTTCGCATCGAAATCTTCGACTTTCGCCATTTTCTCCCAGAAATAGTTGCGGAAAGTTTTTTAAACCACTGGGAGGTAATGCCCGCGTGGGAGGGCATCCAGCAGTTTTGCTCGCGCTTTTCTTGAGCGGCTGCCCGCAGTACGCGCAGCCGGCGCAGCCCGCCGCGCCAGCGCCGAATGCGACCCCATCAACCCCCCAGCAGCCAGCGACCGCAATCACGCACACTGTTGAAATCACTTCCTCAGGCTTCTCGCCCAGCCTCTTGACAATCAACGCCGGCGATACCGTTGTTTTCATCAACAGGGACTCCGCGCCTCACTGGCCTGCGTCCGCCGTTCATCCCACGCATGCGGCCTACCCCGAGCCGGGCGGCTGCATCGGCAGCAGGTTCGACGCCTGCAAGCCCTTGGGGCAGGGCGAGTCGTTTTCCTTCACTTTCAACCGAAAGGGCTCGTGGGCCTATCATGACCACTTGAACCTCGGCGCCACCGGAACTGTTGTCGTGCAGTGAGGAGAGCGCATGCCTGTCATCGACACTGTGTTGGGCATCAGGCTCGTGTGGCTTCTCGGCATAACGAACATCATCACTCTCCTGCTCGTCCTGCTTTCCTGCAGGTGCCTGGGCGGGGCGAAGGTCGTCGAGCGGCTGTGGCGGCACAGCTGGTACCAGAGGTTCTACCGCCTGCACTGCTATTGGTGGTGGTTGTTCCTCCTCTCCGTGCTGCTGCACACCACTCTCGCTTTCCTTGTTTTCGGGCTTCCGCCCTGAGCTACATTCTCTCAGGTGCCTCTATTCCCAGCAGCCCCAGCCCGATCGCGAGGACATTCTTGGCCGCCTTGACGAGCGCCAGCCTCGCCGCCCTCTCGCCCGCCTCCGCCTTGAGCACAGGAGCGGCGTTGTAGAACTTGCTGAAAGCATCCGCCAGCTCAAGCAGGTAATCGCAGATATAATGCGGCCTGTAATCGCCCGCTGCCCTCGCCGCCTCGAGCGGGAACTTTGCCAGCAGCCGCAGCACGCGCTTTTCCTCGGAAAGCTTCAGCGTCTTGGCATCGGGCTCCCCTGCTTCCCCACCCGCCTTCTCGAGTATCCTGGCCGCCCGCGCGTGCATGTACTGGATGTACGGCGCGGCGTCTCCCTCGAAGCTCAGCGCCTCTTCCCATGAGAAGACAAGCTTTTTCTCTGGCGAGAGGCGGACGAACCCGAACTTCACCGCGCCTATCCCCACCGCCCTCGCAATCTCCTCTTTTTCCTGCTCGCCCATGTCCTTGAACTTCTCCCTCACTTCCTTCCTCGCCCTCTTCACAGCCTCCTCTATAATCTCGTCCGCGGTGTAACCGACCCATGTGCCGGCCCTCCCGGAAAACCTTTCTTCGGGCAGGGTCGCGTGCTCGTAAGCCAGATGCACCGAGTTCCCTGCCTGTTCGGCGAAGCCTGCAAGCCGCAGCACCGCGGCGATGACTTTCTGGGGGTAAATCTGCTCCGCTCCGATAACATTCACAACAACATCCGCCTTTCCGAACTCTTTTCTCTCCCCCTCGCCCGCGGTGGTATAGAGGACCTTGCCATTGGGCTGCTCCATGAATTTTTTGAACTTGAAGTCGGCCTCGAGCAGGCCGAACTTCCACATTTGGAAGGCCGCGTCCTTTCCCGTATAGGTCGCCGTGCCGTCCGCCCTCACAAGCACCTTGTCAGGCGACTCCATGCCCGCGAACTCGGGCAGCCTCTCCAGCTTTGCAACAATGCAGCCCGCGTTTTTTCCTCCCTCTTCCTTCACAGCCGCCCCGCTCTCGAGCATCTTCTCCAGCCCCCTCTCGAACAGCCCGCTCCGGAGTATGTCGCTCTCCCACACGAGCACATCGTGGTATATCCCGAGGTTGAATGCCGTCTGGCGCTGTGCGGCAACGCACTTCTCGCACAGGCTCCGGGCCTCGCGCGCAATCTCATTCCCCCCCTCCTCCATGCTCTTGACTATCTCGCGGACAGCTTTTTCCACTCTCGGCTCCTCGCCGAACCTCTTGGCCGCCTCGACGTACTCGGCGCCGAGCCAGTGGTCAGCCTTTCCCACGATGTTGCGGTTTATCTTGAGGTAGCCCCACACGCTCTGGGCCACCTGCAACCCCAGGTCGTCGATGTAATCCTGTCTCTCCACGGCATGGCCGGCGAATGCGAGCAGCCGGGCCACGCAGTCACCGAGCAGCGCGTTCCGAAGGTGCCCAGCGTGCCAGGGCTTGTTGGGATTCACGCTCGGCCACTCCACCAGCACCTTCTTGCCTGTCGGCTTTCCCTTCCCGTAATCTTTCTCGCCCGCCTCGTGCAGCACGGCCTCCCAGACTTTTGCGGACAGGAAGAAGTTGATGTAAGGCCCCTTGCACTCTGCCCTTTCTACGAACTCGTTGGGTGGAATCTTTGCGAGAACGGCCTTCGCAACCTCAACGGGGTTCTTTCCTTCTCTCTCGGCTATGTCGAACGCAATCGTGCTCGCCAGGTCGCCGAAAGGCTCCTTCGCTTCCTGAACGCTTGCCAGCGCTTCCCTCTCGTAGCCCTCCCAGCCCGCGCTCGCGCACCCCTCGGCCACCAGCCTGCCGACAGCCTGCTGCGCAGCCTCCAGAGCCCACATGAAATGCTATTAACTATTATCATCTTAAATTACTGCGTACGGGGCTGTGTGCTAACCTGGTAACCCTTTTGCCTTCGGCAAAAGCGTTAACGGAAAAGGGCCAGAGTGCTTCCGGGTTCGGGTAACCCTTTTCTTTCCCGAAAGAAAAGCGTAACGGAAAAGAAAGGGCGTTTGGAAAAACCCGGCGATCCGAGCGACCCTTTTGCCGGCGCTCCGGCAAAAGCGTCAACGGAAAAAACGTTGACATGGTCCGGAACTTCAAATCTCGGCAGCCCCACGTTTTTTATACCAGAAAAGCGTATGCAATGGTGTGGGAGTAAACAAAACCATCAGGCGAGAGGGGGTGCGGCCGGAGCTTCCGACGCACGGGGCTCGGCCCCTCGTGGACAAGCTTCCCCTTGAGAAAATCATAGAGGCTTTCCGGGCTCACGGCGGAAAGCGCGGCATCAAGCTTATTCGAAAAGCCTATGCCTTTGCCAAAGAGAAACATCGAGACGAATGGCGCGAGGACGGCTCACCCTTCATTTCCCATCCGGAGTTCGTGGCTTTGCGCGTGGCCGAAATCGGCGGCTCTGCTGAGCAGGTGAGCGCGGCCCTGCTGCACGACATCATGGAAAATCAGGGTGTGGGGTTCGGCGAGCTGAGAAGGAAGTTCGGAGAAAAAGTAGCCCGCATCGTGGTGCAGCTCAGCAAGCCAAAGTACACCGGCCAAGGGTGGATTTTTGCAAGCCACCCCCGCTATTCCCGCGTGGAGAACAAAGCCGCCTACAAGGAAAGAAGCGATGTGTATTACGCCTCGCTGCTCAAATCCGATGCATTCGAGGCCATCCCGGTTAAGATATTTGACAGCCTGCACAACCTGCTCACCATGCAGAGCGTGCCCCAGAGGGAGAGGAAGAGAAGGCTCGACGTGTTCGAGGAGCACATAGCCTGGCTGACGCAGAGGCTCGACCCCAGCACCTATAATCTCATTGCTGAACAGTTCAGGGCTCTCGGCCGTGACGTGCCTTCGGTGAGCACCGTTCCTGAGGTAAAGGGAAATCCCATCACAGAGCTGCCGCCGAGGGCGTGGCTGACTGAGCAGGATCTCGCAAAGCTTCCCCTCCCATCTATCGGCATAAGCGTGTACGCCGAGCTCAACCACCTGCTGGTCACCGACCGGCTGGAAATCGGGTTGCCCAACCCGAGGCTGCTGGCCGGCAAAACTTTCCTGGAGGAGCTGCGCGCTTTTTTTCCCGATAAGGAGATAACGGAGGGAAAGAGCCTGCTGCCCCCCGGCATGGCTGCCTCGGAACAGATTTATGTGGTCAAGGGCTTCCGCCCTCCGGAGGCAGGCGCCCTCATATCGCTCCGTGAGGCGATTGCGGAAATTCGCGATAGCTCGGGCGATGAGCCCGCTTGCATTCCCATTAACCGCATTCACCGCTACATTCTTGTTGAGCCGCTCAGCGAATACCGCCAGAAGACGCTTGAGTCTTATAAGGATTTTGTCCGCAGGCTGATGGTTTTCTTCGACGAGCACGTGCGCCCGCACACAGATCCACAAGCACATTTTTAATCTGTTCTCGAAAAATATTCAGCAGGCGGGGGTGTCAGAGCCTGGTCAAATGAGTAGGCCTCAGGAGCCTATGCCTTTAGTGGCTGCGAGGGTTCAAATCCCTTCCCCCGCACTGGTCTCGAAAGGATCCGCCAAAGACGAGTAGGGCCGCCCAAACAGATCCATAAAGTATCGCTCAAGACGCGCTATGCTTATCAGACAATGGCGGAGATTTTCGGTGGCAAACGCATAGCTGGCCAGCGTCGGCCCGTATTCTTCATCGTATTTTAGTCCCCTCTTTTTGGCTTCTGACTCTGCATTGAGGTAGTCTTCGAGGAGGTGCTGCAGCTCATGCTGAAACGCAGCTCGCGAAGAAAAGAATAACTTGGATTCCCCTTGCACATAAAAACCTTTGAGAGGAGACTCAGCGCCTACATGCTTGAATTCATAGAGATGCAGGTCAAAGCCAGGAATATCCTGAATGTCTATGCACGCTTTTTTCTTCAGCCTCAGCAATGTCCTGTATCCCTTATAGTTGTAGATGTAAAGGCCTTGCTTCTCCAGAGCTCGATTCAACGTGTCCAGCGCATCCTGCGGCTTGCGCGATTTCACGGCTTTGAGGGCGCTTTCTTTCACAAGGTCAGGCCAATCCACCATTTCAATTGCCTTCTCCGCCACCTCTTGGAAAACTTTTTCTTCAAAAGATGCGCAGAGCTTGCTGCAGGCTTTCAGCAGCTCTTTATCTGGTTTTTTCAAGACCTCCATCTCCAACGGCTTTTCTCTTTTCGCGGCAAGCGACAGCGCCAGGTAAGCCGCGTGCGGCATTTTGCGTGAGAGGAGGAACTCGAAGTATGCTGATGGCTCATCCGCCCTGATGCTCACTTCAACGAGCAGCTTCAGTATTTTCGCATTATACTCCACAACCTCCCGGCCGCAAACATCCAAAAAAGGATTGTCCTTCACCTTCTTCTGGAATGCCTCCTCAAACATCCGTGTCAATTTCTCCCTTTCCTCCCCCTTCACTCCCTCTAGAGACCGATAGGTCTCTTGCACGATTTTGTCGACCGCTTCAGTTTTCACGATGCCCTCGACTAGCGGGACCGGTGGTCTCATTTTTACGTCGGCCTGTTCGCACGCCCGCTTAAACGCCAATCTCATTGATATCACCTCCGTGTCGCGCGCTTATTCCCTGAGCCATGCCAGCTCCCTGATTATTATCTCCCTCTGCCTGATGTGAATCTCGTCGAGCATCGCGGTGATGCGCTCGGCTTCGAGGTACGCCTTCACCCTCTCCTTTTGTTTCTCAAAGCCTTCCCCCAGCCTCTGCCTGAGGTTTTTCTCGAGCTCGTTTTCCCCCATGAATTTTGGCGGGTTTTCGCCGAAGCGCGTGGTTATGCCGTTGAGTTCCCTCTGTGCCGAGCATGCGACGAGGAACAGGTCGCTGGCGGGGTTCCTCACTTCCCTCTCAGAATCGAAAATCTCGTCAGCGTGCTCGGACACGTAGTCTGCCAGCAGCGCGTACGCGCTCTTTTCTTCGGCCTCCGGCCGGTGCCTGCTGTTCTCCTCGACTTTCAGCGCCGCGATAACAACGTCGAACTTCTTGCCGACCGTCGCCTCCTTGATTCCCCCGCTTTTTTTGAACTCGTGCGCGAACTCTACGGGGGCGAGCTCCACTTCAATCGGCTCCCCTGCGCCGTTCATCCACAGCGAGACGATGCGCCTGCCTCCTACGCTCAGCCTCTCCGAGTACTCGAATACGACCCTGGAGTCGCGCGCTCCCTTCCTGAGGAGGCCATCCGCGTTTCTGATGTCGTACACCGCGTCGAAAATGTTTTCTGGCACATACCCTATGCTGTCCGCGGCCTCGTTGAGCGCATGGGCGACGCTGTCGCCCGCGTTGGCGGGTATCTCCTCGCACAGCGCGTATATCCTCTTGTTGTGCTCGAGCAGCCGGCCGTGCAGCTTCCTCACATACTCCTCGTATTCCGTGAGCGGCTTGCCGAACACGCTGTAGTTCGCGCCTCTTTTTTTCATCGCGTGTATCATCCTCAGTATGACCTCGGCCGTCTTCTCAGGCGTGAGGTATGCCTCGGGTGGATAGAGCCAATCGCCGAGCTTGTACCTCACGTGCGACTTTATCTCCAGGTACGCCCTCAGGATAATCTCCCCCTCGACGGGCGCTGCGAGCGCGAGGTCCCTGATGCTCTCGAGCAGCCTTTTCTCATTTTCCACTCTCTCGGTTTTTTTGGCGTCGAGAATCTTCTTCTGCTCGCTCTCTATAACCGCCGCCTCGGGCAGCGCCTGTATGCTCTTGAGGTGCCCAATGTACTTCCTGATATTTCTGCGCTGGCTCCGGTCCAGCTCCCTCTTGAACGCGCCGAGAAAGCTCTCCCACAGCTCCGCCTCTTTCGGCGAGGTGGCCGTGAAGTCGAAGAACAGGCCACTAAGTGAGTATAACACGCACTCGTATCCCTCCGGTTTTTTCTTGCAGCACAGGCTGCTGAAGTTTTTGATGAACTCCAGGAGGTCGGATCTCAGGCGCGCGAGCTCGCACAGGAGAACGAACTTTATTTCCGGGCAGTCTTTGTTGAGGATTGTCTTGAGCATCCTGCTTTTCTTTTCTATGCTGTCGATGATTTCTCCCAGTACGGACAGCCTTCCGTGAAGCTCGCGGACGTCCTCCTCGTTTCCCCCGGTTTCTTCCCTGAGCATGAACGCGTTGATGAGCTCCAGAAACCTCTCGTACAGGCTGTACTCGAGGCTCCCCCTGAGAAGGTTTTTCTTCTCAACTTCCAGGTATCCTTCCACGAACCGGCTGAGCTTCGCCCGCTTTTCTCCATCGAGCCTCTTCGTCAGGGCATCCGCCTCGTCCTTCGTCACCGGCCACTTGCGCTCGGCGAACAGCAGAACCCTATCAACGAACTTGGCGTGGTCTATCCGCCTGTCCTCCGGCGCCGCGTTCTTCACCCAGTACCCCACCTCCCTGAGCAGCCTCGCGACCTCCTCGTCAGGAGCTTTCCTGAGGCCGGCCGCGAACTTGAACAGCTCGCTGGCGGTCTCGTCTTTTTCGCCGAGCACATCAACCAGCTCCACGATAACCTCTGACCCAAGCTCTTCCGCGGCCTTCCTTATCTGCTTCAGCGCCTCCCCTGCAGCGGCTCCGGCCGGCTTTCTTGCGTTCAGCGCGCCGTCCACCAGCCTCCTTTTCTTTTCTGCGATTGAAGCGGTGTCCTTCACGCCGTACATCACCACGCCCTTGTCGCGCCTGAGCCTCGCCAGGTCATCAACGAGCGGGGAAAACACCTTCTTCAATTCTCTCGGGGTGAACTCGATTTTCCATGACACGCTGGCTTCTTTGGCAAACCATCCGGCGTGCAGTCCGCGGGCTATGGCCCTAACCGCAGTGAGCCTGTTGGCCTGCTCGATGGCGGCGTTCTTTCTTGCCTCCTGCTCGAGAAGTTGAATGGGCTTTTCCATTAACTACTATATTACGCTTTTCTTAAATAAAAAGGCATTGCTTACCCTTCCAGCCTTGCTTTGATTTCCTGCACTGCCCATTCCACGCGCTTGTCCTCGGCCGCAAATTTCTCCAAAACCTCAAGTGAGGCGCGCCCGCCGAGCACAGCTAGCACGTCCACCACGGCATCCCTCACGCGCGCGTCGCCTTCCTTTTCAAACAGTGTGATCAGGCACCTCTCTTCGTTTTCTCCGAGTCTTTTTCTGATAGTTATGAGCGCATTCGCGGCATACACCCTCGCATAAACTTCCCCATCGCCGCTTAGAACCCTCAGGAGTGCGGGATGGGCTTCGTTCTCCAAGAGCTTGAGCGTTTTTTCCGCGCTTTCTCCGCCGGGCTTTTCTCGGAGAGCCAGTGCCATATTTCCCAGCGACTCGGCAGCGTAAGCACCTTCCAGCCCTCCTCTCCCTACTGCCTTGACCAGCGCGCGCACCGCCTCCTCGCTTTTGAATGTCCCGAGGGCCTTCAACGCGCTTATCGAAACGCTCTTGTCCCTCTCATGCAGGGCCGTCTCGACCAAGTTGGCCTCGCCAGCCCTGGCCACATTGTCGGGCGCATTCTCGCAGAGTTTGGCAAGCGCCAGGGCGGCGTCTCCCCTTACTGACGGAAGCATGTTGGCGTCCCTCAGCGTTTCGACAAGAGGATGGAAAGACCTGAATTTCCTGTGGTTAATGCTGAGGGCGTGCGCCGCTCCCCTCGCAGTCCACTCCTCCCCGTGCTTCAGCTGCCGAACGAGTCCGTAAAACTCCGCCGTCTCGTCTCCCCAGCCGAGCACCCTGCGCCCAATTCTCGTATTAAGGAGCCTGCGCACAACCCTGCTGGAGTAAAACCTCCTCAGGGGCTCATAACCCGCTTTTGTCGAGAGAATTGCGGAAGGCTTTGGAATCTCGTCCCTCAAGTTAATCACACAAGCCAAAAGCAGTTACCTCTTATGCCGTTAGCGATATTTATACCTTTGCAAAAAACCGACCGCAAGCCTTTTATACAACCTGCGCTATAAGCTCTTATCTTATTCTGGAGGTGTTGTATGAAAAGGCGTACCAGCAGAGCCTATATTCGTTACACCAGGCATCCCGTCAGGCGCGCGCTCAGGCGTGCCGCGCGGCGTGTCCCCGCCCCGGCCGGCGCAGGCGCTTTGCTCAAGCAGCTGCATTCCAAGCTTCTTCTGCTGAGGGCGAGGGCCTCGAAGACGAACAGGAGGATGGAGCTCGAGCAAATCGAGGTCGAGCTCAGCGCTCTCGGCAGGGAAGTGGATAGGAGGGGCATCGAGCCTCTCTCCAACGAGGTCAGGCTGTTCAGAGAGCACCTGTTCCACAAGATAGTGGGCGACGGCACCGTTGCCTATTACTAAATATTTTTCTTTTCCTATCTTCCACATGCAGCTGCCGGACATTTACGCGGGCGATTACAGGCGCCTCCTCCTCGCCCCAGTCTTTCTTCTTCTCATAGCCGCTTTCTTCATTCCCCGCATTCCCCAAGGCATCGAGCTAAAGGGAGGCGTGCTCATCACCCTTCAGGCGAACGGCTCGGTGGATGCCGCCGCGCTCGAGAGCGCGCTTTCCCAAGCGGGCGTGCGCGAGGTGAGCGTGGCGACTTTCCAGAACCCGCTGGGCACGGTTGTCGAGGTGAGCGTGCCGCAGGAGCCCGCGCTCGCCGAGGCCGAGCGCGCCGTGAGGGAGTTTTACAAGAAGTACGATGAGGTCACCCGCGAGGAGTACGAGGTCACGAGCTGGGAGAACGCGCTGAGGCAGCCGAACCCACCTCCGAACGCTCAGGCTTCGCTTGAGGCCGTGAGAGCCAAGCTCGAGGCCGCCAGGACAGAACTCTTTGCAGCAGGCGACCGCATCCTCTCGGCGAGCGAGGCCCTCCTCGGCCCCATTCCGAGGCCAGCAGTCCTTTCTTCGAAAGACTATAGGGAACTCGTCGACTCCTCTTTCTCTAAGGCGAAGGAGGCCTACAGGAACCGCCTGCTGGCCGCCGTCAGCTCAACCATTTCCTATTCCTCGCTGAGCTTCAAGGACGTCTCGCCCACGCTCAGCGAGTTCTTTCTCCAGAAGGCCGTCGGCGTTGTTCTCTTCTCGGCGGCCCTCAGCGCCATAGTCGTTTTCCTCGTC
>JAWCPB010000013.1:0-11596 GCA_038870455.1 Candidatus Micrarchaeia archaeon
CATCCAGCTTTTCGAATTTGTTCAGCTCAGCGAGCGCCTCCGCCGCAAACCTCCCCCCATCAACCAGATTGTCGACTGCAATCAGAAACGCATTGAAAGATTCTGGAGTCATATTCTCTCTTTTTTTTAGGAGAATCGTAAATTCGTCCAATGCATCTTTTGCATTTGGCAGCCAGCTAACTTTGACCAGAGTGAGGACGTGGTGTTTGTGGGTAAACGGATCTTTCAGCATTTCTCCTATCACGCCATGGTTTACTAAGTGGTCGAGATATGATGTTTTAAGGAGCTCTTTCAGGAATGGAATGAAAGGCTTTGGCACCTTTCCTAAGCGCATGCAACAGGCGATAAGGAACTGATATGCTTCAGGACGAAACTCAAAGTATTTCCTGGAATCCTCGTCAGCCTTCTTCAATGCTTCGTCGGCCAGCTTCTTTGCCTTGCTCATCCGCTCTTGAATGTATCCTCGCAATGATAATCCTCGCAATGATAATCCAACAGGCTCCAATCTGGATGCGGGGTAAGTTTGCATCAACCAAATAATGTGCAAAAGCGTTTTAAAAAGCTAAGCGCGTTTCAAGTATTGATTGCCAGATTTGGTTGAGTATCGGAATGATGTAAAGCGGCATGACAACGCCGATGAGCCCGCCCGTCAGCAGCCTCAGCGCGTTTGTGCTCTCCCTCAGCCCGAGGAACTGCGTCACGCCGTCCACTGCAATCGGAACCATCGCAGCCACAAGCAACCACTTGTTCGGCCATTTTCTCCCAGCCGCTCCGACAACAAGCGGCGCGGCCAGCCCGCCCAACAGCATGCCGAAGAATATCG
The DNA here is from genome assembly GCA_038870455.1 of Candidatus Micrarchaeia archaeon. Taxonomy (GTDB): domain Archaea; phylum Micrarchaeota; class Micrarchaeia; order Burarchaeales; family JACRGF01; genus JAWAFC01. The sequence goes on from JAWCPB010000013.1 coordinate 824, forward strand.
CCGTGTCCCTCGCGCACATCCCAAACTTGAATCCATGCCCCTGCGCGTTCCACACTTCAACCTGCTTTGAGTAGCTCAGCGTGCCGTTCTGCGGCATGCAGTCGCCAACATGGTAGCCGCCATTGGCATACAGGCACAGCGAGCGCGAGGTCAGCTGATGGCACTGCGCGGCAAAGAAATCGTAGAGCAGGGGCGCGAGCGTGCTCTTCTGGCTCGCGAGCAGAGGCGCGAGGAGAATGAGCGCGCAGTAGAGCGCGAGCGCAATCATGTAGAGCGCATAAGGGAGATAGCGAAGGACGTCGCGTGTTTTCAGTGGCTTACCTCGCATGTCATTCCCGTTCCTCTGATGTGCTTCTGCTTAGGCGTCTCGAACTGGAATGCGGTGTGGCTTATGTTGTGTTTCCTGAGCCCTGCGGCAATCTTTTCCCCAATCGTGTGCGTGCTGCTCACGCGCCTGTCCCGCACCACGACGTGTGCAGTGACGTAGATGATGTCGCTGCAGATCGCCCAAACGTGCACGTCGTGCGCGCCCAGCACGCCGGGCACGCTCGTTATCGCCTTGCACACGCTCTCCGCGGTTATGCCGTACGGCGAGAACTCGAACAGTATGGACAGCGACGTTCTGGCAATGCGGTAGGCGGAGAAGAGGATGATGCCCGCGATGACGAGGCTCACGAGCGGGTCGAAAAGCGGCTGTCCTGTCAGCGCGATGAGCGCGCCCGCAACAACCACCCCGACGCTTGACAGCGCGTCCCCCAGCGCATGGAGAAGCGCAGCCCGTACATTCAGGTTGGCGTGCCTCCTCAGCCTCCACACGACAAAGGCGTTTGCGGCGAGGCCCGCCAACCCAATCCCAAACACCCCCGCAGCATTGACTTCCTGCGAGAAGGCGAGCCTGTTGAACGCCTCAAACACCACGAAAACCGTTATGACCACGAGCAGCGCGGCGTTGGCGAGCGCAGCCAGCACTTCCCCTCTGTGATAGCCGAAAGTCCTCCTGATCGTAGAAGGCTTCTGGGCGAGCTTGAACGCGATGAAGGCGAGCGCAATGGAGAGAAGGTCGCCGAAGACATGGCCCGCGTCGCTGAGCAGGGCCAGCGAGTTGCTCCACACCCCGCCCGCAACCTCCGCGGCGAACGTCACGAGCGTGATTGCGAGAACAGCCTTCAGCTCCTCCCCGACACTCCTGTGTTTTGCGGCCATGATTGGCTATGCGCCTTGTTTTATTAATTATTTGCACTAAACTCTTACGCCATGCCCGCGAAACTCATTGACGGCAAGGCTGTTTCTGAAAAGGTTTTGCAAGAAGTCGCCACAGACATCAAGCGCAGCAACCTGCACCTCAAGCTCGTCTTCGTCCTCGTTGGCGACGACCCGGCCTCCCAGGTTTATGTCCGCAACAAGGAAAGGGCGTGCGGCCGGGTGGGCATCGAGAGCGTGGTGAAGCGCCTGCCGGCCTCCACGAGCGAGCACGAGTTGCTCTCTCTGATAGCCTCGCTCAACGGCGACCCCACCGTCACGGGCGTCATCGTACAGTCCCCCCTTCCGGGCCACATCGACGAGTCCAAAATCATCGAATCAATTTCCCCCCTTAAAGACGTGGATGGCTTTCACCCGCTCAACATGGGCGCGCTCGTGGCAGGCAAGCCAGGGCTGTGGCCCTCCACGCCCAGCGGCATACTGCGCCTGCTCGACGAGTATGGAATAGACCCGGCTGGCAAGCACGCTGTCATCGTGGGCAGGAGCTACATCGTTGGCAAGCCCTTCGCTCTCCTGCTGCTCAACAGAAATGCGACCGTCACAGTCTGCCACTCCCGCACAAAAAATTTGGCAGAGCACACGAGGAGCGCGGACATTCTTGTCGTCGCGGTCGGCAAACCAAAACTAATCACCGCAGACATGGTCAAGCCCGGCGCGGTCGTCATCGACGTGGGGATAAACCGGGTTGAGGGGAAGATAGTTGGCGACGTTGATTTTAGGGAAGTCAGCGAGGTTGCGGCGCTCATCACCCCTGTCCCCGGCGGCGTGGGTCCCATGACTGTCGCCATGCTCATGAAGAACACGCTCATCGCGGCAGGCCTTCAAAAGTGATCCAGTGAGCTATGCACAGCTTCTGCGTTTCCTAAAGCGGCGCAGGAAGATGAAGGAGAAATGGGACTTGAAGAACATCCAGAGGCTTCTCTTTCTCCTCGGCAACCCACAGGACAATTTCAAGACCATCAATGTTGGAGGCTCGAACGGCAAGGGCTCGGTCACCGCAATGATCGCCGCCTGCCTCGCCGAAGCCGGCCACCGCACGGGTTCCTATTACTCGCCTCACGTCGATGGATTTCGCGAGAGGATTCAGGTCGATGGGAAAAAAATTTCCAAGCGTGATGCCGCCGCTGCTTTCGCCGCCGTCCGCCCGCTTGTGCCTTCCTTCGCCAGCGATCCCCTGAGCTTCTTTGAAGTGGTCACAGCGATGGCCCTCCTTCATTTCTCACACAAGAAAGTCGATTATGCTGTGCTCGAGGCCGGCCTGGGCGGCCGTCTTGATGCCACCAACATCGGCAGACAGTCGGCATGCGTTATCACAAACGTTTCCCTTGAGCACACCCAGATGCTCGGAAACACAATAGCCAGCATCGCAAGGGAAAAAGCCGCCCTCCTGCATCGAAACTCCGCCCTCTTCACGCTCGAAAAAAACCCTTCTGCTCTCTCCGCCCTCCGTGCGGCATGCGGCAGGACAGGCTCAAAACTTTTTCTCGTAAATCCGGAAATAGAGGACAACAGCAGGAGCTTTTTTTCCCCGCATTATGCAATCTCAACCTCCCGTACAACCTACAAAATTTCCCCGCATCTTCTCGGCGCTCACCAGGCGTACAACGCCGCGCTCGCAATCGCCGTGTGCGAGCATCTCGGCCTGTCGAAGAGGGCGATTGAGCGGGGCATCAACAACGCATTTGTTCCCGCTCGCATTGAGGTCATGCGCAAAAGGCCCCTCATCCTCCACGACTGCGCGCACAACCCCGCTGCCGCGGGCGTTCTCGCCGGCGCCGTCAAGCAGATACCGCACGAAAAATGCATCACCCTGCTTGGCGTGATGGCCGACAAGGATGCTGAGGGCGTGCTGCGCGCGCTCGCTCCAGTCACTGACGTTTTTGTCTGCAACCAGCCCAGCGTTGAGAGGGCGATGAACGCAAACGTGCTCGCCGGCATTGCCCGCAAACTCAAGCCAACCCACATAGTCCGCGATGTTCGTTCTTCCATGCGGAAAGCGCTTTCTCTCGCGGACAAAAACGATTTAATCCTCTGCACGGGCTCCATCTACATGCTGGGCGAGCTCAGGGGCAAAAACGACTTGCCGGTGGCGCAGTGAAGAAAAAACTCAGGCAGATAATGCTCGAAAAGAGGAACGCGCTTTCGGAAGCCGAGCGCACCGAGAAGTCGGAAAGGATAATCGCAACGCTTTTCTCTCTTCCGGAATTCCGGGCCGCCCACGCCATCCTCTTCTACGCGAGCATCAAAAGCGAGGTGCAAACCCACAGGGCGATAGCGCGGGCACTCGCCCTTGGAAAAAGAGTATGCCTTCCGCGCGTGAACAGGGAAAAAAGGGAGCTTGAGCTCTATGAGGTAAGGAGTATGGGCGAGCTGAAGCCAGGCGTGTTCGGCATCCTCGAGCCCGTCCCGGAAAAGAGCGTGCGCGTCCAGCCCGGCGCGCTCGAGCTCGTCGTTGTTCCGGGCGTTGCTTTTACGGAGAAAGGCTGCCGCCTCGGCTATGGGATGAGGTACTACGACGGGCTGCTCAAGCAGGTGAAATGCCCCGCCATAGCGCTCGCCTTCGAGCTCCAAATCATCCCGGCAATCCCAACCGAATCGCATGACGTGGATGTGCATAAGATAGTCACCGAAGAGCGGCTCATCGAGTGCAGAAAGTAGGTTTTTATTCCCCCCCGCCCTTTTCCAATCATGCCGCCCATCCGCGTGGCCGTGCTCGCCTCAGGAAGGGGAAGCGACTTCCAGAGCATCATCGATGGCGTCGAGAAAGGCGAGGTGAATGCCGAGATCGTCGCGCTCATCACCGACAACCCCGCGGCCATGGCCGTAGAGAGAGCCAGGAAACACGGCATTCCTTACTACATCATCCAGCCTAAGGACTTTCCAACAAGGGAACAGCACGACCACGCAATTCACCTCAAACTGGATGAGCTGCGGGTTGATCTGGTCGTGCTCGCGGGCTACATGCGGCTCATCAAGGACAGAGCTCTCCTAGAGGCATACGCGGGCAGGATGATCAACATCCACCCCTCGCTGCTGCCAGCGTTTCCCGGCGCGCACGCCCAGCGGGACGCGTTCGCCGCGGGCGTGAAGGTCAGCGGCTACACGATTCATTTTGTCGATGCCTCGCTTGATGGCGGGCCGATCATCTGGCAGGAGGCCGTTGACGTCAGCGAGTGCAAGAGCGCGGATGAGGTCGCCGCAAAAATACTGGCGAGAGAGCACGTCGGCCTGCCAAAAGTGGTCGATCTTTTCGGTAGAGGACGGTTTGAAATAAAAGGAAGGCGGGTTGAGTTCATTCCCAACCCATGAGCACGCTCATTTCGTCGCGATGACCATTCCCGCAGGCTTTCTGAAGACATTCCCGACCTTCACGCCGAGAAGCACTTTCGTGCCCCTGCTCTCGGCGAGGTCGACGAGCCTCTGCGTGATTATGCCGTCGAAGACGATGGCGTGCGGCGCCTCGCCCTCGCTGAGTGCCTTGATGAGGTCCCGCACTGGCACCTCGCTCTTCAGGTTGCCCGCCTCGTCGTACAGCCTCGCGCGCAGCGTGTTCTCGAGCTCTCCCAGCGAGGCGAGAAGCTGTGGCGGAACTGCGGCCGCCGGCGCAGGAGCGGGCGCTGGCGCCGGCGATGGAGTTTCAGGAGGCAGGGCCGCGGCGTGCGGCCTTCTCGCCTCCTCCCTTGCAGCTTCCCTCGCGGCCTCCCTGTCCGCTCTCCTTCGCGCGGTGAGCCCCTCGATCTGGTCGATGGGCACGCGCGCCCGCAGCGCCTTGATGATCTCTTTCCTCGCCAGCTCCTCCACTTCCTTTCCGGGCGGCGCTCTGGCGACGAAGTCTATGTCAGTCGCCTGCGCGAGCTCCCGCAGGATGATGTCGCCCCCCCTGTCACCGTCCAGGAACGCGGTGACTTCTTTTTCCGCGCACAGCGCGGCCAGCGACTTGGGCACGTTCGCCCCGCCCACCGCGATGACGTTGTTCACGTCGTTCTTGAGCAGGTTGAGCACGTCCGCCCTCCCCTCGACTATCACCAGCGAGTCGTAGCTGGTTATGTTGGGCCCGCACGGAAGCTTCTCGGGCCCGTACTCCGCTATCTCCGCAACTTTCACCTCTGCCCTGACGAGCTCGCTGAGCTCCTTGCTCTCTGGAATCTCGTGGGTGAGCAGGTTTTTGAGCAGGGCCTTGGCCCTGTCCACGACCGCCTTGCGTTTTGTGTTGCGCGTGTCCTCAATCTTCTCGACAGAAATTCTGGCATCGCACGGCCCCACCCTATCCACAGTCTCGAGCGCTGCTGCGAGGATGCTCGTCTCGACCATGTCGAGCGAAGAGGGCAGCGTGAGCTTTCCGACGCTTTTTCCTCCCCTCACCTGCAGGTCGACCTCAATCCTGCCGATTCTGCCGTTCTTCTGCAGCTCCCGCAGGTCGAGCTCGTCTCCGAGCAAGCCCTCGGTCTGCCCGAACACCGCCCCGACTACATCGGGCTTTTCGACAAGCCCGCCTATCTCGATGTTCGCATACACCATGTACTTCACCGTATCCACGTACGTCTTCGCCATTCACATCACCCGAACGCTTAGTTCAACCTTTTTCTCCATGCATTCCTTCCTGAGCTCCTCAAGGCGCCTCGCGGCGTCCTCTATGAAGCTTATTCCGAGCGCGTACCTGAGCGCCCTCCTCGCCTCGAGGTCGGCCCGCACCCCGTGGGCGGCGAGCGCTTCCTCGAGCGCCCTCGCCTTCTCCTCGCCTCTCCTGTCGAAGTCGGTGAGCACGAACGCCTTTTCTTCGCCTGCCACGCGGGCGGCGACCTCGTCCGCGCTCTGGTTGCAGAGTACGAACCTCGCGGCCACAATCCGCTCGAGCGCTGCCCTGTCCCTCGCTCCCTCGACTATGACCGCGCGGCCCTTCATCTCGGCAAGCGCGCGCTCAAGGCGCTTTGTCTTGGCCCGCAGTTCCCAGTCGCTGTTCGAGCTCATCAGCACCGATCTCCACAGCGAGGATTTTCCTCCTGCTTCCGAATCCACGGACGATGCGCACCCCGCACCCGAGAAGCCGCGAGAGCTTCTTGATGAGTTCGGCGTTTGCCCTGCCCCTCTCCGCGCTCTCGGTCACATTAACCGCGAGGCCCCTCGCGGCCCGTCGGACCCTGAATTCCCTGGAATTCGGGGTCACCGTGACTTCCAGCTCCATGCTCCTTCTTTTCCTCCAGCTGATGACAGAATGAGCGGGAGAAGTGTGCTGTGCAATGTTGACTGTTGTTCATCGATCGGCTGATGCTCCCACAGCCATCCTTGCACAGCGCTGTCTATTATGCATTCGCTCCTTTTTAAAGCCTATACCTCCTCGGCTTCCCTGCACTCGTCGCACAGCAGCCGGCCCCTCTCGGCCCGCAGCGTCTCGCTGTACAGCCCGCAGTTGTCGCACGCGCCCGTGTAGAACGTCGTTTTCTCGAACTCCCTTATTCTCGCGGCCTCCTTGACTATGTCGAGGTAGCCCGGGTATATGCGGAGGAAGTCGTCCTCGGTGATTATCCCCACTAGCTTTCCCTCGTCATTCACCACGGGCAGCCTCTTTATCCTGTGGGCCTTGAGCAGCAGCGCGGCTTCGTTCAGCGGCTCGCTGGCCTTCACCACCTTCAGCGGAGCGCCCATGATCTTTCCGACCTTCACTGCCTTGGCGTCCTTCCCTTCCGCCACGACCTTGAAAGCGATGTCGCGCTCGGTGACTATCCCCACTGCCTTGCCCTCCTCCAGCACGACGATGGAGCCCACGTTGTTTTTCTTCATGAGCCTGGCCGCCTGCGCGGCGGAGTCGCTGGCCTTGAGGGCGACCACGCCCTTGGTCATGACGTCTCCCACTCGAATGTCTGTCTCGAGCTTCATCAATGCAAGATTGTACGTAAGAGTTTAAAATTGCTTGCTGTCACTTTGCTCTCCATGGCTTTCGGCAGTTACAGAAAGGGTGCGCGTGCTGAGCGAGAGCTTGTTTCCTTCTTCGACAGCAGGGGCTATTGCGTGATGAGAGCGGCGGGCTCCGGAGTCTCCTCTCTTTCCCCAGATCTGCTTGCCTTCAAGCGCGGCGAGCAACTCGCGGTCGAGTGCAAGTCCGTCAATGCCGACCGCCTGTCCATCGAGCGCGGGCAGTTCCTCGGCCTGAAGAAATGGGAGGACAACACGGGCATCGACGTGTATGTTGCGTGGCGCCTTCCGAAGGCTGGCTTCCGCTTCGCCCGCCTAGCCGAATTCGAGGAAGCGGGCAGCTCGTTCTCCATCTCTCGCGCGCGCATGCTTCTGCTGGACAGAAAGCCCGAGGATTTGGTGAAGTGAATGGTGCTGTGCGTCAGGGTGAAGCGGCAGGAGGCCGAGAGCGCGAGGAGGAAGCTCGAGGCCGAGGGAGTTCTCGACAACAGGTTTGCCCCCTCACGCGATGAGCATTTCGTTTTCTTTCCTGTCCTGCGCGTGCCCGAGGGCTTTGAGGCCGCCGAACTGCCCATGCCCGAGAGAAAGCCGAGGCAGCGCCCGCTCGACAAGCTGCTTTCCCCTTCTCTCGCCAGAAAAGTCCCGCACTCTTATGATATAATAGGCGACATAGCAGTTCTCGAAATACCGCCCAAACTCGCCTCCCGCGCTAAAACCGTCGCAGAAGCCCTCCTGTCCTCCAATCCACACCTCCGCCTTGTCTTGAAGAAAGCGAGCGTCAGGAAGGGGGTCTTCAGGGTGAGGGAATTGAAGGCGCTTGCGGGAAAAGGCTCCACCGAAACGATTCACAACGAGTACGGCATGCGCTTCAAGCTCGATGTCGCCAAGGCATTTTTTTCTCCCAGGCTCGCGAGCGAGAGACAGCGAGTGGCGAGCCAAGTTTCTCCGGGGGAGCGCGTGCTTGTGCTCTTCGCCGGCGTGGGCCCTTTTGCCATCGCCATCGCAAGGCGCGTGCCGAGCGCGAGCGTGGCCGGCGTGGAGCTCAACCCCACTGCCTGTGATTATTTCAAGCAGAACATTCGCCTCAACAAGTGCTGGAACGCCGAAGCCGTGTGCGGCGACGTAAAGGAAGTTGTTCCGGCCCGCTTCGCCTCGTGGGCCGACCGCGTGCTGCTCCCCCTCCCCAAGGGAGCCGGGGCTTTCCTCGGCGAGGCTTTTCTCGCGGCGAAGCCCGGCGGCATCATCCACTTCTATTCCTTTGCAAGAGAGGAAGAGCCTTTTGCAGCTGCAGAGCGCGTCATCGAACAGGCTGCTTCTTCAGCAGGCAGGCGCGTTGCCTTCCTCAACAGGAAAATGCTTCTTCCTTACGCACCACGCGTTGTGCAGGTGTGCGTTGATTTCAGAATCAGTTAAGCGAGCTCGCTTTCCCCCCTGCCAAGCTCCCTGGCTTTCCTGCCGAACTCTTCGACGAGCGCCCTGTAGGCGACCTCCTTGCTCCTCAGGCTCTCTTTTCCCCCGTAAATTTTGTCCACGCGGGCAACCGCGTCATCGCGCTCCTGCCTCAGCAGGTTCCATATTCTCTCGATGGCTTTCGCCAGCCTCGTCTGGCCGAGCTCGTCCTGCCTCTGCAGGTCTGTCTCGAGCTCGCCCGCCTTCGCCTTGTAGGCTTTCTCTATTTCTGCAAGCGCCCAATTCTTGAGGCGCGTGTCTGTGATGAAGGCCAGCACTGGCTTTGCCTTTTCCTTCAGGAATGCGGTTATTCTCTCGCTGAGCGGGACGAGTTTGACGAGCTTCCCCGCCTCCTCCACCCCTTTCCTCGCCGCCCTTTCCGCAGCCGTTTCCTCAGCCAGCCTCGCCATGCCACTCGCCAAGACAATTCGCTTCCCTCTCTATATAAAGATTTATATTCCTCCGTGGGATGATTTTCTCACATGCCCGGAGAGCCTTCGGCCGCAGCGACCTCGGCCGAGAACTTTGATCTGGAGCGCTTGGTGGCGCAGCCCACGTGGCGCGAGGTGCTCCTCGACCTAGTTGTCAAGGAGCAGCTTGACCCATGGAACATAGACCTCGCGCTCATCTCCGACAAGTACCTTCAGCGCTTGAGGGGCATGCAGCTGCTCGATCTCCGCATTCCGGCCAACATCATTCTCGCCGCGGCCATTCTCCTGCGCTTCAAGGGCGAGGCGCTGCGTCTCAAGGAAGAGGAGCAGGTTGCCGAGCCCGAAACTTTCATCGAGGGCGAGTCTTCGCTTGAGATTCCCATGCTTTCCCTGCGCGCGCGCATTCCGCCCAAGAGGCGCGTGACGCTGCCCGAGCTCATCGCCGCGCTCGAGAGCGTGCTCGAACGCCAGAGGGCGAAAGAGAAAGCGCCGCTCATCTCCCCGGCAGAGCCGCTTGTGATCGAGCTGCCTCAGCAGAACCTCGAGCAGCAGATGTCGGACATACTCAAGAGGCTGGGCGAGCTGGCGGACGCGGAGAATGTTGTCGCCTTCTCGGCTCTCCTGCACGAGCGCACTCCCCTCGAGATAATAAACACGCTCATCCCGCTCCTCCACCTTTCCCAAGAGGGCAGGGTCTCTCTCGTCCAGGAGCCGCTTTTCTCCGAGATTTTCATTCACGTGCTGAGTGGGGAACATGGAAGAAAAGCAAGAGGGAAAAGAGTCGCGGGCTGAGTCGGCACCAGAGAGCGAGCTGCTGTTTCTCGACGTGCCGGAAGAGCCGGAGAGGAAGGAAGAGCCCTCCCCCCTCCGCGTCATCGAGGCGGCACTCTTTCAGTCCTCCAAGCCCCTGCGGCTCGAGGACTTCGCGCGCATCACCGGCATAGCCGCGCCGGGCAGCCTCGAGGAGCTTCTCAAACAGCTTCAGGCAGAGTACGACCAGCGCGGCTCGCCCATTCAAATTGTCTGTGAGAACAATTTGTGGGTCATGCGCCTGCGCGCGCCCTACGCTCAGAAGGTCGCAGAGTTCGCGAAAGAAGCCGAAGTCTCCAAAGGCGGCCTGCGCCTGCTCGCCTTCGTCTCGCGGAACGAGGGAGTCACGCAGGCAAAGGCCGTGAAGGTGCTCGGCAGCACCGTGTACGATTACGTGAACGAGCTCGTGGAGAGCGGCTTCATCACCGCGGAGAAGAATGGTCGCACACGCGCGCTCAAGACGACCCAGAAGTTCAAGGACTATTTCTCTGGATGACCATCCGCTTGGCTTGTAGTAATCCGCCAGATGCTCGGAAGATGGGCTTTCCTGGGAAACAAAGTGTTTCCTCACAAGGTTTATAGCCTGATTGAGGAATTGTGTGCATAGCGGTTGAAAAGCCCCGCGAGGGGAAGAAGGCTCCTGTGCCAGGGCTTTTGGAGAAAGAGCCGAAGCAGCGCTTTACGCCTCGTGCGCGAAAGAGAATGTGGGTAGGTGCTTGGAAAGCGCCGCCAAGGACATGCCGCCAGAAATGAAGCAGCGGGCAGCGCGCACTGGCTCTAATGTGGTTCTGGCGCGGGGAAGGTGAAGCGAGAACGTGGTGCCGGCTCCAGAAGCCGAATGCACGGTAATGCTGCCGCTGTGCTGTTCGATCACGAGCCTGCCACGTGCAGGCCGCCTGCGGGCCGTTCATCT
>JAWCPB010000013.1:11606-28162 GCA_038870455.1 Candidatus Micrarchaeia archaeon
CTCTAATGTGGTTCTGGCGATGGGGCGGAAGGGCGAGAAGGAGGGCGAGGGGGAGGGCTGGAAGGAGCTCGGAATAGGCTCATTCCCGTAGTCGGCTCTGTTGCAGACATGCTGAAGGGGGGCGTTTGGGTTCCCGTTGGCGCTGCGGAACTTGGGCTGGACCTCTACACTCTCGGAACCTCGAAGCTCGTCATTCAGGGAGGAAAAATTATCCTGAAGGCGCTTGGGAAAGAGGCCGTGAAAGAAGTTGGCGAGGTGGTGACAAAAGAAGGGCTGGAGATGACTGCGAGGGAGCTCGTCGAGCAGGTGGCGAAAGTGGGGGGAAAGGAGCTCGCGAAGGAAGAGAAGGAGAAGATTGTCTGGAAAGTCAGCGAGGCGCTCGGCAAGCAGTTCAAGCAAGTTCCGAAGGAAGTTGTTGAGAAGGAAATAGTCAAGGCGATTGAGGCGGTAAAGAAATTCGTTCCGGAAGGCCTTCAGGAAATCGCGGAAAAGAACGCGCTGGACCCCACTTGGCTGGACGAAGCAAATGCTGCAGTGAAGAAACTCACGGCTGGAAGGGCTTTGGCAAGGCAAGAAACTGAGAGCACGTTCCTCTCCCTGTGCAAGGAGCTGGGCTGGAGCGATGAAGTAGCCAAGAAGTATGCGGACGCGATTCTTACTCTAGTGGACGTCACGGAGAGAAGCGGCTACACCGCCTACGGGCACACACTTAGGACAATGAAATACATGGATGTGGTCTTAAGGGAGTTCCCGGAACTAAGCGCGGCGGAAAAGGCTAGGATGAAACTAGCGGCGCTCATTCATGACGTGGGAAAAGTCGGGGTGGACAACAATGTCTGGAGGAAAGTGGGTGAACTCAAGCCATTAGAAAGAGAGCAGATCGCCAAACATGCGGACTACACGAAAGACGTGCTTAGACAGGCTTTTTCTTCGCTGAGGGGCGTAAACGAGAAAGAGTTTCAGGAAATCGTCGAACTGGCTGCTGGACACCACTTGAAGCCCGGCCAGGCAAAGCTCGGCTCTCAAATTATGGCGATTCTTGATCACTTTGATGCTGCGACTAGTCCAAGAGTGTACAGAAACGCTACCGACGTTTCGGGTGCGTTTATGCAGATAAAACACGATACGAACAAATTCGGGAAATACGACGCTTCGCTGGTTGACAAGGTAGAAGGTATAATTCGAAGGAATTCACAACAAATTGAAATCATTGCTCCAAAATGATTACCTTACAGCGTTTTCACTTATAGGCCCCCAAATCGCTCTAAGGATTTCGCTGCTTCTCCCTTGTGCTTCTGCTTCCTCATGAAGCTCGGTAAGAATTTTTTCGGCGTCTCCCCAAAAAATATAGTAATACCCCAATGCGATCGCGGCCTTTTCCACAATCTCTATGTCGTTTTCTTTCTTAATCACGTCAATTAGCATCTCTCTTGTGCGGAACCCGGTTCCGGATGAAATAAGCTCTTTTGCCCAAGCTGCATGTTCTGGAAACAGCTCTTCACCTATATCAGACAGAGCTGTCACGATAGACTTCTTTACTCTCAGTTCTTTTTCTTGTTTAAGAGTGTCCAGCAAAGCGTCAATGGCTTTCCAGTACCCCAAGTCTCCGATTGCTTTAGCTGCTTGACTGCGTTCTTCTTTATCCTTGCTTTTCAGTTGCTTAAGAAGTTCAGTCAGTCTCTGCTGCCCTATCTCAGAGTTTCTCCACTCCTCTCTCTCATTTAGGATAGGTCTTTGCACTCTAGCAAACTTGTCCCAAATCTCTTTTTTTTGTGGCGGTGCCTTTTCAGCTTCCCGCCCCTTAATGACCGTGCTCATGCAACCAATTGTGGTTGCGGCTTTATTTAAGCGTTTCCAGGAGCCAAACAATAATGTAAGTCAGGGCTTTGCCTGACATGCTTCAAGTGATTATCGCGTCAGTCCGTCGATCGGGACGGGAAAGCGCGCTCAGGCGCGGGGAAGGTGAAGCGAGAACGTGGTGCCGGCTCCAGAAGCCGAATGCACGGTAATGCTGCCGCTGTGCTGTTCGATCACGAGCCTGCCACGTGCAGGCCGCCTGCGGGCCGTTCATCTCAAGCCTCCTCGCTCGCCTCGACGCTCTCGCATTCCTGGCGGGCCTCCCTCCCAGAAACTTATTTAAAGTCTTTTTCGCCTAATTTCATTCGCTTTCGTTGAATGCGCAAAGCATTTTTTGCTTTGGAAAGAAACTGGATTCGGCTTCCTCTCGAAGCGCGGCCGTTTGCGTACACTCAACGGGAGCAGAAAGCGGCGGGAGCAGGCTTTCACCCTCAGCCCATTCCACCGTTTTGAGGCGGCAATCATGGCAAAGATTCGCTCGCACCGTCACGGCTCGCTGGCCTTCCGGCCGAGGAAAAGGGCAGCGGAGCTCAGCCCGAGGATAAAGACGTGGCCGGCCGTGGGCGAGGCCGTGCCGCTCGCGTTCGCAGGCTTCAAGGCCGGCATGACCCGCGTGGCGTTGATTGACGACTCGAATTCCCCTTCCAAGGGCTTTGAAATCGCCGTGCCCGCCACGGTGGTGGAAACGCCCCCCCTCCTTGTCTACGGCATCCGCGCGTATGTGAGAGCGGCCGACGGGACGAAACGCGTTCTCTCAGACGGGCTCGTTTCCGACGAAAAGCTCCTCAAGCCGCTGGGTCTCAAGCCGAACAAGGGCATGGAGAAGATAGAAAAGGCCGCTGGCGAATTGATTGACGTTTCTCTCCTCGCTGCCGTCCAGCCCGGCAAGACCGGCGTGGGGCGGAAGAAGCCCTTTTTCGTCGAGGTGGGCATCGGCGGAACTCAGGAGGCAAAGCTCGCGCACGCGAAAAGCCTTTTGGGCAAAGAGCTACACGCGAGAGACGTTTTCAAGGAAGGCGAGTTCGTCGACGCCATCGCGGTGTCGAAGGGAAAGGGCTGGCAGGGTGCTGTCAAGCGCTTCGGCGTGCACCTTCAGAGGAGGAAGGCGACCGGCAGGCGCAGGCACGTTGGAACGCTCGGCCCGTGGCATCCCGCGAAGGTGATGTACACCGCGCCGCAGGCAGGCCAGACCGGCTTCCACCGCCGCACGCAGCTCAACAACCGCATTCTCAAAATCGGGGAAAAAGGCGAGGAAATCGTTCCGAATGGAGGTTTTCTCCGCTACGGCGTTGTGAAAAACCCCTATATCCTGCTCAAGGGCTCGTTGATAGGAACCAGGAAGAGGCTCATTCTCCTCCGCAAGTCCCTCAGGCTGCGGGAAGCGAAAAAGCCTGAAATAAAGTTCGTCTCAACTTCAAGCATGCAGGGTGGATGAACTTGAAAACCGATGTGCTGTCAGTTGACGGAAAAGCGGTGGGGAGCGTCTCCCTGCCGCCGGTGTTTTCAGCGAGCATCCGCCCGGACCTCATCAGGCGCGCCGTGCTCGCCGAGCAGACGCGCGCGCTCCAGCCCAAGGGCGCCTTCCCGCTCGCCGGCCTGCAGACCACTGCCGAGTACAAGGGAAGGAAAGAGGATTACAGAAGCATAAAGAACAGGGGAATATCGCGCCTTCCGAGGGAAAAGCTTCCCAAAGGCCGCTTCGGCAGGGTGCGCATCGTGCCCTTTTCGGTAAAGGGAAGGCGCGCCCACCCGCCCAAGCCCGAAAAAAAGCTTGTCGAGCTCATCAACGAAAAGGAGAGGAGGAAAGCGATTGCGAGCGCGCTCGCCGCGACCGCGAGCGCGGACGCAGTCAGGGCAAGGGGACACGAGGTGAACGGACTCAAGCTTCCGATTGTTGTAGAAAACAAGCTGGAGGAACTCGCGAAGACGCGCGATGTGGAAACCGTGCTTCACACACTCGGCTTCTCGAAAGACCTCGCCCGCTCCGCACACAGCAGGCGCGCCCGGGGCGGCAGGCGCGGCGGGCACAGGGAAAGAAAGAGCGTGCTGATAATCGTCGGAGAGGACAAGGGCATTCTGCGCGCGGCGCGCAACATTCCGGGCGTTGACGCCGTGCTTGCCGGCGAGCTGTCCGCGCGCGCGCTCGCGCCCGGCGGGCTCCCGGGCAGGCTCGCGCTCTACACCGAGAGCGCGCTGGCCAAACTCAACGAGCTGGGTGGTTAAATGGCTCTCCTCTACCCAATAACAACCGAGAAGGCGGTTTCGCTCATCGAGAGGGAGAACAAAATAGTTTTCATAGTTGATGCGCGCGCGAGCAAGGCGGACATCAAGGAAGAGGTTGAGAGGAGGTTCGGCGTGCGCGTGCAGAGCGTGAACACGCTGCTCACCCCCACGGGAAAGAAAAAGGCTTTCGTGCGCGTGGCCAAGGGCTTCAGGGCCGACGACATCGCTGCAAAGCTCAAGATTGCTTAAGGTGGAAAAATGGGAAAGATGCTGAGGCAACAGAGGCGCGGCAAGGGCTCGCCCGCCTACAGGGCGCCCAGCCACCGCTTTAAGGCCGACGTTGCCTTCAGGCCTTATGACGAGATAGAGAAGAACTCAGCGCTCAAGGGCGTCGTGGTGGGCTTCGTGGACGACCCGGCGAGGAGCGCGCCGCTCATGGAAGTGCTGTTCGACAACAACGAGCGCCTCCTGCTCATCGCCCCGGAGGGAATAAAGGAAGGTGATGTGGTGAGCGCCGGCGCGGCGAGCGACGTCCGCCCCGGCAGCATCCTCCCACTCGCCAACATCCCCGACGGCATGCCCGTGTACGCCATCGAGTGCGCGCCCGGTGACGGGGGCAAGCTCGTCCGCACGGCCGGAAGCGCCGCCTTCGTCGTCTCGCGCGAGGGCGACGAGGTTCTCATCCGCCTGCCGAGCAAGTCCGTGCGCGCTTTCGACGCTCGCTGCAGAGCACAGGTTGGAGTGGTAGCGGGCGGAGGCCGGCTCGAGCTTCCCTTCATGAAGGCTGGCGCGGCTCACTACGCCATGCGCGCGCGCAACAAGGCATGGCCTCACGTGCGCGGCGTGGCGATGAACCCGTACAACCACCCGTTCGGCGGCGTGCAGCACCACAAGGGAAGAGGCAGCGCGGTCGCGCGCGGCACCCCACCAGGCAGGAAGGTGGGCCACCTTGCGGCACGCTCGCTGGGAAGAAAAAGCGCGCAGAAGCAGGCGCTCAAGCAGGGAGAGGAGGGCAAAACCTCCTAGAGTGTTCGCATGGCAAGAAAATTCACTTTCCGCGGAAAGACGATCGAAGAACTCCGCTCGATTCCCATCGCGGACTTCACGGCCTTCCTCAAGGCGAGGGCCAGGAGGGCGGTCCGTCGCGCCAGCGTGCGGTATAAGAAGTTGCTCGAGAAAATCAATGCAGCGAGGCGGCTCAAGGCCGAGGGCAAGGAAAAGGTTGTGAGGACGCACGCGCGCGACGCGGTCATCCTGCCCGACTGGGTCGGGCTCAAGTTCGCGGTGCACAACGGCAAGGAGTTCAAGCCCGTTGAGATAAAGGAGGAGATGATAGGGCGTAGGCTCGGCGAATTCTCGCACTCCACCGGCCGCGTGATTCACTCTGGCCCCGGAGTCGGAGCCACGCGGGGCAGCAAGTTCATTCCGCTCAAGTGATGATATGCCAGAATTCGGTTATTCCTGGAGCACTGGGGCGCGGCACGCCAAGGCGATGGGAATCGACATAAACGCGAGCTACAAGGACCTCTCCCAAGTGTGCGCCGCCATAAAGGGAAAGACCGCAGACGCCGCCAGATCGCTGCTCGAGAAGGCGAGTGCCGGCGAGGTCCCCATTCTCTTCAAGAGGTTCAACAAGAAGCTGGGCCACAGGAGGGAGCTCGGCGGGCGGAAGGGAAGGTGGCCGAGAAAGGCTGCCTCCGAGGTGCTCAAGGTGCTCGAGAACGCTGCTGCAAACGCTTCCTTCAAGGGCTTGGGCGAGCCGCTGCTCGTCGCGCACGCGTGCGCCAACAAGATGGGCGTACTGCCGCGCCTGCAGAGCAAGGGCAGGCGCATCCGCAGCGACCTCGAGACCGCCAAGGTCGAGGTCATTCTCGTCGAAGCGCCGGGCGCCAAGCCCGTTGCGAGAAAGGAAGAGAAGAAGGAGAAAAAAGAGGAGAGGAAGGAGAAAATCAAGGCGGTTGCCTAGTGATAACAATGGCCGTTGAGAGAAAATTCATCGAGGACGCAATCGCGCGCTTTAAGGTAGCGAACTTCCTGGAGAAGGAGCTCGACAGGGCGGGCTTCTCGCGCGTAGAAATACAGCGCACGCCCATGGTCACGCGCATCGCCGTCGAGGTCACCAACCCAGGCCGCGTGATAGGCAAAAAAGGCCGCTCGATCCGCGACCTGACCGACGCCGTGCAGAGCGAGTTCAGCATTGACAACCCGCAGATCAGCGTGGTCGATGTGGCGAGCCCCGACCTCGAGCCCCGCCTCGTCGCAAAACGGGTGGTCAAGCTCATCGAGATGGGAAAGAACACGCGGAGCACCCTGCACGCCGCCCTCAAGACAGTCATGAGCGCCGGCGCGCTCGGAGCCGAAATCGTGGCGAGCGGCAAAATAGCCGCGAAAGGAGGCAGGGCGCGCTCGCTGCGCGTGAGCGCCGGCTACATCCCAAAAGCCGGAGAGCCGGCGCGCTCGGTGCGCGTGGCGCACGTCACGGCCTACCCCAAGAGCGGCGCCATCGGCGTGCTCGTGCGCATCGTGCCGCCGGGCACGGAATTCCCGGACAAGAAAGTTCTCAAGCCCGTGGAGCTTCCGCGCGTGATAAGCGAGGCAGAGGAAACGCTTCCGCAGGCGAAGGAGGTTGAGTGATGGCCATACTGAGGAGCGGCGAGCTCCGCGAACTGGACGCGCCCACAATGGCGGGCAGGCTGCGCGAGCTTCGCGAGGAGCTGCACTCCGAGCTCGGCGTTGTCGCCGCCGGAGGCAGGCCCAAGAACCCCGGCAGGATTCGCGAGCTCAAGCGCACCGTGGCCCGCATTCTCACGATAGCGCGCCAGCGCGGCATTGACGTTGAGAAAGCCGCGAAGGCGCTGCTGCCCCCGCCTCCTGAGAAAAAAGAGGCGAAGGAGGAGCCGCGGGCCGAAAAGCCCAAGACCGGGAAGAAAGAGAAGGCTAGGGAAGAGAAAAGGGAAGCGAGGGAAAAGCCCGAAGAAAAAGGAGCGAGGGAGGAGAAAAAAGAAGCGAGGGAGAAACCAGTGGAAAAGGGAAGGGAGGGCTTGGCAAAAAAAGAAGCAAAACATGGGGCGAAGGGCGGGAAAGCGAGGGAAGGAAAGTCGGGGCGTTCAAGCTCGATGAAGGAACAAAAGGGGAAAAAGGGGTGATTTGGGAAGATGGCTGAAATCTGCCGCACGTGCGGTCTTCCGAAGGAAATCTGCGCCTGTGAAGCTCTCGAGAAAGAGGAGGCGCAGAAGATCAAAGTGTATTCCACAAAGAAGAGGTTCGGAAAGCTCGTGACAATAATAGAGGGGCTTGAGGCGGGCGTGCTCGAGAAGACCGCAAAAGAGCTCAAGCACAGGCTCGCGTGCGGCGGCACCGCGAAAGACGGCGTCGTCATCCTTCAGGGCGAGCAGAGGGAGAAGGCGAAGGCCGCGCTCGTGTCCATCGGCTATCCCGAGTCAAGCATTTCGGTGAGATGAATGATAACAAGACAAAACATCATCGTGCATGAACTCATCGGCCTGCGGGCCGAGGTCGCCGCGTCAGCCTCGAAGCCGCTCATCGGGCTGGCTGGCGTCGTTGTCGATGAGACCAAAAACACGCTCACGCTCGAGCGCGGCGGCCGCGAGCGCATTGTCCCGAAGCGCGCCTGCACCTTCCGTTTCCACCTGCCCCAAGGCGGTGACGCGCTCGTGCGCGGCTCGCTCATCGCGCTCGAGCCCGTCGAGAGGCTCAAGAAGCTCGCCAAGGAGGTTGGCCATGGCTGAAAAAACCTGCACCGATCCACACTGCTTCCGCCACGGCTCGCTCCGCACCAGGGGCGGCGAGGTGACCGGCCTCGTCGTGAGCGACAAGGGAAGGCGCTCCGTCATTGTAGAGCGCGAGTACACGCGGCGCATTCCCAAGTACGAGAGGCTCGCGCGCAAGCGCTCGCGCATTCCGGCCCACAACCCCGACTGCATCGCCGCCAAGGAGGGCGACACCGTGCGCATAGCCGAGTGCAGGCGCATAAGCAAGACAAAGGCCTGGACCGTTGTCGAGGTGCTCGGGAGGAGGGGGTGACTTGAAGGGACTCGCCGCCAGCATTCCGAAAGCGCTTCAGATCGGCTCCGCGCTCGCCTGCGACGACAACAGCGGCGCGCGCATAGTCGAGATCATAGGCGTGCCTGGCTGGAAGGCGCGCAGGGCGCGCTCCCCGAAGGCAGGCATCGCCGACCCCATCATCGTCGCCGTAAAGGCCGGCGCGCCCCAGCTCAAGAAAAAAATAGAACGCGCGGTCATCATCCGCCAGCGCAAGGAATTCAGGCGCGCGAACGGCCTGCGCATCGCGTTCGAGGACAACGCGGTCGTGCTCATAGACGAGCAGGGGCTGCCCAAGGGAACCGAGATAAAGGGCGCAATCGCCCGCGAGGTCGCCGAGAGGTACCCAAAAGTCGCGGCCATCGCCGCGGCCGTGGTGTGATAACATGCCAAGCATTCAACCAAGGAAGCAGAGGAAGGCGCGCTTCGCCGCGCCGCTCCACGCCAGGCACCGCCTCGTCGCCGCCCACCTGTCGAAAGAGGCGAGGCAGAAGCTCGGCACTAAACGCCGCTCCCTCCCACTGAGGAAAGGCGACAGGGTGAAGGTGCTGCGCGGCGAGCACAAGGGAAAAACCGGCAAGGTCGCGCGCGTCAGTCTCTCCTCGCTCAAGGCTTTCGTTGAGGGAGTGGTTGTCAAGGAAGCCAAGGGAACAGAGAAGCTCTGTCCCATCGACCCATCGAACCTGCTCATACTCGAAGCCGACGTGGCAGACAAGCAGCGCGCCGAAGTGCTCGGCCGCTCAAGGAAGTGAGAAGATGGCCAAGAAAGGCGGAACGCGGCACCTCAATCGCATTGCAGCGCCGAAGAGCTTTTCCATTGCGAAAAAGGCTTTCGCGTGGGCGGCCAAGCCATCGGCCGGCCCGCACGCGGCGAAGGAGGCCGTGAGCCTGCTTTCGGTCCTCCGCGATTCGCTGGGGGTTGCGGCGGACGCGCGGGAAGCTGCGCGCGCGATAAACCAGGGCCGCGTGCTCGTCGACGGCCGCGCCGTGAAGAACGAGCGCTTTCCGGTCGGGCTCATGGACGTGGTCAGCATTCCGGCGCTCAAGGCGCACTACAGAGCCTGCATCGACAGCAAGGAGCGCATCGTCTTCCGCGAGCTCAGCGAGCAGCAGGCTGGCTTCAAGTACTGCAAAGTCCTCGGCAAAACCACCGCGAAAGGAGGGAGGACTCTGCTGCGGCTTCACGACGGCCGCTCGCTCGCCTTCGACAAGCCCGTGAAAGTCGGCGACACCCTCAGGCTCGAGCTCGACGGAAAAAAGCAGGCCTCAGCACTTCCCCTCAAGGAGGACGCGCTGTGCCTCATCATCAAGGGCAAGCACGCGGGGAAGCTCGCGCGCCTGAAGAGCGTAATCCCCGGCACCGCAACGCGCGAGGCCCAGGCGGTGCTCGAGGGCGACGGCCGCGAGTTCATCACGGTCCTCAAGTACCTCTTCGCAGTCGATGAAGATTTCGGTGGCAAGGCATGAGCGAAGCAATGAGGCAAATAATACTGGAGAAGGTCACGCTCAACATCGGCGTGGGCGCCAGCGGGCAGCCCCTCGAGAACGCCAAGGCGCTGCTCGCCCGCCTAACAGGCAGGCAGCCTGTGCCAACGCGCGCGAGAGTCCGCAATCCCGTGTTCAAGATAAAGAAGGGCGAGCCCATCGGCGCGAAGGTGACCCTGCGCGGCCGGCCCGCGCTCGACTTCCTGAACAAGGCGCTCGACGCCGTGGATTACCGCGTTCCGGAAAAGTCTTTCGACGAGCGCGGGAACTTTTCCTTCGGGGTCAAAGAGTACATAGACTTTCCGGGCGCCAAGTACGACCCTAAGCTCGGCATGCTCGGTTTCGACGTGTGCGTCACGCTCGCCCGCAGGGGCTATCGCGTGGCGAGAAAGAGGCGCGCCAGGAGCAGCGTGGGAAAGAAGCACCTCCTCTCCAAGGAGGAGGGGCTCGCGTTCGCGCGCTCCGTGCTCAAGATAACGACCACATAAAGGTGGATGTCATGGCTGAAAAACCCAGGAAAAAAGCCGACCCCGTAAAGAGGCTCCTGACTCGCTTCAAGGGAAGAGAGCTGCGCAAGTGCAGGTTCTGCGGCAACGCAAGGGGCGTCATCCGCTCCTACGGCCTGCGCATCTGCCGCAGGTGCTTCCGCGAGGTCGGCGAACAGATAGGCTTCAGGAAATTCTAGGTGATGCGATGACGAATGATCCGCTCGCAGACGCGCTGAACACGATAAAGACACACCGCAGGGTCGGTCAAAGCGAATGCACCATCAGGCCGGCCAACCGCCTCATCCGCGGGGTGCTCGCCCTGCTGCAGTCCCACAACTACATCGGCGAGTTCGAGTTCGTCGATGACGGCAAGTCGGGCGAGTTCAGGGTCAGGGAGCTGGGCATGATAAACGACTGCGGGGTCATCAAGCCGCGCTTCAGCGTCAAGAAAAACGAGTGGGCCAAGTGGGAGCAGCGCTTCATTCCCAGCAAGGACTTCGGCCTGCTCATCGTCTCGACCCCCCAGGGCCTGCTCACAAACGCTGAGGCCAGGAAGAGGGGAATCGGCGGCAAGCTCATCGCTTTCGTGTATTGAGGTGAATGCATTGGTTGTGGCGCTTCCACCAGATGTCAAGCTCGAGGTCAAGGGAAGCCTCGTGGCAGTCTTCGGCCCTCTCGGCAGGCTCGAGAAGAGGCTGGCCGCCCGCGGCGCGGCCATCGAGCTCACCCCGCGGGGAGTCGAGGTCAGGGCTTCGCTCGACGTTGCCAACACGCTCGAGTCGCACATCAGGAACATGGTGAGGGGCGTGCGCGAGGGCTACACCCTCAAGCTGCAGATGGTTTATTCGCACTTTCCGCTGTCCGTCGAGGTCAAGGGCGGGCAGGTGTTCATCAAGAACTTCCTCGGGGAAAAACAGCCGAGGGTCGCCGCCATCGTGGGCTCGACAAAAGTTGAAGTCAAGCCTCCGCTCGTCATCCTCAGCGGGGTGAGCAAGGAGGACGTGGGCCAGACCGCAGCGAACATTCGCGCCGCCCTCCGCATCAGGCAGAGGGACTCGCGCGTTTTCCAAGACGGCCTTTATCCGGTGGAGGAATGAGCATGCGAAAGAGGACGCACCCGCGCTTCCAGCAGCAGAACTACGGCAGGAAGGGACGCTCGCGCGTCAAGGCCGCTTGGCGCAAGCCCCGCGGCATTGACAACAAGAAGAGGCTCAAGCGCGCGAGCGCGGGCGCCGAGCCCAACATCGGATGGAGGAACCCACGCCCGCTGCGCGGGCTTCATCCCAGCGGCCTGCTCGAGGTGCTCGTGTCGAACGCGGCGGCTCTCCGTGGGCTTGACGGGAAACGGCACGCGGTGAGAATAGCAGCCGGCGTGGGCGGAAGAAAGAGGGCGGCGCTAGCCGCGGCTGCCAGGCAACTCGGCCTCAGGGTGTTGAACTAGAAGGTGAAGGTGAAACGATGAGCATTCAGGGCGTCAGGCGAATGGCTTCCGACATTCTGGGAGTGGGCGCCTCGCGCGTCCGCATCCTCCCCGCAGAGGCCAAGAAGGCCGGTGAGGCCCTGACGCGCGACGACGTGCGCGCGCTCATCAAGCAGGGGATAATCTACGTGCTTCCCAAGGTTTCGCCCTCCCGCGCGCTGGCCAAGGCGCTTCACTCTCAGAGAAGAAAGGGCAGGAGGCGCGGGCTCGGTGCGAGAAAAGGCCTCAAGTACGCCCGGATTCCGAGGAAGACGATCTGGATGAACAAGGTGCGCGCCCAGCGCGCTCTTCTCAGGGAGCTCGCGGCAGCCAACAAGCTCGTCAAGGGAGCGCGCCGCGCTTACCGCATGGTCAAGGGCATGGCATTCAAGTCAAGGGCGTCGCTGCTGGCCTACCTAAAGGAAAACGATTTCGTAAAAGGTGTTTGAATTGCCGAAAGCCACGGGTCCAACGTACGACGTTCCTTTCAGGCGCAGGCGAAGGAACCTCACCAACTACGCGAGAAGGCTCGCGCTCCTGAAGGCCGGCGTGCGCCTGGTCTTCCGCAAGAGTCTGAGCCATGCGCTTGTGCAGCTCGTGGAGTTTTCGGAGAAGGGCGACGCCGTGCTCGCGGCCGCCCACAGCGCCGAGCTCAAGCCATTCGGCTGGCCTGTCCGCGCCAACGCCCCGACCGCATACCTCACGGGCTTTCTTGCAGCAAAGCGCGCGCTCGCCAAGGGAGTCAAGCGCGCGGTTCTCGACGCCGGCCTCGCCACCCCGGGCAGGGGCAGCGTCGCGTATGCAGCGCTCAAGGGCGCGCTCGACGCCGGCCTCGCGGTTCCGGCCGGCGAGGGGATTTTCGACGAAGCTCGGCTCAAGGGCCAGCACATAGCGGACTACGCGAGGAAGCTCAAGGGAACCCCGCAGTACGCCAAACAGTTTTCAGCTTACATTAAAGAGGGCGTGGAGCCCGAGCGCCTCCCCGAACTCTTTGACCAAGTGAAGAGCAAGCTCTCGAGCGGGTGATTTGGTTGGCTGGAGAAACGCTGAAGGAAGTCGAGGAGGAAAAGCCCGAGTGGGTGCCGAGGACCGAGCTGGGCAGGCTTGTTGCCAAGAAGGAGATCACCTCCATCGAGCAGGTGTTCGAGCTGGGCAAGCCCATTCTCGAGTACCAGATTGTCGATGCGCTGCTGCCGAACCTCAGGGAGGAGACCATCGAGGTGGCGAGCACGCAGAGGATGACCGACTGCGGCAGGAAAGCCAAGTTCCGCGCTGTCGTTCTCGTTGGCGACGGCAACGGCCACCTCGGCATAGGCGTGGGGAAGGCCGAAGAGGTGAGGCCGGCTGTCGAGAGTGCGGTCAAGGACGCCAAGCGCAGGATCATCCGCTTTCCCCTCGGCTGCGGCTCCTGGGAGTGCGGGTGCGGCACGCGCCACACCACGCCCATTAAGGTGACCGGAAAGCAAGGCAGCGTGGTCATCACGCTCAAGCCGGCCCCGCGCGGCGTCGGAATCGTCGCGAACGAGGTCGTGCGCAAGGTTCTGTCGGCTGCGGGCGTGAAGGACGCCTGGAGCTTCGCCAGGGGAAGCACGCGCAACGTGTTCAACACGGCCATGGCCGTGCGCAACGCCCTCGATTCGCTGAACAGCATGCGCTACCAAGGAGAGTGGGAAAGCGCGCTCAAGAAAGAAGAGAATATTTAGGTGGAAAAAATGCATGCCTGGATGAAGAAGGGAAGGGGGTCAGGAGGAGCCTCAAACTGGGGGGAAACCGTAGGTTTCCCCGCGGTTCGGTGGGAGAGCGCGCTCAAGAAAGAAGAGAATGTTTAGGTGAAGCGAATGCCTGAATGCCTTGCAGTCATACGCGTGCGCGGCCGCACCGGAATCCGGCCGCGGGCAGAGGCCACGCTGCGCCTGCTGCGCCTCACGCGCGTGAATCACCTCACCCTGCTTCCCCGCTCGCCATCGATTGAGGGCATGCTGGGAGCGTGCAAGGATTACATCACGTGGGGGGAGATCACCGCCGCAACGATAGCCAAGCTCTTGGCTCGACGTGGCTTTCTTCCCGGAAACAAGCGCATCACACCCGCATCCATCCAGCACTTGAAGCTTAACTCGCTTGAAGAGCTCGCCGAAAAGCTCGCTGCCTGCGAGCTCAGGCCCGAGGACGCAGGGCTCAAGCCCGTCTTCCGCCTTCACCCGCCGCGCAGGGGCTGGGGCGAGACCAAGAGGCTTTTTCCAGAGGGCGCGCTGGGCTACAGGGGAAAACAGATCAGCGAGCTCGTGGCAAGAATGATGTGAGGCGTTGTCATGGCCAGGCGTCACAAAAAGCGTTCGCGCAAATACCTGGGCTCAAGGCACTGGGGAGGGGGCAACATAAAGGGCAGGCGCGGGAAAGGCAGCCGCGGGGGAAAGGGCTATGCCGGCTCCCACAAGCACAAGTGGAGCTACATCGTCAAGTACGAGCCGGGCCACTTCGGCGCGGGAGGATTCCACCAGCCCCACAGGGTCCGCCTTCCGGTCATCAACCTGCGCGACATCGCCGACCTCGCCGCCAAGGGCGCGCTCGAGGAAAAGGAGGGCAAGCTATTCTTCGAGTTTCAGGGAAAAGTCCTCGGCTCCGGAAGCCTCTCCAGCCCAATACGGGTAAGGGCGCGTTCTTTCTCGAAGTCGGCTGAAGAAAAGATTGCCGGCGCCGGAGGAGAGGCGATCAGGGGATGAGGCTCGACTTCCTCAAGCCCATCGTCAAGCAGCTTCCTGAGGTCGGCCCTCCGACGAAGCCGCTCTCGTTGAACGAGAAGCTCACTTGGGTGGCCATCGCCCTGGTCATCTTCTTCGTCATGTACCACGTCTTTCCAATCGGCGCCATCCCGCAGAAGGGAGGCCAGTTCGAGTTCATCCAGATAGTCACGGCCTCGCGCATCGGGAGCCTCATCACCACGGGCATAGGCCCGATCATACTCGCCTCCATCTTCCTCCAGCTCTTCGTCGGAGCGAAGATGATTGACATCGACTTGTCCGACCCGGAGCAGAAGAAGCTCTTCACCGGAGTGCAGAAGCTCCTCGCCATCCTCCTCGCCTTCTTCGAGGGGGGCGTGTATGTGCTGTCGGGCAACGTGCCCGTCGCCGGCCGCGTGGAGGGCACGCTCCCGCTGTTCGGCGACGTCGGCCTCACCATGGCTTTTGTCGTCTTCCAGCTTGCCGTTGGCTCGATCATCCTGTTGTTTCTGGACGAGGTTGTCAGCAAGCACGGCATAGGCTCTGGCATCAGCCTGTTCATCGCCGCCGGCGTGTCGCTCTCCGTCGTCCAGGGAGCGATCGCCCTGCTCACGGGCTACGGCGGCATTCCCGAGCAGCGCACGGTGCTGTACGCGCTGCGCGAGGGAGGGGCGAACGCCATTCCCAACGCCATCATCGCCATGCTTCCCCTGCTCTTCACAGTCGTCATCTTTCTCGTGGTCACCTACGCCGAGGGAATGAAGGTCGAGATTCCGCTCGCGTTCGAGCGCTTCCGTGGGTTCGGCGGCCGCTTCCCCATCAAGTTTCTTTACGTGAGCAACATCCCGGTCATCCTCGCGAGCGCGCTGCTGCTCAACCTCCAGCTTTGGGGCCGCTCGCTCGCGGGCAACACGCTGTTCGTCGGTGGCGCCGACCTCGTCAAGCTGCTCGTACAGACCGACGCGAGCGGGCAACTGATCGGCGGAGTGCTGTACTTCCTCACCCCGCGCTTTTTCAACCCCTTGTTCGTCGGCTACGGCACGTACATCGACTCTTTTTTCGGCGTTAAGGAAATGCTCCTTCCCTTCGCCGGCTCCGTGTTCATTCCCGAGTGGATTCACATAATCACTTACGTTGTTTTCCTGTGCATCCTGTGCGTGGTCTTCGGCCAGTTCTGGATAGAGACGACAGGCATGGGCCCGAAGGAAGTCGCCGAGCAGCTCCAGCGCTCAGGCCTCCAGGTTCCGGGCTTCAGGCGCGACCCGCGCATCATCGAGGGCGTGCTCGCCAAGTACATCCCAACCATAACAATCCTGGGAAGTGTTTTCGTCGGCCTTCTCGCCGCTTTCGCCGACCTCACCGGCGCGCTCGGCACGGGCACGGGCATCCTGCTCACCGTCGGCATTCTGCACCGCACTTACGAAGAGCTTCAGGCCCAGAAGATGTTCGAGCTTTACCCTGGCCTGCGCAGCTTGGTGGGCGGAGCATGAGGTGATGGGATGATTATCGTGATGGGAGAGCCTGGCGCGGGAAAGACAACCGTTCTCACCGCTGCGCTCAAGCAGCTTCCCGGCTGGAGGAGTGTCGTGTACGGCGACCTCATGTTCGACATCGCGAGGAAGATGGGAATCGCGAGGAAAGACGACATCCGCAAGCAGCCCGTGGCCATTCAGAAAAAGATTCAGGAGAAGGTGGCGCGCGCGCTCGCCAAAGAAAAAGGGAAGCTCATTCTCGACACGCACTGCAGCATTCTCACTCCGGAGGGCTACATCCCAGGCCTTCCCTACTCGCTTCTCAAGAGCCTGAGAGTCGAGCGGCTGATATACATTTCTGCCCCCATAGAGCACATCATGGCGAGAAGGCAGCGCGACACCAGCCGCGCCCGCGACCTCCAGCCACGCGCCGCGCTCGAGGAGCACGCGCTCTTGAACAGGGCCTTCCTATGCGCCTACAGCGCGCTCACGGGCGCGCCCGCAACCATCATCCTCAACGAGGACGGCGCGCTCGAAAAAGCGGTCGAGCGCTTTGTGGCGCTCGTAAAAAGCGGTGAGGACTGATGCAGGCCGACCTCGCCTTTCTCCTCATCACAGTCATTGCGGCGGCCTACGTCTTTTTCTCCAGCCTCATGACCACGGTCTATGGAAACAGGGCGCGCGTGAAGGAAATCCAGGAGAGGATGAACAGGATTAACAGGGAGCACGCGGCCGCGCTGAAGAGCGGGGACAAGGAGGCGCTGGCGCGCGCCGAAAAGGCTCAGGCCGAGGA
>JAWCPB010000014.1:0-27554 GCA_038870455.1 Candidatus Micrarchaeia archaeon
GGGTCGACCAAAAGGCACCAGACTTCGAACTGAAAGCGTTTCACCTGACAAAGGAGAAGAACATCAAACTGTCGGGCTACAGAGGAAAGTGGGTTGTGCTGATTTTCTATCCGGCGGACTTCACTTTCATCTGCCCCACCGAGCTCGAGGAGGCCGCGCATTACTATGACGAGTTCAAAAAGCTGGGGGCCGAGGTGTTGAGCATCAGCACCGATACGGTCTTCGTGCACAAAGCCTGGCACGATACTTCCCCGGCCATAAAGAAAGTCAGGTTCCCAATGCTCGCAGACCCGGGTGGCAGGGTGTGCAGGGAATACGGCACTTATATTGAGGAGGAAGGCATCTCGGTGCGCGCTACGTTCATTATCGATCCGGACGGCGTGATAAAGTCTTTTGAGATGCATTCCAACGCCATAGGCAGGAACACCGAAGAAATCCTGAGAAAGCTTCAGGCAGCGAGGTATGTCAGAGAGCACAAGGGAGAGGTATGTCCCGTTTCATGGAGGCCGGGCCAAAAAACTCTTAAACCTGGCCTGGAATTGGTGGGCAAGATATAGGGTGTGGCGATGGCATACGAGGCAAAAAATTTTGAGCACCTGCTTGGAACAAAGGGCTTCAGCGACGCCCTGCTAAAAAACCACTTCACTCTCTACCAGGGCTATGTGGCGAATGCCAACAAGCTGGCCGATGTGCTGGCCTCGCTCGCGCCTGGCACGCCCGAGTATGCGGAGCTCAAGCGCAGGTTCGGCTGGGAGTTCAACGGCATGAGGCTGCACGAGCTGTACTTCGGGAACATGGCCAAGGGGGGAAAGAAACTCGAGGCAGGCGCGAGGCTTGCCAAAAAAATTGTCGAAGACTTCGGTTCTCTCGAGAGCTGGGAGAAGGACTTCAAGGGCGTGGGCGGCATGCGCGGCATCGGCTGGGCCATCCTGTATTACGACAGGGAGGCCGGCAGGCTCTTCAACACGTGGATAGGCGAGCACGACGTTGGGCATCTCGCGGGCTGCGCGCCCCTCCTCGTCATGGACGTTTTCGAGCACGCCTACATGCTCGACTATGGGCTGAGGCGAGCCGACTACATCGCCGCTTTCTTCGAGGCCATTGACTGGAGCGCTGTCGAGAAAAGGTTCAGGGAGAGGTAGGGCAGGCTATGCCCTCTCCATGACATATCTCGGCTCGCTCTTCCTGTAGTAGCCTCTCTCCAGCCTCTTTATTCTGAAGCCGAATTTCTTGTAGAGGTGCACGGCGCCCGGAAAGCCCGGATAAACCGTGAGGAAAATCCTCTTCCCCCTCAGGGCGGGCAGCGCCTTGGCGAGCAGCGCGCTTCCAATCCCCCTGTGCCTATAGCGGGGGCGCACAAAAATCTTGTGGAGATGCCAGTCGCCGCGCTTTGTCGGAAAAAGCACTACCGCGCCGAGCAGCTTCCTCCCCCTTTCAGCAACCCACACTTCGGCGTGCGCTATCCACTCCCTCCAAGTGTGCTCGCCGTCGGCCAGCCGCACGCCCTCGCACACAACATCGAGCGCGTGAATGCGCGGAAAATCCTTTTTCACCGCCTTTCTGACAGCGAACATGTCGTCACTTCTTTCTCGCAAAAGACAGGTAGCCCGTGTGCGTGATGCCCTTGTTCTCAGGCCTGAAGCCCGCTTCCCTCACGAGATACTCGCGCTCGATGCACTCGAGCGTAAAAGGCTCATCGAAAGCCCCACTTTCTCTCGCCGCCTTCACAAACGCGCTCACCTGCTCGGCGTGAGGAAGATATGCAACAACAAAGCCGCCTCGCTTCAGCGCACCGGCGGCGTGCGGCAGTGCCTTCTCTGGATTGGCCAGGTCGAGCGTGACGAGGTCGACCTCTCTTTCAGCGATGCCATCAAAAACACTGGCGTGCTTGAGCTCTATGTTTGCGAGCCCGCTTTTTTCAATGTTCTGCCTTGCCAGCCTAACGAACTCCTCCCTCCACTCATAGGTGACTACTCTGCTGCAGACATTGGCCAAGCTTATGGCAAGAAAGCCGCTTCCCGTGCCGGCATCCACCGCAGTGCCCTCCCTTCCGACTCCCGTGTAGGCAAGGATGAGCCCAATGTCCTTCGGCAGCATTACCTGCGGGCCCCTCCTCAGTCTATCGAGAAGCGGGTTCAGCCTCACGCGGATTTCGGGTGCTCTCGGCATGGCAATAGTTTAAAGCTTCAGCGTTAAAGCCTTTCGGGAGAGCATGACCGGAGTCGTTGTTGTCGGTGCGCAGTGGGGCGATGAGGGAAAGGGCAAGATAGTCGACTACTACGCAGAGCGGGCGCACGTTGTCGTGCGGTTCAACGGCGGAAGCAACGCCGGCCATACCGTTGTTGTGGGCGGGCACGAGCACAAGTTCCACATCATGCCGAGCGGCGCGATCAGGGGAAAGCGCGTGGTCATCGGCAACGGGGTGGTGGTCGACCCAAAGCTCCTGCTCGAGGTCGAGATTGGCAAGCTGCGCGAGGAAGGCATCGAGCCCAATCTCCTCATCAGCGAGCGCGCGCACGTCGTGCTTCCATTTCACAAGCAGCTCGATGGCATAGAGGAGAAGCTCAAGGGAAAGTGGCGCGCGGGAACGACGATGCGCGGCATAGGCCCTACCTACTCCGACAAGGCCGCGCGCCTCGGCATACGCATGGGCGAGCTGGTGGACAGGGAGGTGTTCAAGGAAAAGCTGGGCGCGCTTTACGAGATAAAGAAGAGGGTGCTCGCTGCCTATGGCGAGAGCATGGCGGCGAGCGAGGAAGATATCTTTCAAGAATACGCGGCCATCGGGGAGAAACTGAAGAAATACGTCGGGGACGCGGGCGCCGAGGTGTGCGGCGCGCTCGCGCGAGGCCGGCGGGTGCTGTTCGAGGGAGCGCAGGGCACGATGCTCGACATCGACCACGGCCTGTACCCTTTCGGCACTAGCAGCAACACGACCGCGGGCGGGGCGTGCACGGGCGCCGGCGTTCCCCCCACTGCAATCGATGAGGTTGTGGGCGTTGCGAAAGCATACCTGTCAAGAGTCGGCGAGGGACCCGTCCCCACCGAGCTGACTGACGAGACTGGCGAGTGGATTCGCAGAAAGGGCGTTGAGTTCGGCACGACGACAGGCAGGCCGCGCAGGTGCGGCTGGCTCGATATCGTGACGCTCCGCTACGCCGCTCGCGTGAATGGCCTCACCGGCCTCGCCATCATGAAGCTCGACGTGCTCGGCGGCCTCGAGAAAATAAAAATATGCACGGCTTACGAGCTTGACGGAAAGAGGGTGGGCAGCGCTCCATCAAGCCCGCGGGAATTCGCAAAGTGCAGGCCCGTCTATGAAGAGCTGCCGGGCTGGAAGGACCTCCCGCACGAGGAGTGGAAGCGGCTCGCCAGAAAAGGATTCAACGCGCTGCCAGCAGAGTTGCGCGCTTATGTAAAGCGCGTGGCCCGCCTCGTCCGCGTGCCGCTCTATGCGATTTCTGTCGGCAGGGACCGCAGTGCCACAATAGAATTCAAAAACCCTCTTGAGTAAAATATCACGCCCCTGTAGCTCAGTGGTAGAACCTTTTGCCGCGCGGCAGAAGCGTTTGCGGAAAAGTGTTCCGCGAAAGAGCGTGTGCATGGTAGAACCCTTTTTGCCTTTGGCAAAAAGCGTTGACGGAAGAACCGTCAACGGAAAAGCCATAGAGCACAAGGCCGCGAGTTCAATCCTCGCCAGGGGCTTTAAACGAAGAGTGTTCTCAGGAGCAGGACGACCAGCAGAAAGAAGATGGCCATGGCGGCGGTGAAGGCCAGCGCGCCCGCGTCAGCCCTCGTTAACAGCATGAGACAGGTTTTTCTCCGAAAGAGCTTTATTAGCTTTCCGAGAAAATTTTCCCGTGAAGCTCCTGGTCGTCAGCGACGTTCACGGCAATTACGAGGCGCTCGAGGCCGTCGCGTCCGCCGTTCAGTACGACGAGGTCCTCTGCCTCGGCGACCTCGTTGATTTCGGCCCCGATCCCAGGGAGTGCGTGGAATGGGCAAGGCAGAGCGCGCGCTACATCGTCCGCGGCAACCACGATCACGCGCTCGCCAACAACGTGGCGTGCGGCTGCCCCTCGAAGAGAATGGAGCGGCTGGCGGAGGCCACGCGCGGCTACTCACACAGCGTGCTCGACGCCGCGGAAATCGATTTTCTCAAGGGCCTTCCGCTCAAGCTCGCCGCAAGCATTGGCGGAAGGAGCTTCTATGCGGTGCACGGGGGGCCCAGGGATCCTCTCTATCAGCTCATCATGGCGCGCAGCGACAGAGCGCTGGGGGAAGAGCTCGCCGGGATAGACGCGGAATTCATCCTACTCGGCCACACCCACCACCCTTTCGTGAATTCCACCGCCATCGACGGGAAGGTCGTAATCAATCCCGGCAGCGTGGGCCAGCCGCGCGACGGGGACAACAGGGCGAGCGCCGCTGTGCTCGACCTCGACAGCGGCGCGGCCAGAATACTGCGCGTCAAATATGATGTCGACATCGTGTGCAGGAAGATGGCGCACGCCGGCTTTCCGAGCGAGCTCGCCGGCATTCTGAAGACAGGAAGGTAGGAATAAAAATCTAATTCGCGGAAGAGAACGAAAAAGGTGAGAACATGGCCGAGCTTACGCCGATAGAGCAGATCATCGTCAAGGCGCTCCAGGAGCTGGGGGCGACGGGCGAGGACAAGATGAAGACCGCGGACGACGTGCAGAAGAAGTGCAACCGCCCCAAGGGGCAGGTGGCCAACGCCCTCACGAGCCTCGTGCAGAAGGGCGTTGTGATCAGGAAGGCGAGGGAAAAGGCCGCGGGCTATTATCTCAAGCAGGCTTGACGATGGAAGAAATCGCCTTTCAGGCCAGGGTGGGGAACTGGAGGGCGAACGCCCGCTTTGAAGCCGCCCAGGCCAAGAACGAGGATATCGCGCTCTTCCTTTCAACCGTGTGCGCCGAGTGCATAGAAAAAGCGTTCGAGTTCCTGGAAATCAATGTGGCCGAAGTCGATGATTACGCCAGGAAAGCGCTCGGCGTCAAGAGAGGGCTTGAGGGGGTCGCGGCCGCCCTGAGGGAAATCAAGCCGTCCGAAGCCAGGGAAGTTTTTTCCCGGGCCGGCGGGAATGAAAAAGCCCCGGCGTGCGAGGCGCGTTTCCTCAAAAAGCTCTTTGAGGAAGCCGGCGCGGAGGCCAGCCTCACTCCCTCCCTAGTAAAATCTGTTTTCCCGTCCGCGCAGCTCTCCCCATCAAAGTGGGAGGATGACTTGGGCGAGGGCGTTTTCTTTTCGGCCAACTGCAGGGGATGGATCAGCATAAAGAAGACGAGCTTCGATGCCAGGACCAAGCCGGAGGAAAAGGCGGCGGCTTTCGCTGGCGTGGCCGAAAGCGCCCAGAGAAAGGGACTGGAGTTTCTCGGAGTGTTCGGCGAGGCGCAGGAAAAAGCCGACTCGCTTACTGCTGGAAAGAGAAAGGGCTTTGCGGCGCTCGCCCAAGTGCTCTCCGGAATCGACGAGTCCGATGCTGTCGTTAGGGCGGGCATAACGCACCTTGCGCTCTCCAACCTCGGCTACGCCACCTTCCCGACCGCAGAAATCCTTCAAAAAATCTACCCGGGCCTCAAGCTTCCCAAGCCGAGGGGAAGATTCGGCCGCGGCAAGTGAAAGTTTTTAAAAACCATCCTTTAACCTATTCGCCCCGGGGGAAGGGAATGAGGGAACTCAATCTTGTAAAAGAGATTCTCGAGAAGATACTCGACGAGGCGAGCGCGCAAAGAGTCAGAGCGATAAAGACGGCCGAAATAGCGATCGGTGAAACCTTCCCCATGCAGATCAAAGATCTCAAGTACTGGCTCACCGAGCTCGCGAGAGGAACGCCAGCTGAGAAAACAAAATTCAGGTTCAAGAAAGGCAGAATAAAAGGAAGCGCTTATATAATAACTGAAATATCCTAATACTAGCCTATAAGTACTTATAATCGCATTTTGCAGTAATTTTTCCACTGATTATATGCAAGCATTAATTGTCATTTTTACTAGCTTTAATATTATCCTCGTATTTTCCTCGCGGGCACTCCCCCGTAGAAACCCTTTTTCGGGACATCCTTGTTCACGAGCGACAGCGCGCTCACCACAGCGCCTTCGCCCACCTCAACTCCTGGCAGCACCACAGAACACGCTCCGATGAGGGCGCCTTCGCCCACCCTCACTCGCCCGACCCTAAGCTCATCGATCAGAAACTCATGGGCGAGTATGGTCACATTGTAGCCGATGACAGCGTTGTTGCCTATCTCAATGAGTTCGGGAAAGAAGATGTCGAGTTGCACCCCAAGCGCGAGCGCGGCGTTTTCGCCGACACGCACGCCAATCGCCCTGTAAAGGACATTCTTGAGGCTGAGGGAGGGCAGGTACTTGCAGAGCTGTATGACGAGGAAGTTCAGCGCGACGACAAGCGGGTTTTTGACGCTCGGCCAGCTCCACAGGGAATTCCTTCCGCTAAAGGCAAAGCGCTTGAGCCGCCGCATGAGGTCACTTTTTCCTTGCCGGTTCATGCGCCGAGAGCTCGGCAAAAATGGCCACGAGCACGATGAATATGGCCAGCTGCGCGCCGAAAATGAGCTCGAGCACGCTGAGCTCCGTCGGCGGCGTCGTGACGTACAAGCCTATGAGATACACGAGTATGACGAAAGTGAAAACGACCAGGTAGGTCAGCAGGTTTATCCTCGCCATCGCCTCACCGCCCCTAGTTCGCCTTCTCCATTTTTAAACCTATGCAGGCCTGCCAACAATGTTGAGGTAGATGACCTCCTCTCCATCACTGAGGTTGAGCAGGCGCCCCCCCTCCCCCTCGTTGAATGCCCCGATGGGCGCAGCGCCGAGCCCCAGCGCGGCGGCCTGCAGCAGGAGGTTCTCGCTCGCGTGGCCTGCCTCGAGCCACACGTACTCCACGCCCCTCGCGCCGTATTTTGATGTCGTCCTCTCCTTGATCGCCGCAAACACTATCACGACTGCGGCGTTTCCCACCCAGGGCTGCCCGGCCGCCACGCTGGCGATTTTTTCCCTGTAGTCGCCCGCGGCCACCAGCTCGAGCGAGTTGTTCCTGTTGTTGTAATGGTAAGCGCCCGGGGCAATGCCCTCCACGCGCGATACGAGCACATACAGCTCGAGCGGGTAGAGGCCTCCGGCAGAAGGCGCTGTCCTTTTTCCGTCGCTTATTCCCTGCGCGGCGAACAAGAGCGCGGACAGCTCGCCAGGCGAAATGCTCTCGTTCGTGTAATCGCGGACAGACCTGCGGGCCAGCAGAGCGCTCTCAAAGGAAGCGTTCGAGGGAGCCGGCGGGGGAAGCGCGACGACCGGAGCTCCTGGGTAGTCCTTTGCCGGCAGGAAGGGCTTGGGCAGGAGAGCGGGCAGGAGGTACGCGGCCGCCAGTATTGCGAGAAAGGCGACCGCCGCGGGAACGAACCAGTCCGTTTTTTTAATCTCGCCGCGCATGAGCTGAGTATGGCCGCCGCTCTTTTAAAGCTTCAGAGGCTGACCGGCTGGGTGCTGCTGCTTTTCATCCTCGCCTACTTCGCAACCGGCTACGGCATGGTGAGGGAAGTCATCGACCCAAAGCTCTCGCTGGAAATTCACACGACGATTGACCTTCCGCTCCTCGCCACCTTCCTCATCCATGCTTCCATCGGCGCGCGGTTCGCCCTGCAGAGGCGGGGAATAAGCGGAAAAGCAGTCGATGCGCTCATCCTCATTCTCGCGCTGTGCCTTTTTTCCCTCGCGCTGTACATAAAGCTCTTCAGGCCGGCGGCCAGGCTCATCGGAGTGTAAAGCCCCAGGAGAGATTTGAACTCTCGACATCTCGCTTACAAGGCGAGCGCTCTTTCGCGGAACACTTTTCCGCAAACGCTTCTGCCGCGCGGCAAAAGGGTTCTACCGCTGAGCTACTGGGGCGTCAGCAGTTGTTATAAAACTTATTTGCTTAATTCCTTTTGCTTCGTGATTTTCATGGGAAAGCACGCTCTCGCAGACGCGGTCATCGCCCAGATCTGGATCTGCAGAAAGTGCAAGGCGCGCAACAAGCGGGGCGTGGAGAAATGCCGCAGGTGCGGCTATCAGTGGCTGCGGCCAAAGCGAAAGGAAATCCGCGCAAAAAAGTGAGCGGTTAATTAAGTTCTTCTCCTCAATCGTCCTAGACCTTCCCCTCTCGAGGAGGGTCAGGAGGAACCTGGAACTGGGGAGGGGCGCAGCCCCTCCGCGGTTCGGCCCACTGGGGTTCGGTCCGCGGTTCGGTGCGGGGGTGCCGGAGCATGGTCAATCGGGCAGGGCTTAGGACCCTGTGCGCTTAGGCGCTGCAAGAGTTCAAATCTCTTCCCCCGCATGCGACAGTATTTAAAACAGGAATTCGATTGGACAGCGATGCGAAAAGAACTCGTGCTCGTCGTGCTGCTCGTGCTTCTATCGGGCTGTCTCGAGAGGCGCGAGCTCATCGCGCCCGAGAGGGAAGTGCTCGCGAACTGGACGAGCGGCGATGCCGACGGGGACGGCGCGCCCGACTGGTTTTCCTTCTTTTTCGAGCCCTACAACATCACGCCGCAGATGAGCCTCGCGAGGAGGGTGCTCGTGGCGGGAGTCATTGAGCCGAGGAGGGAGGAGTTCAACTTCACCGAGTCT
This sequence comes from Candidatus Micrarchaeia archaeon, assembly GCA_038870455.1. GTDB lineage: Archaea > Micrarchaeota > Micrarchaeia > Burarchaeales > JACRGF01 > JAWAFC01. The sequence continues at coordinate 8,643 of JAWCPB010000014.1, forward strand.
TTCTCCCTCGAGCCGGCAAGACTGGCTGAGACCAGGCGCCTTCTCGCGGCATTCAACGCCTCGCGCTTTTCCCCGACCCCGAACGGGCCGGCCGAGGCCGCCTGCAGGAGAGCCGGGGGCGTGGAACAGCCGTGCGCCGACCTCGCGGCCTGCAGGGCCGCCTGCTCGGCTTCCGGAGAGTGCGCCGCAAAGCTCGCGCTGTACGGCGATGTTCTCGCCCAGGCGCTGCTCGACTTTTCGCAGGCCTCGCACGGGCTTGACCGCGCTCTCGCCACGCTTTCCGCAGACCTTGACGCAGCGCAGGCGAGCCCGTCGCTCGCCAGGCTGAACAGGGTAGCGGGCGGTTTCGAGAGCGCGAAGGCTTTCGCCGCAGGGATTTCAACCACTTCGCTGGCCACCGCTTTCGGGCTGTGCGCGCCGGTTCCGGTGGGCCTCAACCTTCTTGAGGACGCCAGGAGGGCGTTCATCGCAAGCGTGCAGACAACAGGGGCTCTGCCGCCGCCTCCCACGCCCCGGCCTCCCGAGCGCTTTACTGTGCTCGTGCGCCTCACGCTCTCCATGTCCGAGGGCTCTGCCTTCTCGGACCTCTCTCTCACCGAAGTCATTCCAAGGGAGTTTGCAGCAGACGCCTCTCAAATTGAATTCGGAGTGAATTACACCGACATCTCGGCGCGGCCTCCCTTCGTGGTCACATGGAGGCACAGCAACGTCGGGGGGCGGGCGGGCGAGAGCGAGATCGCCTACCTCATCAAGAACGCGGGGGAGCCGAGGGAGGGCTGGCTGGAGTGGGCGCGGAGCCAGGCCAGCAGGCCCCAGCTCTCGCTCACGCGCCTGGAGCCCATGGCCTCGCCCGCGGTCGTTTTCGCCAAGGGCGTTTATTCGGGCGTGCTCTCCTTCTTCATTTCAGTCTCCAACTTTCACGTTGCCGTGGGCGTTGTCGCTGCACTCGCGCTGGTCGCGCTCTGGCTGCTGTGGAGCGGAGCCTCCTTCATTCTCGCCCTCGTGAATGCCGTGCGCACGAGGAAGGACCTCAAGGAGGCCGTTTACGCGTTCGCGGGCCACGGGAGCACGCAGACGCTCGCCTACCTGGCGATCGGCGTGGGCCTCACCCTGCTCGGGCTGGCTGTCATCCACCTCACCGCTCCGTTCCCGCAGCCTCTCACTGCAGAGAGCGACGTCCTGCAGGCGCTGAGCGCTGACTTCGCCAAGACGGCCGGCTCGCTCTCCATTTTCTTCGGCCTCATGTCCCTGTACTTCCTCATCGCCGACTTCTCCAAGGGCATTGTGCTGGGCAAGCGCTATTACGAGCGGCCGCTTCCGACTGGCGTGCGCGCCGTCATGTACGAGGCGCAGATTCTCGAGGCAGCCAAGGGCATGCGCGATTCCATCGAGCTGCTTCTCGAGCGGGCCCGGGAGCCGCGCAAGCAGGGTTTCGTCTTCGAGGCGGAGGAGAAGGCCGCGCGCAGCGCGCTCGCCATTCTCGACGCCTGCGAGGCCGCGTGCAAGGCGGCCAACCTCGCCCAGGCCAACATCGAGCTGCAGAGGGCGCGGGGCGCGGTCGAAAAGGCCAAGGCCGCGCTCGAGGCCAAGCTGGCCGCGCAGGAGAGGCTCTCAAGCCTTGCCGAGAAAGTGCAGAAGGCCGACAAGGCCGCGCGCTCGGCGCTCGAAGCGGCTGCAAAAATTGGCGTGGACATCCGAGAGGAGGAGAAGGCTCTCGGGGCCTCGCCTGCCAGCACCGCGCTCGAAGAGGCGAGAAGCGCATGGAGCGCGGACGACCTCGCCAAAGCAGAGAGGATTCTCGGAGAGAAGCTGGCCGAGCTGGAGGCGCTCTCAGAAGCCGCGGCGAAGAAGGGCGAAGAGCGCAAGCTTCTGCTGGGCAGGACGTTCCGCTGCCCGGAGTGCAGCCGCTCCATAAGCGTGGTGAGCGCCGTATGCCCCTACTGCAAGTCCGACGTGGCCGCCAAGATAAGGGAGAAGGCGGAGGAGCTGCGGAAGGCCATCGACAGGGACAGGAAGGAGCTCGAGCCGGCGCGCGCCTTCCTCGAGACGGCCGCGGAGGAAAAGACGCTGTCGGAAATAGAGGCCGCGCTGCCGGACATTCTCGACGCCGCCGGCCGCAGGGCCTTTGACGAGGCGACAAAGTCGCTCGAGGCCGAGGCCTCCCGCTACGACAAGGTCAAGCCTCTTCTGCGCGACAAGCTCGAGGCGTTCAAGGGCCTCACCGAGAGGCGCGGCATCCTCGAAAAGCGCGTTGACGTCATCCGGCACATGCTCGCCCAGGGAGCAAAACTGGGGCTGGACCTGAGCGCTGAGGAAAAAGAGTTCGGCTCGCTCGACCTCGAGGGCGCGGTGGCCAGGGTGCGCGAGCTGTTCAAGGCAGGAAAGTTCGCGGCCGCAGACGAGCTGCTCACCGCCACAGAAAACTCCTTCGAGAGGCTCGAGGCGCACACGGGCGACGTCATCGAGGACTTCCGCAACCAGTCGGACCGTCTCGCGCTCGCCGCAGCCTCGCTGAGCCGCATCGAGGAATCCGTCGCAAAGGCGAAGAAGGCCGGCCTCAGCGTGTGGAGGGAGGAGGCCGAGGCGAAGTCAATCAACCTCGAGAGGCTGCGCGCCGCGCTCAAGGCGCGCGAGCCGGTCGCAAAAGACATAGACGCCGCTGTCGAGAGGGTCGCCGCGATCGAGAAAAACACGGCGAGGAAGCTCGAGGCGTTTGAGGCGCTGGAGGCCAAGCTCGCCTCCCTGGAGAAGGAGATGAAGGAAGGCGATGTGCTGCTCAACAAGTGCCTTGTGGAGGGCATTGATGTGGGCGTCGAGCACGAGTCGCTGTACGCCATCGACCTGGACCGCCTGCGCGCATCCCTCTCAGTCCTCGAGAGCGTCGAGGGCGTGCGCGCGCAGATAGAGGGCGCGCTCTCAGCTGCCGACGGCGCGCTGGCGAGCCTGCGTGAGAAGCTCGCCATGCTCGAGAACTGGAGCGCCTGGAGCGCGCACATCGCCTCCCTGCTGCGCAGGCAGGACACCATCACCGAGTCCATGCTCGTGGCCGTGCCCGAAAAGTGGAGGAAGTGGGCCATGGAGAAGTACCTGACAGAGCACCCTGCCGAAAGCTTTGTCATAGAGAACAATGCGCTCGTCCGCCTCAAGCCCGCGCCGGTGTCCAAGTTCCAGTTCGAGGTCATCCTACAGCGGCTCGTGGCCTCGCAGAAGATCGACGCCGCGGCTGTCGTGCGGCGGGACGGCCTCATGATAGCCAGCACGCTGCCTCCTGCCATAAACTCAGAGACCATAGCGGCCATGGCCGCCCGCATCGCGTCGAAGTCCGAGATGGTCTCAGGCGAGCTCCGCCGCGGGCTCGTCAAGGACGTCATCATCGCCACGAAGGAGGGCAGGCTCGTGCTGCTCGCGGCCGGCCGCATGGCCATTCTCATAACATTGATAAAGCCGCAGGAAGACATTGGGTTCGTGCTCATCACGATGGGCGAGGCGGCGAAGGAGATTGCCGCTCTGCTGGAGGGGAGGACCTGACGACCGAGGAGATGCGGCGTGCTGCTGAAAAGGGCGAGCGCGCGTTTGCTGACGAGGGCAGGCTCAAGAAGGCGCGCGTCGTTTTCGGCTCGCTGCTCGCTTTCATTGAAGAGCCCCCGCAGGAGGGCTGGGAGTCAAGGCGCGAGGTGGAGGCCGCGCTGAGGAAGCTCGCCCGCCTTGCACCAGCCTCGGTTGAGGTGGCCAAGGAACTCATCCGCTCGGGCGGGCCGCGCGAGCGCCTCGCCGCCTGTCACGCCCTCGGCGAGCTGCGCGCGCCCGCAGGCGTGGCCGCGCTCATTCTCGCGCTCGAGGATGAGAAGGAGTGGGTGAGGGTGTGCGCCGGCCGCGCGCTGCGCAAGATAGAGGACAAGGAGGGGCTCATCGCCGCGCTGCTCGCCAAGAACACCGAGCTGCTGGCGCGCCTCGCGGCCTCGCTCGAAGGCAAAGGATAGCGGGGAGTGGATTTGAACCACCGATCTCTGGGTTATGAGCCCAGCGGGCACTCCAGGCTACCCTACCCCGCTTTAATCAGGCGGTAATTAAGCTCACAAGCATTTTATATCTCTTTCCCGCCTAGCAGTGCGTGAAGGGTTTTTTCAGTTTTTTCCTCGTTGTCGTCGCGCTGGGCGCGTTGTTCGCCGGCTCCCAGGCCTATCTCAAGAACCTGCAGACCACGCGCTCCGCCGAGTCGGAGCTCCTGCTCGTCGAGCGCGCGCACGCCGCAGAGATGGACGCCAAGCACGCGCTGCTGGACGGAATTCGCGAGAATGCGCGCGGTAGTGATGGCAGGAACACTGAAGAAATTTCGTTTGGCCTGGCGGCAAGATTTCAAGCGCTCGAGGCCGAAGTGGGAAAAGGTGGTTTCCATGGCTTTAATGCGTCGCTGTGGTGTGGAGTCAAGGGCGCGTCCCTTGCCGTGTGCGCTAACCCTCTCTCAATCGCGGTCATAACCCAGCAACGCAGCGTATTCATCACGACAGACATCATCCTCAACCTCCGCGACGAGCGTGCAAACGCTTCCTTCACCTCCTTCATTCCGGCCGGAACGGTGGTGTGGTATTGAGAGGACAGGTTTCGGTCGAGGCTCTGGTTGTTCTTGCGGCCTATCTTGTCCTTCTCTTTCTCCTGGTGAGCGGCCTGAGCGCGAGCGCGGCAAGCCTTTCGGAAAAGCACGCTCTGCTGGAGGCGAAGGCCCTGTCCATCCGAGCCGCAGCCTTTCAGGACGCGCTGGCGGCCAACGCCCGCGAGGCCTCCCACTCGTTTGACTTCGGAAACTGCACGCTGCCAGTGACCGAGGTCAGCTGCTATGTAAGGGGACAGGCCGCCTCAACAAGAGTGCTTGGTGTGCTGAATGCGAGCATGTACTTTCTTCAAAAAGTGTAAGGGCGCGCTGTTCGCGAGCGACGCGCTGCTCGCCTGCCTAGCCGTCCTGCTGCTGCTCCACATCCTCTCCGCCGTTCTGTTTCTATTCTACGAGCGCTCGGCGGCGTCGATACAGAGCTGGGAGGAGGAGGCGCTGCTGCTGTCTATCGCCGACCGCCTCGTCAAGGCAGAGGCTGTCGAGAGCGAGACGCTGCCGCCGGTCGTTCATCCCAACGTGATTGACAGGGCCAAGCTGGCCGCATTAAAGGACAGGCTCTCCGGTTTCAACGTCACCGCGGGCCTTGAAAGCGAAGGGAGAGCGAGCGGCCGCTGCATTCGCCGCATAGTCCTCGTTTCCGGTGAGGTGGATGCGCTTGTCGTGTGCAGGTAAGGGTTTCGCGCTCACGCTCGAAGCCCTGCTCAGCATTTTCCTGGCCACCGCGCTCGTCGTTCCCTTTCTTTCGCTCACCCAGGGCGCGCTCGCACGGAAGCACGCCTTTCTCCACGACAGCCAGCTTCTTGATGACGCCGTTGAAGCCGCGCACGGGCTGGGCGTTTTTGAAGACCTCGCGGCCGGCAGAGGGGAGGATGCCGAGGCAAAGCTCGGCAAAATCTCGGACAGACTGGGCGCCTGCCTCCGTGTCAGCACGGGCGCGTGGTCGCGCGCGTTCCGGTGCGGGGGAAGTTCGACGCGGAAAATCACTACCACCCGCCTGCTCGCCCGCAACGGCACGGGCAGCGGGTACGAAACGATCTCGTTCGTTCTCGAGAGATGAGAGCCTATTTTAATTGTTAATTGTGAATTAGTCCGCGCCTAGGTAGCTCAGCCTGGTTAGAGCGCCAGACTCATATCGCACCGCGATCTGAGTGCCGAGCCTTCGGGCAATGACCGGGAAATCTGGAAGTCGCGAGTTCAAATCTCGCCCTAGGCACTCGGCAGCGCGAACGCCCCGCCTATCAGCTCGCACCCTCCTTCGGCAAAAAGTTTCGCCGTGAGCGCCGCCAGCCAAGCGTCCCTCTCGTGCTCGTTTCTGCAGGCCGCGGGAAAGCGGACGCGCCTGCCAGCGCGCCGGATGGCCGACAGGGAAGAGCGCGGATGCACTTCGATGACATGCATCTTCAGGCCGGCGAGCCTCTTCTTCAGCCTCATTCCTCTTCTTGCCAGCGCACGCATGGCTCCCCTGAGCGGAAGCACACGCAGGCCGCGTGCGGCCAATTCCCTCTCGATTCTCCGCATGCTCCCTTTTCTCGGGAGGGAGAGCGGCGCGTCGACAGCGATGAGCGCGGGCTTTGCAGCCGCGGCCCATGCGATTATCTCTCCATCGGAATGCAGCGTGGCGCACCGTGCCCTTCTTCCTGAGAGCAGGCAGGCTCCGGAAGGGTTTTTCTCCTTCGCCGCCAGGTCTATGCCCGCGAACACGAACGTTTTTTAAGCAGGGCAAATAAAAAACAAGCGTGCTGAAAAGCCTTCTGCTCGCGCTGGGGATGAGCGTCGTGCTGTCTTCCGCAGAAGAAGTTTCTTTTTCTGTCACCGTGACCGACGCGCCCACGACGCTGTTCCAGCAGGCCGTGCCCTCCTCGCTGTCCTCGCCAGGCTGGGTTTCGCTCGCCTGCGGCTACCGGTACGAAGGCGGAACGGTGCCCAACGGAAGGTGCAGCATTCTCGTGGATTCCTCTTCCTACGACGCAGCCCCGCCGGCCTTCGCGCGCTCTGTGTTCCTGTCCGCGGGCAACCACTCGTGGAGGTGTGATTGTAGCGCCGATGGCTTCGCCCCGCAGTCCGGTCAGCCGCAGAGGATTGAGGTGGGGAGCGCCCAGCCCTCTCCCTCTCCTGAAGAGCGCGCGCTGGCGCTCCAGCTCGTCGCTGAGGCGAACGACAGCGTGGCGAGGGCGAGGGAGAGCGGGCTCGACACAGAGGAGGCTGAGGGTTACGTGAGGCTCGCCGCGCTCGCTCTCGCCCAGAACGACACGGTCAGGGCGAGCTCGTTTGCGGTGAGCGCCAAGACGGTCGCGGCCGGCGCGCCCCCGAAGTCCGCGGTGTTTGTGCTCGAGTCCTTCAGCCGGGTGGCCGCGCCCGCCATAACCATCGCGGCCCTCGCCATCGTCATCGCCTCGCTGTACTTCTTCAGGACTTACTTGAGGAATAGAGAGGCGGGCTAGGCAAAAACAGTGTTGCACACCGGGCACTGGTTCATCCTGTACTTGGCTTCATAGCCGCACACCGGGCACTTGAAAGTCTGCTCTGTCTCGGTGAAGCTCTTTCCGCAGTGCGGGCAGATTTTCGCGTTCCAGGGGATTTCCTTCTTGCAGTTCGGGCAGGTTATCTTGAACATCTCGCTGACTTTGGCGTGGCAGGTGGGGCACTCCTCGCTTCCTTCGGGGATGTAGCCCTTGCAGCGCAGGCACCACAGTCCCCTCGTCGTTTCCTTTTTCCCGAGCAGGAGGTCGAGTATTCCCATGCTATCGCCTTAGTGCGGCGAAGAGAGCCAGCGCGAGGAGGGCGAACAGCCCGCACGGCCTCTGCGGAGCCGGGGGCGCGGTGGCGTTCGCGGTCGTGACGTTTCCGGTGATGTTTCCGCCTATGGCGATGTTCGCCACCCTCTTGACGCACGAGCAGTCTGGGAACGGCTTCTGTTCCTCGTCTGGAAGGCAGGCGTTCGCGCAGCTCACGTTCTCGGTCACGTTCGGCGTTGTGACGGTGATGTTGTCGCTCGCACGGCAGTCAGCCAGCCTGGCTTCAGCGAGCGAGAGCGCGGCCTGCGCGTGCTGCGCTGCAAGGCCCGCTTGGCTCGTCGCGTTCGCCACCTCGCATGCGGCGAGCGCGCCCGCGGCTTTTGCCAGGGAGGAACTCACGGCGGCGAGCTCAGCCTCGCCGGCTCCGGCGCAGCAAGGGCCGCAGCCAGCGAGCACGGCCTTCGCCTGTTCGGCGGTCGCATTCGCGCCCGCCATGTTCAAAACAACCCCCTCCTCAACAGGGTCTGGCTGGTGAATTATTTTGAAAACGAATTCCTTCGCGTAGCTGATTCCCTGGCACTCGGAGGTCAGGCGGAGGAGCTTGACCTCGACCTCGCCTCTCCCAGTTCCGCCAAGCTTTACGGGCACAGTCGCCCTGCAGTTGGCGGCAGGCGGGACTATGCACAACTGTCCTCCGGGCACGAAACCCCTCTGGTCGAAGTCGTACCTCTCGTAATACACCACGAACGCTTCCGTGCACTGGGCCGGCCTGGCCACGTCGAACTCTATCCTGGGCGGCGCCTGGGTGGGCAGCCTGCAGTTGTACACGCTGAGCGCGTCGGTTCCACTCAGCGTGGCCGCCCCGCTCACGCCGATGACGACAGCATCGAACTCCTCGACTGCGAGGACTGGCAGGGCGAGGAGCGCAAGGGCAAAAAGCGCAAGCACTCGCATGCGCTTCCTTCTCCCTTCCCCTTAAAATATGTTTTTATGCGTTCGGCGGGAAAGCGTTGGCATGGACGCGGTGACCGCGTGGCTCGCCTCGCTCGATCTCCCCCCGCTCACCCACCTCTCCATGCTCGTGCACGAGCACGTGTATCTGCTCACCCTGCTACTTTTCATCGCCTCAATCCCGTTCTTCTCCCAGAAACGGCGCCTGCTCACCGTCTTCGTGGGGCTCGTGCTCCTGCTCTTCGCCACGCTCGCGCTGAAGAACGGCTACGCCGAGCTCCGGCCTTGCGACGCGAGCGTTGCCGGCGCGGTTGCCTCGAAAGTCGCCTGCCCGCGACCGCCGGACTACTCGTTCCCCAGCGGCCACGCTGTGCTCGTTTTCTTCTTTCTCGCGGCCACGATAGGCACGGGCGCGTTCCTGCCTTACTACGCGCTCGCGCTCTTCACCGCCTTCTCGCGGCTTTATCTCGGCGTGCATTTCCTCGGCGACGTCACGGCGGGCATTGTGGTCGGCGTGCTCGGCTACGCGGTCGCGGAGAAGATCACCGACGCGTGGGTGAAGTGAATGGCTGAGAATTCCTTTGAGCTGAGGCGGAAGCTCCTGCACATGGGCGCCGGGGCGGTCGTGCTCGCCCCCCTTTTCTTCGGCGGAGAGGCGGTGAGGGCGCCCCTCCTGCTGCTGCTGTCGCTCGCCTTCCTGGCCGGCGTGTATTTCGTGGACAGGAAGATGAAGGGAAGGCCGACGCCCCTGTTCGACCCGCTTCTGCGCCTCGTGGAGAGGCCGGGCCACCCGCCGGGCTACGGCGCCTTCTGGTACGGCGTCGGCCTTCTCCTCCTCTTCTCTTTCCTGAACAGCGCCAGGCAAATCGCTGCTGGAGTGTTCATACTCGCCTTCGCCGACGGCCTCGCCTCGGTGTTCGGCAGGGGAGGGCACCCGCTTCCGCACAATCCGGCAAAGAGCTGGGAGGGGCTGGCGACGTTCTTCATCGTGGCGTCGCTCACCCAGCTCTTCCTGCCTGTGGGTGAGGGCCCGCTTTTCCTCGCGGCATTCGCCGCGCTCGTGGAAAGCTTTAACTTGCACCTTGACGACAACATCACCGTGCCCCTCGCGTGCGCGGTTTTCTTCAGGCTGTGGGGCGGGTGAGGACGTGGAGGAGGCGAAGGAGAGGGCGGCGCGTGAGGCCGCCAAGCTGGTCAAAAAAGGCATGGCGCTCGGGCTTGGCACGGGCAGCACGGCGGCGCGCTTCATCGAGGCGGTCGCCGCCAGAGAGAGGGCGGAGGGGCTGGGCCTGCGCTGCGTGGCCACTTCGCTGCGCTCCGAGGAGCTCGCCCGGCGGCTCGGCCTGCGCGTGCTGACGCTCGAGGAAGTCGAGGGCATAGACCTGGCGGTGGATGGCGCGGACCAGATTGACCCGCGCCTCAACCTGCTCAAGGGCCTCGGCGGCGGCGCCGTGACAAGGGAGAAGGTGGTGGATTACCTCGCAAAAAAATTCGTGGTCATCGCAGATGAGAGCAAGGCCGTGAAGAGGCTTGACGGCGTTGTCGCCGTGGAGGTCATCCGCTTCGCGGCGGGCGCGGTCGCGCGCGCGCTCAAGCGCATGGGCGCGTCCGTGAATTACAGGCTGAACGAGCGCGGCGAGCGCTTCACAACCGACAACGGCAATTTTATGCTCGACGCGCGGTTCGGCGTGATTAAAAATCCGGCCAAGCTAGAGAGAGACATAAACGCCATTCCCGGCGTGGTGGAGAACGGAATTTTTGCGGGCAGGGCCTCCCTCGCAATCATCGGCTCTGAAAAGGGCGTGCGCGCGCTCAAGCGCTGATCACCAGCTGCCGTACTTTTTCTCAAAACCAGCCGGAAAGGCGATGCCCCAGGCCGCCAGCACCTCGATGCTCCCCTGCACGGCGTTCCAGAAGAAAATCCTCTCCCAGGGGAGCGCGCGCATGATCTCCTGGGTGGCCTGCCCGAAGAACAGCGGGCCGGCGTAATAGTAATTCACCACAGTCATCACGAGCCCGCGCACGACAAGCGAAACCGCAAGCACTTCCAGAAGCACCTTTGCTTTCGCGAACTCGTCCGCCCTCAGCATCCTCTTCTGCCTGCTCCACAGGGCGTGCAGCGCCACCGAGTACAGCGCTATGGCGAGCACCGGCAGCACACCGAGGAGAAGCGGGTCGGTGATCTCCACCCACGCCTGGCTCGCCAGGTTCACCGCCCCGGACAGCACAAACGCCGTCAGCGAATAGGCCGTTCCTACCACGAGAATGGCCGCCAGCTTTCCCGCATCCAAGTTCTTCCTGTAAAGCGCGTAAGTGGCGGGCACGATTATCATGCTCATGGTTCCGGCGAACTTCGTGCTCGCACCCAGCCAGGAGTCGGGCGCCGCAAAAGTTATGGCCAGCGCGGTGAGCACGCTCACATACAGCGCGTGCTCGAACCCGAAGAGGAAAAAAGCCAGCAGCGCGGGCACGCCGACCAGATCAACCCACATGAAGCCCGTGACCGACATCGGCAGGCCGATGAAATTGTGGGAGAACTGCAGCAGCACGGCGAGCGCTGCGAGGAAGGCGACCGCCACGACTTCAAAAACCCGCATGCGGGCGTTAAGCGCATCGAATATTTATTATGATTGCGAAAAAGGCGCATGCCGCGCATTGACAACAAGGCCCTCGCCTCCCTGCTCCTCTCGCTGGCCATAACCGCGCTCGCGCTGTGGCTGGGGCCGCAGCTTTCCCAGCAGCAGCTCGCCGCATGGGGCTACTTGGGCGTTTTTGTGATGATGCTCGTGTCGAGCGCCACAGTCATACTCCCTGTTCCGGGCCTCGCAGTCGTCTTCGTGCTCGGCCACTACACCAATCCGCTCCTGCTCGGCATCGCGGCGGGCTTGGGAAGTGGGCTCGGCGAGCTCACCGGCTACCTCGCGGGCTACGGCGCTGAAGGGCTTTTCAGGAAAAAAGAGGGAGCGCGCTATCGCGCGCTGCGCGACTGGATGTTCAAGCAGAACCACGGGGCGCTCGCGCTCTTCTTCCTCGCGCTCATCCCAAATCCCGCTTTCGACCTTGCAGGCATCGTTGCGGGCGCAACGCGCTACACCTGGTGGAAGTTCCTGGCAGCGGTCATCCTCGGCAAGACAATTCGTTCGATAGCGCTTGCTTGGCTCGGCAGCAAGCTCTGGTTTTAGAGAAACCGGCCCGGGCCCCTTTCCCCGGGCGCCTTCCTCCCCCTCGCGTGGTCTTCGCACACCCCGCCCCTGATGTGCCTCTCGCATGTCGGAAGGCCGCACAGGCTGCAGCTCTGCACCGCCGGCCGCCCGCAGATGTGGCACAAGCCCACGAGCTCTGGCATGGAAAGACTTTTGCACGCGGTTTTTTAAACTCCCACCCCCAAGCGCTGTCATGCGGCTCGCCTACTTCGTGTGGGAATACCCGCCGCGCCTCATCGGCGGCCTCGGAACGTACGCGGCAGAGATGACGGCACAGCTGGCGGCCAAGGGCCACGACGTCACGGTCTTCACCATGAACGACGGAGCCAAGCTGCCGACTTTCGAGGAAATTGGCGAGAGAATAGAGGTGCATCGCCCGCTTGTCGCGGACGCCACGGCAGTGCTGCCCGTTTTTGTCGACGAGGAGCTGCGTCGGTGGGGCGAGGGCCTGCGCTTCTTCGGCGACGTGCTGACCTACAATTTCCTGAGCGCCAACCTTTTCGCCAACAAGATCGCGAAGAAGGAGGGCTTCGACCTCGTCGTGTGCCACGACTGGCTCTCGGCCATCGCCGGCGTGGTCGCGCAGAAGAACACGGGCAGGCCCATGGTTTTCCACGTGCACTCCACGGAGCACGGCAGGAGCGGGGGGCGGGGCTCCTCCACCATACGCAACCTGGAGTACACCACCGCGCAGAACGCCGACATGATAATAACGGTCAGCTACTCGATGCGCGAGGAGCTGCACGTGCTGAACTTCCCGGGCGCGCGCATTCGCGTGATGTGGAACGGCGTTGATGAGAAGAAGTACAACATCGCCAACTTTCCGGCAGAGGAGCGGGCCGCCTGCAGGAAGCGGCTCGGCTTCGCCGAAGACGACAAGGTCGTCCTATTCACGGGCAGGCTCACCTTCGTCAAGGGCGTCGACTCTCTCGTGCGCGCCCTTCCCCTCGTGCTCGCCAAGGTGCCGAAGGCCAGGCTCGTCATCCTCGGGCGGGGCGAGATGGCCGACGAGATTCGCGCGCTCATCGCGCGCCACGGGCTGAAGGACAAGGTCGTGCTCATAGACAAGTGGGTGGAGGAGAGGGAGCGCCTGCTGCTGTACGCCTGCTGCGATGCCGTGTGCGCGCCCTCGCGCTACGAGCCGTTCGGCATCGTTCCGCTCGAGGGCATGGCCATGGGCAAGCCCGTCGTCGTCGGGCTGGGCGGCCTGCGCGAGACCGTGCTGGACGGCAAGAACGGCTTCTGGTGCGAGCCCGACAAGCCCGAGAGCATTGCCGCGGGCCTCATCCGCCTTCTCGGAGACGATGCGCTCGCCAAGGCCATGGGCGAGGCGGGCAGAAAGCGCGTTGAAAAGCTCTACACATGGGAAAAAATAGCCCACGAGACCATCGAGCTCTACGAGAGCGTCATCTAGTCCCTTACGACAACCTCTGCCTTTTCCCCGTCCTTGAGCCCGAGCTTTTTCCTCAAGTAATATCCCGAGGCAATTTCTATCACGTCATTCCCGTAGTGAGAGCGCGCGGGAATGACCACCGCGCCCTCAACGCCGTTCACCCTCGCCCGGAATGCTTTGAGCCCGCCGAACACCCTCCCGTTGTGCTCGAACCCATTGATCTCTATTCCATTCCTCTGCGCGAGCAAAATCTTTTTCTCTGGCTCGCCCACCCTCAGGTTCAGCGTCCCGGGATAGGGGTCGAAGCCGAGCTTTTCCTTGAATTGCCTCCTGTAGCCGTCGAGCGACATGTAGTACCTGCCGTCGCGCAGGCCTGTGAACACATTGCCCTCGAAAGTGATGGCGGTGTGGGCGAAGAGCGCCTTAAGGCTCATGTGCGCGGCCCGCAGCCTTTCCATGCTCTTTTCGGTGAGCCTCACCGCCCCCCTGCGCCTCTCAACCAAGCCCGCCCTCTCCAGCTCGGCGAGCCGCCGCGAGGCAGTCTGCTGGCTCGCCCCGATGCGGCGGGCAATGGCAGCCGTGCTCAAGCGTGCCCAGCCATGACCGGCTCCCTCTGCCGCCAGCAGGATGAGCAGCTCCAGCTCCCCCCTCATGCCAAGCTTTATATCCGCCCAGACTTATAATATATTGCGTCGATGAAGACATGAACAACCGCGCAGCCGAAAGGCGATGACGAGGCTGACAGAGCCAGAGACGCTTTTTTGAGGCATCACGGGCGCCGCGCGACTACGAGCGCAAGCGAAAGCAGGAGAAACACCCCGAGGCACTTGAGGGGAACCTCGGGCGGCGACGTGACGTTCTGCGGCGGAGTGAGTGGGGCCATCTCGGGCGAAGGAGGAGTTGTTGGCGGGGTGATGTTTGGCGACACGGGCCGCGTGATGTTCGGAGCGGGCTGCTGGGTGGCGTTCGGCTGTGGCGCGGGTGCTGGAGGCTGTTGAGGCGGGGCAAGCGGCACGCACGCGGCATCCTCTTTAATCCCCCCGATTGGAATCATCATGTCGATGTCAATATCCGCGCACGGCGGCGCGGCGTAGTAGGTCGCGCAGTAGCGGCCGCTTTTCTCTCCCTCCCCAAGCGACAAGTTGCTCTTGGCCGGCCCCCAGCTGACCTCAAGCAGAGCAGTTTCCTCCCCGATCACGGCATCCCCTTCTCTCGTGCAGCTCACGCTCGCGTTGGCTGCCAGCAGCCGCACGCTCAAGTCCCTCAGGCTCGCGCTCTCGCCAGGCCTGAGAAAGTGCAGCGCGTAGCCGCTTGGGTTTCCGCTGGCATCGAGTTGCCTCAGCGATAGCGAGACTGAAAAGTTCTCGGCGACCGCGCTGTAGTTCTCTGCCGGTCCCTCGCACGCATAGCCCGGCGCGCACCCCCCGCACGTTTCGCCCGTGGGCTGCGCCACGCCCACATACAGCGTGGTCTGGTAGGTGATCAGCATCCTCATGTTGCACTTTGCAACGACAACCTGCCGCCCGTCAGCGCATCTCTCGATGACGTCCGCGGTGCAGCTGGCCGCCGGCACGCAGCCCGCGGCCTCTACGCTGCACGCCTTTCCTTCGGCAAAACAAGAGCGCTCGCGCGCGGCAAACGCGCCGGCCACACACTCCTTGTAATAGAGCGTGCCGTTCAGGTCGCACCTCACGCCGGCAATCTCCCCAGGCCTGCAGGCCGCAGCGGCCATGCCCGCAACCGCCAGCAGGAGCAGCAGCGCGCGCATGCTAGGGTTTAAATTTGCCCCGAACTTAAACATTGCGTGCCAATGAAAATATTCTACTCCCAGCGTTTTCTGCAGCATGACACGGGCTGGGGCCATCCCGAGTGCGCCATGCGGCTGGAAGTTATACTGCAGTATCTGCGCGACAGCGGCCTGTCCTTTGAGCTCGTCGAGCCCAAGCCTGCCACTGAGAAAGAGCTTTCGCTCGTGCACGACCCGCGGTACCTCGACCAGCTCGCCCACCCCTCGCTCATCCACACGTATTTCCCTGACAACCCCATTGACGACACAACTTACGGCATTGCACGGCTCGCCGCGGGCGCTGCGCTGGGCGCGGCGCGCGCCTGCCTCACCGAAGGATTTGCTTTCGCGCTCGTGCGGCCGCCGGGCCACCACGCGAAAAAAGTTGAGTTCGGCGGCTTCTGCTACCTGAACAACATGGCGGTTGCCGTCGCAAACCTCCTCAAGGAAGGCAGGGCGCGGCGCGTGCTCATCATCGACTTCGACATTCACCACGGCAACGGCACGCAGGAGATTTTCTACAACGAGCCGCGCGTTTTCTACTTTTCTGTTCACCAGCGGTCTGACTCCATCTACCCGCGCACGGGCTTCGAGAGCGAGAACAACGAGCACATCTGTAACGTTGAGCTTCCCATCGGCGTGAGGGACAGCGAGTATTTGGAGTGCTTTGAGACGCGCTTAAGCAAGGTGGCGTTTGAGCCTGACGTGATCGGCGTGAGCGCGGGCTTCGACTCCTTCGGCAAGGACGACTGCTGCGGGCAGCTGACGAGAATAGCGGAAAGCAAAACATACAGGAGGGTGGGGGAGCTCATCCGGAAGAAGGCTGGCGGCACTCCAGTCTTTGCCACACTCGAGGGAGGCTATTACTTGGACACGCTTGGGGAAAACGTCTTTAACTTTCTCAGCGCTTTTGTTTGAGCTGAGCGCATGGCAACGAAATTCATTCTCATCATAGGCGATGGCATGGCAGACCGCCCTCTCAGCCAGCTGGGGGGCCGCACGCCCCTTCAGTCAGCGCGCAAGCCCCACATCGACTCCATCGCGCGCAGGGGAAGGATTGGCCTCAACCAAACCGTCCCTCACGGCATGGAGCCCGGCAGCGACGTCGCAACACTCGGCCTCCTTGGCTATGACGTTGCGGCCTGCTACACGGGCCGCGCGCCCATCGAGGCCGCGGCCATGGGCGTTGCGATGGAGCCGCACGATGTTGCCGTTCGCACCAACCTCGTTTTTCTGAAAGACGGGCGCATGGCCGACTACAGCGCCGGCCACATACCAAGCGGGGATGGAAAAAGGCTCATCGCAGAGATAAACAAGCAGCTGGGCAAAAAGGGGGAGATCGAATTCTATCCGGGCGTGAGCTACCGCAACCTGCTTGTTCTCAGGAAGAGCTACAGCGACGAGGTTGTGCTCACCCCTCCCCACGACATTCCCGGAAAGGAAGTTGCGGCGCACCTTCCGCGAGCGCACTCGCCGGCAGGCCGGCGCACGGCCGAGCTGCTCAACAATCTCATCACAGCCTCCCAGCGCATCCTGCCCGCCCATCCGCTCAACGGGGAAAAGAGCGCGCGCGGCGAGCCTCACGCCAACAGCGTGTGGTTCTGGGGAATCGGCAGAAAGCCGGCGCTCGAGCCCTTCAAGGACAAGTGGGGGCTTCGGGCGGCTGTCATCAGCGCGGTCGACCTCATCAAAGGCATAGGCGTGCTGACAGGCATGTCGGTCATCAGCGTGCCAGGCGCAACGGGCTACCTGGACACGAACTACGAGGGAAAGGCCAACGCCGCGCTGCTCGCGCTGGAGAGACACGACCTCGTTATCGTGCACATCGAGGCTACTGACGAGACGGGCCACGAGGGCGATGCGGGCAAGAAGGTCAGGGCGATCGAGGAGCTCGACTCCCGCATCGTCAAGCCCCTCCTCGCCGGCCTTGAGAAGAAGGGCTTTGACTACGTGGTTGCGGTTTCGCCGGACCACGAGACTCCTGTCTCCCTGAAGACGCACGGCCCCTCCCCAGTCCCCTGGGCGGCCTGGCGTAAGGGGGAGGACAACGCCTCGCTTTCCTTCGATGAACAGAACGCGGCCAAGGGAGCGCACCTCAAGGGCGACGAGTTCATGCGGCTGTTTCTATCGCTTGGCAAGAATTAGCAGCGCGGCGGCTGCAACGGCAGCGCTCAAAGCGAAAGCCGCGCTCGCCCCCCACGCGCTCCACACCCAGCCCATCACCGCGCTCGCGGGAAGCGCTCCAATCCCAAGCAGGAAATGCAGCGCCCCCAGCGCGCTGCCCCTCCTGGCGGGCGCGACCATGAGCGACACGTGGCTTCTCACAACCGTCTCGTGCACCGCGCTGAAGCACCCGTAAAGCACAAACAGCGGCACGGCCTGCCACCACTCGCCAGCAAGCGCGAATCCAACCCCAACAGCTATGAAGGCCAGCCATCCCGCCGCCAGCACCCTTTTTCCGCCAATCCTGTCCGCCAGCGCGCCCGCAGGAGTTGCGAGCGACGCATACACAATGTTGTATAGAAGATAAAGTAGCGGAATGAACGCCGCGCCTACCCCCAGCTCGCCCGCCCTCAGCACGAGAAACGCGTACGAGTAGTTGGTGAGCGAGAACACGAAGACCGCGAGCATGAAGGCCCTGGCCTCTGTGCTCAGGAAAGAGAAGTCGAGCAGCCGCATCGCCCTCCCTCCCTTTGCTTTTTTCTCCTTCACAAAAAGCCACAGCAACAACAGGCTGGCCGCTCCCGGGATTGCAGTGAGCAGGAACATGTTCCGATAGCTCGCCTCGCTCGCCCCGAAATAATAGAGGAAGGCGAAGGCCAGCAGAGGGCCGGCAACAGCCCCCAGCGTGTCCATGGCCCTGTGAAAGCCGAAGGCCTTTCCCCTGAACCTCTCAGGCGTGCTGTCGGCCACCAGCGCGTCGCGGGGCGAGGTGCGCACGCCCTTTCCAATCCTGTCAAGCACGCGAATGGCTGCGACATCGAGCGCGCCCGCCGCAAACGCAAAGAGCGGCTTGACGGCACTCGAAAGCGCATAGCCAGCCAGCGCGATGCCCTTCCTTTTCTTCATGCGGTCGCTCGCCCAGCCAGACGCCAGCTTGAGAAAGCTCGCCGCGCTCTCGGCAGCCCCCTCAATCACCCCGATGGTCGCATAATCAATGCGCAGCACGGCCGACATGAAAACCGGAAGCACCGAGAAAATCGCCTCGCTGGCGGTGTCGTTGAGCAGGCTCACCAGCCCGAGGAAAAAAACGTTTGGCGGTATTCCCTTCAGCACGCGCTGCATTCGCAGCAAGGAAATAAAACCTCACCGCAGGACAGGTCGAGGCTCTGCGGCGCGGTTGAGCGCGACCACAACGCCCCACACCACCACCGTGACCACCGTGATGGCCACGCCCAGTAGCAGGTCGCTCGCAATGTCCGGGCCGATCAGGAACAGCTCGCCGTGCCACAGGTGATCCACCACCCCGAAAGTGGCCCCTCCGAGCAGGAGGAGCGAGAGCCAGCGGCCATGCTCGTCATTCTTGTGCACGGCTCTCCTCCCCAATTGCGTCAGCACCCATGCGGCCAGCGGTACGGTATAACACACCATTCAACCACCCACCACAATCATCCCAGCTCAGTAATAAAAACATGTTTTTCGTAATACCACCATGGCCGTGGGCCGCATCGCCATCTCCCTGCCCGCCGAACAGCTCGCCAGGCTGGAGAAGTTTGTCAGGGAGAAGGCTTATGCAAGCCGTTCCAAGGCGGTTGCCGACATCCTGCGCGCGCACTTCATGAAAGAGGAGTGGAATGCTGGAAGGGCGGGGAGCGCGGCCATCGTGTTTCTCTTCAACCATCGCTCGCCCTCCATCCTGCATCCGCTCACCCACGTTCAACACAACTTTGCCGACGTCATCATCTCCACCACCCACGCCCACATAGAAAAGGAGCGCTGCATAGAAGTCATACTGGCGAAAGGAAAGCCCTCGCGCATCCGCGCGCTCGCGGACGCGCTCCAGCGCCTGCGCGGCATCGAGCTCGTCAGGCTCGCGGCATTGTAATACCAATTTTCTTTTACGGTGTTACCACAAGCGGGTAGATAAAATTATTTATGGCGGGTATGCTCTGAGGAGTTGGGCCATTGTTCTCTTTGGGATTCCAGCGATGAAAGCAGGCGTGCGCCGGTCAATGCTGCGGCATGGCCTTCTGAAGTTCTTCACGAAGAAGAACAGGGTGAAGAGAGCTCTCCGC
>JAWCPB010000015.1:0-26761 GCA_038870455.1 Candidatus Micrarchaeia archaeon
GAAATGCGTTGAAGCCCCTTCTCGGCCCGCGGCTGCCCGGCCGGCTTGAAGGCGACCGGCTTTCCCTTTTCGAGAAGCGTTACCTTTGCCCCCGCGAAGGCGATGCCGACGTTATACCCATTATCGAGCTTGAGCACGAGCACGCTGGCATCGCCCGCTCCTGTTCTGGGAAGCAGCATGCCCTCGAAAGCCTCGCCTTCCTTCTCCACCCTCACCCTGTCGCCGACAGCGCAGCCGGCTTTTTTCAGCGCGCTCTCGACTTCCCTCGCATAGCTCAAGCCATCCCCTCAGATTTCCTTCGAGACATATGGCCCGTCGCGCTTAAAACCCCTTTCAAAATAGTACTCGCGCACGCCCACCCCGGACATCACGGCCATCTTCCGCACGCCCCACGCGCTCGAAATTCTTTCCGCCTCCTCCAAAAGCCGGCTGCCGAAGCCAGCGTGCTGCGCCTCCCCCTCTTCCCTTTTCCCAAGCCCGAGCGCCTTTCCATAAACATGCAGTTCCCGGACCACTGACGCGCCACGCAGTTCTTTCCTGTGCGGCTCTGCCGGAAGCCTCAGCCTCAGGAAAGCGTACAGGACGTCGCTCTCCTCGTCCTCGAAGGAAAGAAAGGCTTCCTCTCCCCCACTCGCGGCGTACTCGATGCGCTTCAGCTTAGCCTTTTCCAGCTTCAGATCGACTCCCTGCTTGAGCCTCCTCAAGCCCGCCTCCCTGCATCGGATGCACCTGCAGGCAAAGCCCTTGGCGCGCATCCTCTCCTCAACGAGCTGCCTGAGGTTGTTTTTCTTCACCCCAGCGACAATCAGGCGCTCGGGAATGTCCCTGGTGATGCGCATCACCCTGCACCAAGGGGGAACGAATCGCATGGCTTCTGAAATCACTTCAACCGCCTCCTCAGTGTCGTAAGGCTTGAACTCCCCCCTCCTCCATTCCTCGTAAAGCCGCGTTCCCTCGAGCACCAGACAAGGGTATATCTTGAGCATGTCAGGCTTGAACCTCTCGTCTTCAAACAGCCTCCTGAAGTCCTCAACATCCTCGGCCGCTCCCTGCCACAGGCCGGGCATCATGTGATACAGCACCTTGAGGCCAGAGTCCTTGAGCGCCCTCGTGGCATCGACAACAGCCTTCACCGAGTGCCCGCGGTTCACTTTCCTGTAAATGGCGTCGCTCAGCACCTGCACGCCCAGCTCCACTCTCGTTGTTCCCCAGGCCAGAAACTCGTCAATGTGCTGCCTTCTGCACCAGTCGGGCCTCGTCTCGATGGTGAGGCCCACGCAGCGATGCCGCGCCCTCTCGTTTTTTTCCTGCGCCGCCTCAACGCTGTCCGCACCCTCCTCGTCTTCATTCAGCGCGTCAAAGCATCTCTTGATGAAAGCACGCTTGTATTCTTCCGCCATCCACGGGAAAGTCCCTCCCTGTATGATGAGCTCTATCTTGTCCGTGGCGTGCCCGATTGCCTCAAGCTGGGCGATCCTCGCCCTCGCCTGCGCGAACGCGTCAAACCCGTACTGCCGTCCCCTCATGGTCGCGGGCTCAAAGCCCGTGTAGGCATTCGGCGCGCCCTCTCCCCTCGGGCAGTAAGAGCATCTTCCATGCGGGCAGTCGCTGAGGCTCATCACCGCGACCGGCGCAACGCCGCTGATCGTCCTCACAGGCCTTTTTTTCAAAAGCGCGAGCAGCCTCTTCGTTTTCTTCCACTCAGGCAGCGCGGCGAGTATCTCGCTGTTCCGCAGCGCGCCCGCGAGCGACCATTTTTTGGACAGCTCAGCCTTCAGCCTCCGCAGCCTGTCCTCATCCGCGGCCTCGCCGAGCAGGCCTGCGGCCTCGAGCGCCGCCTCTTCCCTGAAACTCATGCCTGGAAATATGCTTCCAATTCTTAAATGGCTTCCTCAGAGAAGGTTTGCGAGAAACCCCACCAGCCCGTAGATGGGACCTTCGGCAAGCGGGAAAAGCAGGTTTCCGTGGCCCGTCGCGCGCCAGTCCCCAATGAGGTCCGTCCTCACATACAGCTTCGCGCCCTTTTCCTCAAAAATGAGCGGCGAGGAAAGCGAGCGCGTCCTCAGCAGAATGCTGAGCTCCTTCTCCTCCTCGCTCACCACCTCGTACACCACTGTCCTCTCTCCCCCGGCAGGCACGAAAACCTCTCTTCTGAACTCCCACAGCGGCACGCCCGAGCTCGTTACCTCGAAAACGTCGTTTGCGGTGCCGTTGTTCCGCACGGTCACGTAATACCCGGCCGGCTGCCCTGCGCCCGCTATCACAGCGAGCGGCGCCACATCCATGCCCACCACGTTCCTCGAAACCCTCACGAGCACATCAAAGCTGACGTTTCCGCCTATCTTCTCCTTGTCGCCGAAATCGACCACAGCAGCACGGATGACATAGAGCCCATCCGAGGTGCTCGGATCGGCAGTTATCTTTGCCCTGAGCGGCTGCTCGTAGGCGAGCGAGTCGCTCCACGTCCATCCCGGAGGCGCCTCTGTTATCACCAGCTGGTCCCATCGTCCCCCTTGCCCGAATATGCCTCCTTCCGTGACGAGCGCGTCGGCCGAAAGCGAAACGGTCTGGCCCGGCCCGATGACTCCGAGCGACACGTTGTCTCCGCTCCTCACAGTCTTGAAAACAGGGTGAAGCACGCTCACCTCGCCCGGCGCGACGCCTAGCGCAAAAGAGGAAACCAAAGCCAGAACCGCCAGCGCCCGCATCATTCCAGTCGCCGCATGCGCTAGGCCTTCGGGGAATAAAAAACTATTCTTTGAAGGAACTCCCGCACCCTCTTCTTGAATGCCATTTTGCCTCCAGCGTTCGTTATCCTCGCATCCGCCATTTCCAGCGCCTTTCCCAACCCCCAGCTTTCCTCCATCCTCTCCGCCCAAACGAACTCGCCGAAGCTCCTCGCATCCTCGAGCCTTCTCCTCCTTCTTATCCTCGCCCACCGGAGTGGCAGTGGAGCAGACACCGCAATCAGCTTGAACTCCCCGAAAGCCTTTCTGAACTCCCTCACCTCTGCGGGAGAACGGATTCCAACCACCACAGCAACCCCCGTCTTCCCCGCTTTCTTCTTTATCCTCTCGATCGTTCTCCTCGCGACAAAACCAGCTCCAAATCTTTTTCTCAACCTATCCGCGAACAGCCTGAGCGAGCGGTTGTCAATGATTATTTTCGTCTTCAGCATGCGCTCCACGACAACATCGGACATCTCGAAAACTGGCAGGCCCATACGCTTGGCGACCTCTGCAAAAACGCCTTTGCCACTTCCCCGCCTGCCGACAACACCGACCACGCGCACGATTTAAAATCCACTCCCCGCTATTTAACCCATGCGTTTGTTCATTGCGGTTGAATTATCCGATGAAATTCTCAGCGTGCTCTCTCAAGCCCAGGCATCGCTGCCGCGCGAGGGGCTCGTTTTCGTGAAGAAGGAAAATCAGCACCTCACGCTGAAGTTTCTGGGCGAGGTCGGCGAGGATAGGCTGCCCACGCTCAAGGCCGCGCTGGATGGGTGCAGGCGAGCCCCGTTTCAGGTTACTGTCAAGGGGGTCGGCGTCTTCCCCAGCGAGAAGTTCGTGCGCGTTGTGTGGGCCGGCGTGCACAGCACAGAGCTGGCAGCGCTGGCGGCATGCATCGACAATGCGCTCGCCCCCCTCGGTTTTCCGAGGGAGGAGCGCCCATTCTCGGGCCACATCACGCTCGCGCGTGTAAAAGCAAAAACCGATGTGAGCCGCTTTCTCGCGCGCTTCCGCGATTTCGACTTCGGGAGCTGTCGGATTGACCGCTTTGTGCTCAAACGGAGCACGCTCACGCCAAGGGGCCCGATTTACGATAACATGCACGTGGTGGTGTTGGAGAGCTCTCCGAATAGAGTTTGAAAATTTTAGGCTGGTGCACTACCCAGAGCCGTCCATTAGCATTTAAAATGCACAACATATCATTGGTTGCATGGACTTGTGGCTCATCAGAATAGAGCGTGTGCGCGGCAACCCGTTCCTCGCCGTTTTCTGGAGTTGGATTCGGGAGGGATAAAGTTCAGACCGTGACTACGCTACCTCGGCAGCCCGCTTTCCGATGAGCGGATACATAGGCGCTCTGCCGGTGAATGCCGAATAAATTTGGTAGAGCCAAAGCAGACCTACTACTATGACCCACGCTATGCCTAGCAGCGGGCTCAGCATAGAAAGCTCCTTCACCCCAATGGCGATTCCCCCCAAACATGATAATCAGCATAATAATAACAATCGGGAAGCTCATCAGGAGAAGCAGCAGAAATTGGGCGGCGTGAAACCTCACAAAGCGATCTTTGGACAGAAAGAACGCAAGCAACGGGACGACAATACCAATAAGTCCAGTGTGTCTTTAAAACTTATTTCAGTCTGATGGCATCCAGGTTCATGGGCGCGCGCGTTTCCAGGTGCGTGATGCGGTTGACGCTCCTCGCCAGCTCGTCGCACTTGCTCTCATCGCCGTGCAGCATGAACACTCTCTCGGGCATGGGCCGGATGTTGCGGATGAAGTTGATGAGCTGGCTCCTGTCGCTGTGCCCCGAGAAGCCCTCGACGGTCTCCACGCGCATGGCTATCTTGAGCGTCTCGAGCCGCCCCTCCGCGCCGAGCACGGGAATCTCCTTGGTTCCCCTCTGAATCTTTCTGCCCAGCGAAAGCGCGCTCTGGTAGCCGACGAAGATGAGCGTGTTCTTCGGCTCGCCCGCCATGAGCCTGAGGTACTCCACGGACGGCCCGCCTGACAGCATGCCGCTGGGGGCCAGAATGACGCACGGGTCCCCCTCGACGATTTCCTGCCTGTTCTTGGCCGCGTGCTCGAATATCTTGCTTTCGAAAGGCGAGTTGTTGCTGAGAATGCGCCGCTGCACGTTCTGCCGGAGGTACTCGGGGTACGCCGTGTGAATGGCGGATGCCTCGAGAATCATGCCATCAGTGTAGACTGGGTAATTGAAGTCGGGGTGGGAGTTCGCGTACTCCTCGAGCACGAGCATGATCTCCTGCGAGCGGCCCACTGAGAAGACGGGAATGAGCACCTTGCCCTTGGCCGCGAGCGTCTCCATAATCACGCTCATCAGCTTCGCCTCGGCCTCATGCCTCTGGGGCATGATGTCCGCCCTGCCCCCGTAAGTGCTTTCCATGAAGAGCGTCTCGACTCTCGGGAAAGTCGTGTTGGCGGGCTCGAACAACTGCGTGTAGCCGTACTTCAGGTCTCCGGTGTAGACGAGGTTGTGAAGCCCCTCGCTGATGTGCAGGTGCACCATCGAGGAGCCGAGGATGTGGCCGGCGTTGTGGAAGGTGAGCTTTATCTCGGGCGTGATGTCAGCGACTTCCTCGTACTCGCGCACGATGCACCTGTTTATCATCTTTCTGACATCCTTGTCGCTGTACGGCGCGCTTCCGCCTCCCTTGTTAATGACCTCGATGTAGTCGAACTGGAGCAGGGCCATGAGGTCGCGCGTTGGAGCGGTGCAGTACACGGGCCCGTCGTATCCGTACGCGAACAGGTAGGGGATGAAACCAGAGTGGTCGAGGTGGGCGTGCGTGCAGATGACCGCATCGAGCTCGTCGAGCGCGAGGTTCATGGCGTTCAGGTACGGAAAGGCCTTGGGCGGGTCTGTCGTTTCGGCGTTCACCCCGCAGTCGATGAGAATCTTGTCGTTGGGCGTCTGCACGAGAATGCACATGCGGCCGACTTCCTTGAATCCGCCGAGGGCGGTGACCTTCACCCAGTCCGCCTTCGCGGCCGCGGGGCCGGCGATCTTCTTTCCCACAGCGTTCAGGAACTTTTTCCTGTTCTCCGCCTCCTTGAGCAGGCTCGCGCGCAGCCCCCTTATCGTCTCGCTGGGCATCGTCGGCGTGCGGAGTATCCTGGGCGCCCATCCGGTGGAGAGTATGATGTTCTTGAGCGTGCTGCCGCCCTTTCCGATGACGAGGCCCGGCTTGAGCGCGTCGATGACGACCTCGCAGAACTCGGGCGAGAAGCTTATCGCGCTCGCGCCAGCCTCCGGCGGCACGATGGACTTTATCCTCTCGGCCGCCTTGTCGGGAGGAAGCAGCGAGGCAGGGTCGCTTCTGATGAGCACCCTCTTTCTCAGCGTGCCTGCTATCTTGCGGATGAGGTTCTCGTCAGTGTAGAACGCAGAGATGTTCTTTAGGTAGATGGCGACATCAGGCCCCTCGTACTCTGCTTTCGTGAGCTCGCATTCGCTGGGCAGCAGTTCCCTTACTTTCTTCTCTACATCGTTTGCGGCCAAACCCAACACATCCCGTTGGCTGTTGGAATGTCAAAAGCGCGAGAATACTGTGGGTGACAAAGGCATCCGCCGCTTCACCGCTCTTTTTCTTCCATGAGCTTCTTTATCTCTTCCTGGCTGTACTGCTTGAAGCCCTGCGTGGCGTGGACGGCCACGAGGTCGAGGCCGTCCCCGGTCGCGCAGTCTCTTTTGGTCGCCACGCTGATGCACTTCACCGCAAGGCGGAGGTTCTCCTTTATGGGCTTGTCCTCCCGATACGCTTCCTCGAGAAGCCCGTAGACCATGGGCGAGCCGCTTCCCGTCGCCACGAACTTCTCCTCGGTCACGCCGCCCAGCGGGTCGAGGTTGAAAATCTTCGGCTTCTCGTCATACCCTCCCATGAGAAGCTGGACGTAGAACGGAAAGAACTTGTACTGGAACAGGATGTTGGCGAGCAGCGTCGTTGCGGCCTGCACGCTCAGCGGCTTGCCGTTCTGCAGCCTGTACAGGGCCGCCTCCGCCCTCATCACGCGGACGAGCGTCTGGGCGTCCGCCACCATGCCGGCCACCGTCATGGCCAGGCGCTCGTCAATCTGGAAAATCTTGGGCGTCTCCTTGT
Source organism: Candidatus Micrarchaeia archaeon (assembly GCA_038870455.1). GTDB lineage: Archaea > Micrarchaeota > Micrarchaeia > Burarchaeales > JACRGF01 > JAWAFC01. Next base: position 6,855 of record JAWCPB010000015.1, read on the forward strand.
TGGCTATGAAGTAGCCCATGCTCGCCCGCCTGTCGGCAGCGAAGACAATGCCGTCAGAGCAGATCAGCCCGACAGTCGTCGTTCCCTTCTTTACCTCTTCCTCCATGCCATCGCCTTATGTTTACAGGTTCAAATAGGATTGGAAAAAATTGCCTCCTGTTTCTTAACTATGCATAAAAACCTATTTAAAGGTTCTTTTCCCTCGTTGGAAGCATGGCAAGGGTGCTGATGGTCATCGCGCCCTCAAGCTTTCGCGATGAAGAGCTTTTCGACACGAGGGCGGAGCTCGAGAGGGCAGGCCACGCGGTGGCCGTTGCGAGCACGGTAAAGGGCGAGGCGACGGGCATGCTGGGCGGAAAGGCGAGGGCGGAGGTTGCCGTCAGCGAGGCGCGCGCGGGCGAGTTCGATGCAATCGTTTTTGTCGGCGGAACAGGCGTTGAGGAGAGCGAGCTTTACGAGAGGGAGGACGTGCTGTCCCTTGCGCGGGACGGCGTGGCCAAGGGAAGGATAGTCGCGGCGATCTGCATCGCCCCGCGCATCCTCGCGAAGGCGGGCGTGCTGAGGGGAAGGAGAGCAACGTGCTTCCAGGACCCAACCACAGCGCGCTTTCTGGCCGAAGGCGGCGCAAGCAACACGAGGGCAGACGTAGAGATAGACGGAAGGCTCATCACAGCAAACGGCCCGCGGGCGGCAAAAAAGTTCGGGCAGGCCATCGCGGCAGCGTTAGGCTGACAGCCCCGCCTTTCGCTCGAGCTCCCTTATTTCCCTCGTGTTGTCGTGCGGGGTGAGCACGCGGCCGCATTTTCCGCACTTGAACAGAAGATCCGCGGCCTGCTCGAAAGTGTATTTCTCTCTCCTCTTGCACTTCCCGCAGGAATAGAAATCAACCGTCCTCTCCACGGCGAGCCTAGCGCTCGCCGCCTCGGCTTCCATCGCTCTCCTCTCGGCGAGCAGCTGGGGAATCTTCTCAAGATTCACCGTCCAAGTGTATGAGTACCAACCGCTCTCCTTGTCCCTCGACCTCTCGTACGAGGCGATGCCCTCGTAGTGGAGCTTGTTGAGCACCGCGCGCACGTCGCTGACCTTGAGCTTGCACACGCGCGCGAGGTCCTCGTCCGACATGCTTTCTGTCGCCTCGGCCGCCACGCTCAGCGCGTTCTCTCCAGCAAGATTGACGAGGAACTCCCTCACAAGCCGGTTGGCGAGCACGCCGTCGTATTTTTTCGGCTTGACCGCCATAGTCGCCCCGCCCCACTAATGTCTGGGAAGGGTATTTAAGCCTTTCCGATACGTCGGAGAAGCTCAGGCTTTCAGGCGCAGCCTCTTGCCGCGCGCGCTCGGGACGATGCCGATCTCCGCCCCGGGAAACTCCCTCCCCAGCTCCCTGCCCTCGAAAAACTCGTGCAGGAAGACCGCGAGCGCCGCGACCTCCGAGTGCGGCTGGCTCGTGACCGAAATGTTGTGGTCGGCGAGCTCGTACGCCTCGCGCGGAACTTTTTCGCCGCCGACAACAACGAGCACGTTCTCTTTTTTTCTGAGCTCAGCAATCCTCTCGCTGATTTTCTCTCCGTACATTGTGAGGTGGACAACGCAGTAACCGTTTTTCCTGAAATCCTCTATGGTTTTTTTCCAATTTTTTTCCTGCCTGATCTCGAAGCTCCCGCCCCATTTTCTCACAAGCCGCGTCACCCCCTCGGCAAGCTCCCTGTCCTCGTCGCCCGCGATGATGCAGGCGTCCGCGCCGAAGGCGCGCGCGGCGAGCGCCACGTGTGTGGTGAGGCGCGCGTCCCTGCCGATGCGGTGCCCGAGCCTCAGCACAGCCACAGCCATGAAGTTAAATAAATTGTTTAAGCATAAAAATAAGACAGGGGGCCCGTAGCTCAGCTCGGAACCCTTTTTCGGCGCTCCGAAAAAGCGTTCACGAAAAAGGGTGGGCAGTAGAGCGTCCGGCTCTTAACCGGTAGGTCGAGGGTTCGAACAACCCTTTTTCGGCGCTTCGAAAAAGCGTTGACGGAAAAAGGGAGAGCGCCTGCGGCGCCAACCCTTTTTCGGCGCTCCGAAAAAGCGTTGACGGAAAAAAGGTTCAAAAATCCCTCCGGGCCCGCTTTTCTTTCTCCAAGTAGAATGAAGCCGACAGGACGAACACCGCGGTGATGTCGAGCGCCGACAGCGCGCAGAATGGGCACGTCGCCTTTATCACGAAGAGCTGGAGATAGACGAGGTAGAGCGTGAAGGCGAAGCCTCCTGCCGCGAGAAGCAGGAGGAGGCCGCGCAGGCTCTTTTCCGGGCGCCTGCCGTTTCTCTTCAGCCTGCGAATCACGCCCGCGGTGAGCGCGATGGCCGCATAGCCCAGCACCCCAATCACCGCAACAGGAATTCCGTAAATCTCGCTGTGGGTTCCCCTGTTGATCGTGTCGCAACTCTCGATGCCGCACGCGCTGCCGTTCGCTTGGTAGTGGTCCCAGGTGAGGTAGGCAGAAAGCAGCACGCCGCCCAGCGCGAGCAGCGTGATCGCCTCGAGCTTCATGCCAATAATTTGCGCGGGATGTTTTAAACAATTTGTGCAAAATACTGGCATGGCCGAAAGGGAACGCGGCCACTGGGCCGAGGAGCTCGCCGGCCGCGTGCTCGCTGAGAAGAAGCCCCCGTATGTCGTCGGAAGCGGCATTACAACGAGCGGGCCGACTCACCTCGGCACGCTGTGCGAGTTCCTTTTCCCCAGCGCGGTGCACGCCTTCCTCTCCAGAACGCACCCAGCCGAATTCGTTTTCGTGGCGGACATTCTCGACGCTTTCGACAGCGTGCCGGCGGCCCTCGCGGAGCACGCGGGCGAGCTGGAGGGCGAGCTGGGCAAGCCCCTCGCGGCCGTGCCCGACCCCCTCGCCTGCCACTCCTCGCTGGGGGAGCACTTCCTGGCCGACGCGCAGGCGGCCATGGACGCTTTCGGGGTGCGGCCCGAGGTGCTGCGCGCGGACGAGCTTTATGCAAAGGGAAGGTACGACCCGTACGCGATCACTTTCCTCAACCGCCTGGAGGAGACGAAACGCATTGTCGCAGAAACCTCGCTCAAGGGCGTGCTGCCTGACTGGTGGAGCCCCCTCATGCCCATCTGCAAGGGATGCGGGCGGGTTGCGACAACGCGAGTGACGGGCTTCAGCGTGAAGGGCGGTGACGCGGAGTATTCCTACGCGTGCGACAGGCACGATGTGAAGTACGCTCGGGGATGCGGGCGCGCCGGCACCGCGCGCATAAGCGAGCACGCGTACAAGCTGACCTGGAGGCTCGACTGGCCGGCGCGGCAGGACTTTCTCGGGGTGAGCTGCGAGGGCGCGGGCGTCGACCACATGACGAGGGGGGGAAGCTGGGACACCGCCCGCGCCGTGCACGAGAGGATTTTCGGAAAGGCACCGCCGGTCGCCTACAAGTTCGGCTTCATCCTCTTCAAGGGAAAAAAGTACAGCAAGAGCAAGGGAACGGGCATGGGCGTGGCAGAGCTCCTGTCGCTCGTGCCGCCCGAGCTCGTCAAGTACGCGCTGTACAGGCCCGACCTCGAGGAAAACATAGACTTCGACCCCAGCGGGTACAACCTCATGCGGCTGTACGATGAGTTCGCCGCCGCGGCGCGGCTCGTCGGAAGGCAGGGGCTCTCGAGGGCCGACAGGAAGAGGGCGATTGCTTTCTCCCTCTCCACAGACCGCCTTCGCTGGCGCGCGGGCTTTGCCGACGCGCTCCTCTACTACCAGCTGTACGGAGACTGGGCGAAGGTCGGCGCCGCGCTCGGGGACGAGCAAGGAGTTAAATACCTCTCAAAATACATTGCCAAGTGGGTTGAGGAGGGATACGCGCCAGACGAGTACGCGTTTTCCTTTTCCCCCACAAAGCCGGAGAACAGGAAGGCCGCGCTCGCCTTCGCGGCCGCGCTGGCCGATGGCATGAGCGCGCTCGACGTCCACAATCTCGTGTTCCGCGTGGCCGCCGAGCTCGGGCTGAAGCCCGATGCGCTTTTCAAAATCCTTTACCGTGCGCTCATAGCCAAAGAGCGCGGGCCGAGGTTTGGAAAGCTCGTGGAGGCCATCGGTGTGGCGAAAGTCAAGCGAACGCTGCTCGGGCTGTGCGGTGAATGAAATGGACGTGCTGCATTATCTCGCGAAAAAAGGCGCGGTCATTGAGCGCGAGATGGTCAGGGCGATTCCTCCGAGGCGCAGGCCGTGGGAAGTGTACGGCCTCATCTGGGATTTCCTGAAGCGCGGGGGCAAGCGCTTCAGGCCAGAGCTGTGCCTCCTGTCATGCGAGGCGGTGGGCGGAAAGCGCTCCCAAGCCATGCCCGCCGCGGTCGCCATCGAGCTTTTCCACAACTTTTCTCTAATACACGACGACATCGAGGACGACAGCGCCATGAGGCGCGGCAAGCCCTGCCTGCACAGGATTTACGGCGTGCCGCTCGCCATCAACGCGGGCGACGGCCTGTTCGTCATGGTGCTCAAGGCGCTGCAGCGCCTGCCGGAGGACAAGGCGCTCCACGCGCGCGCCATGCTGGAGAACGCCTTCATCGCAGTGCTCGAGGGACAGGGCATGGAGCTCAACTGGTACAGGAACAACAGGTGGGACGTTGGGGAGCGCGATTACCTGCGCATGGTGGCGGGAAAGACGGGCTCGCTCATAAGCGCGAGCTGCGAGGTCGGGGCGTTCCTCGGAGGCGGCCGCCCGGCGGAGGTGCGCGCGCTCAAGGAATTCGGCATGGAAATCGGCATCGCCTTTCAGATACAGGACGACGTGCTCAACCTCATCGGGACGGAGGCCAAGTACAAGAAGGAAATAGGCGGCGACATCACTGAGGGAAAGCGCTCCATCATCGTCACGAAGGCCATGGAGGTGCTGCCGAAGGAAGAGAAGGCCCGCCTCGTGGCCCTCCTCTCCTCAGGCACGCGCGACAGGAAAAGCATCAACGAGGCGATCGAGCTGCTGCGCGGGTGCGGCGCGATAGACTACGCGAGCGCCAAGTCCCTCGCGCTCGTGAGGAGGGCGGAGCGCCGCCTGGCCGTGCTCAGGCCCTCGCCCGCAAGGGAAAGGCTCAAACAAATCGCGGACTTTTTCGTGAAGAGGGAATTCTAGAACTTTTCTTCGTTGTCGATTCCCGCGAGCTTCGCCCTCGCTTCCTGCAGCAGAATGCCGAGCCCCCTTCCGAGGATGAAGAGCGGGGAGCGCTCGGCCCTGCTCGGCTCCTCGGCCTGCGGAAGGTGGAGAAGCCAGTCGAAGAAAGGCCCTCTCGTTGAGGGCGGCAGCTGGACGCAGAACCTCTCGCCGGCCAGGCCGGCCCTGCGGATCGCCTTCTCGGCGATTCTCTGGAACCTCACGGCCGCTCCCGGAAAGCGCTTTTTGCCCCCGATAAGCCTAACGCTCACCGTCTCAACGCCGGCCGCCGTCTCGACCCTCCTCGGCGCGTGGTTGGTCTGCGCGTACACGCTGGGAACGAGCGCGACCACTCTCGCGCTCGGCTCGCGTTTTAGGAAGTGCGCGATGACGTCGGCCATGTGCTCCTCCTTCTTCTCCCTCATCAGCGCGGTCTGGCGCCCGAACTCGCGCAGATACCCCCTCCTGATGTAGTCGGTCACCTCGAGCGCGAGCACGCGTGCCCTGCACGTCTTCTCGAAGTTCAGTCTCCGCACTTCATCGAGCAGCCTGGCGAGCGCTGCCCTGTGCTCTGGGGGAAAGGCGGCCAGAGGCGCGAGCGCGTCCTCCCTTCCCCTCCCCCTGAACGCGTACTCATCGAGCGCGCCCTGCGCGTCGCTCGGCCATGCATCGAGCGCCAGGTTAGAGAAACCAAGCCCACACAGCCCGCTCAGGTTCTCTGTGAGCTCCGCCTTTCCGGCCAGCACGTCGCGGCACTCGCCGATGAAAAGCGCCCTCGCCCGCCCGGCAATCCTCGCCCAGTCTACGGGCGCGCGCTTTTCGAGCAGAGCGTAAAACCCTTCCACTGAGGCGAAAGGCTCCACGCGCCGATTTCGTGTTCTTGTTTAAATTGTTTTTCGAAGCGCCCGCGCCGCCTGCACGACCTCCTCTTCAGCTAGCTCGAGCACGCGCTTTTCCGAGAACGGCATGGATGCGAAGAGCGCCCTGGCCTCTGCCTTGCCGAGGTTCAGCTGCCTCCTCGAATCCACCACTGCGTTTATCAGCCTCTTTCTCCTGTGCTGAAAGAGCGCTCCCGCAAACTTCTCGAGCGCGGCGTCGAAAACCCGCCCTCTCGGGAGGAGCTCGACGACCGCACTCTCGACTTCAGGCATCGGCTTGAACGCAGACCTCGGCACGCGGAAGAGGATTTTCACGTCGAAATAATACTGCGAGGAGAATGACAGGCGCGAGCGCTCCCTCTCCCCGGGCCCTGCGACCATCCTCTCCGCGAACTCGCGCTGCAGGCACAGGAGCGCGCGCTCGAACCTCCACAGCGGAAGGCGGAAGAGGATGGGTGATGAAATCGAATACGGCGTATTGGAAACAATCACATCAACCGGCTCTGGGTTCATCTCCAGGAAATCGGCGCACACGATCCGCGCGTTCGGATAGCCTGCGAGCGCGCTCTTGAGGAAAGGAAGCAGCCTCCTGTCTTTCTCGACCGCGATCACTTCCCTCGCCCGCTTTGCGAGCGGAATGGTGAGCGCGCCCAAGCCCGCGCCTATCTCGAGAACAGCTTTTCCATCGCACGCCGCGGCCTCGGCCTCCCGCGCGGCAATCCTTTCATCAACAAGAAAATTCTGCCCCAGGCTCTTCCTCGGCCTTGCGAGAAGCAGCGCGCTGTCGAGCGAAGCCATTCACCACTCCCTTCTCTGCGGCGGGCGCGTGAGGATGTAATACTTGCTGTCGCCCCTCAGCTCCTCCTCGATGCGCTGTACGATGAGCGTTGCGGGGTCGGGCAGGAACGGCACGCGCGCGCTGATGTCGGCAAAGTTGGCGAAAGGCTTCTTCTCCCTCTCGGACATTATGTCGTGCATGTGCTTCTTGCCCACTCCGGGAAGCAGCTCGAGCTGGTGCAGGCGTATCGTCACGGGCCCGCACTTGTTGAAGAAGTTCGTGTAATCCGCCTCCCTGCCGCGCACTATGCCGAGCAACACTCCCCGCAGCTCGCTTCTGGCCGCGCTCGTGAGCTCGTTGTACCCGATGCGCGTCTTGATGCGGTCTATCTTCTCGCGCTCGCCCTTTCCAATGTACACCCTCTCTCCAACGCGCAGGCTCGCGCCGGCCTTGGGAATGACTTCAAGCAGCGTGAAGAAGTTCTCTCCGACGACCTGGGCGACCGGCTCCCTCCTTGTGTCCGTGGCCTTGCCGTAGGGAAGGAAATCTACCACGACGCCATAATCCTCCATTATAGTCATGCGACCGCCCCATCACATCGTCACCGGTACTTCTGCACTATGGACAGCACTTCCTCAATCTCCTTCTCGCCCAGCGCGTAGCGCTCTTTGGCGAAAACGAGCGCGAGCTCGACCGCATTCTTGGGCAGGAGGTCAGCTATCTTTGCCGCCGCATCGGGCGACACCCTCTCGATTCTCCCCAGCTCGGCGACGAGCTTGGCGGCCTTGTCGGCCGGCAGCCTGGCGAACTTCTGGGCGTGCTCGAGCGTTGCGGCCTGCTCGAAGCCAAGCTCGCCCTCGCCCTTTCTCTGCGCGAGGATTTCGGCCACCTCTGCCAGCGTCGCGGCCCTTGCAGCCCTGACTTCTTTTCCTATCACTCAACTCCCCCTTAACTCACTCTGACGAGATGAACGCCTGGAACAACGAGGCGCTTGGCTGCCCCGCCGTCCTGAATCTCGACTATGTAAGCGCTTCCCTGCATGCCGACCACCCTACCGGTCCTGCCCCTGTACCTCGGGTGCGGCATGCCGGCGTGGCCTCCCCTGGCCTGTATGGCCACGCGCTCGCCCTGCGCGAACCGCCTGAGCAGGGCGCTCGTTCCGAGCCTCCGCGCGCTCGCCCTGCGCCTAAGGAGCCTGCTTCTCTTCGATAGCTTGCCCAATGAACGCTTCAACAAAACCGCCTCCCAGAAGTTATTTTTTCAGGGGTTTGCTATTTAAAAGGATATAGTTAAATAGGTTGCGAGGGAAACATTTAAATACCGGCGAATTTTTTCCGGGGTGGTTCGTTTGGCTCGCAAGAAAAAACGCGGGAGAAGGGCTAGGGGAGTGTCTATCCCGAGGCCGAGGTTCAAGATAGAGAACATCGTCGCAAGCGCCAACCTGGGCATCGAGCTCGACCTGTACGCGATCGCGCAGAAGGTGCGTGACGTGGAGTACGAGCCCGAGCAGTTTCCCGGCGCCATACTCAAGCTCAAACAGCCGCGCGCCTCGCTGCTGCTGTTCAAGAACGGCAAAGTCATCTGCACGGGCAGCAAGAGCGAGGCCGAGGTCAAGCAGGCGCTCGACCAGGCCGTGCGCATGCTGGCGCTGCACGTGGTGCGGAAAAAGAAGTAATTTAAACTCCGCCTGTGCAATATGTTCGGTCAGCGGCCACAGGAGAGGGGTCAGACCCGAACCCATTCCGAACTCGGCAGTGAATCCCTCTCACGACGTTGCCTGTACTGCCCTACGGCGGGAAAGCGCGTTGCTGCTGGCCACTATCAGAACCAATCGATGACTTCGTCGGCTCATTGCGCGTTAATCTCGACTTTTCCGGCCGCTATGCGTATTTCCTCTGGCGTTATGGTGAAGTGGTGGCGGAAGTACAGCGCGCCGCTGAAGCTCTCGTTGGCCGCGAACTGCCTGTTCTCGCCCGCTTCGTTCCTGCACGGCACGGGCGCGAGGTCCGCAGCCCCTCCTTGCGGAATGCTCCTGTTCAGCTTCGTCCATTCAGTTTCCGGAAGCAGCCGCACGTCGCGCGCCTTGCTCGAGCAGTACAGGCCCGTCACGACGACTTCCCCGGGCAGGGTGTTCTTCACCCTCAGCGCCAGATAGCCGTCCTTTGAAAGCCTTGCTGAGCATGCGAGGCCTGGCGGCAGCAGGCACTCCCGCGAAGCGTTTTCGTCCGCCAGCGTCGCGTTGGCCCCCGCGCACTCCTCCAGGCTCTCGGCGAACGAGCCGTTGAGGCATACGAACGCAGCGCCCGCCGGCCCCCCAGCACACCCGAGCAGGGCGACGCCTGCAGCCAAAACAACTATCAGTCTCTTCATCATTCAACCAGCTCCCCTCTCAGCACGAGGAACATCTCTATCGCTGCTATTATGAGCACTGCTTTGGGAACAACCCACGCGAGCGGAAGCCCGGCCTGGCGGTTGGCCACCAGCACTCCCTCGACAAAGTTCTCGAACGCGAGCGCGAAGCAGACGAGGATAAGCGCGGCGAGCGAGCGTGCCTCCCTCTTCCTGGAGAGCGCATCGATGTAGGCGCGCAGCAGCAGCAGGGTGATGACCATCCACAGTACCGCGGAGAGCCACAGCGCGCCCGTAATAATCTCGCTCACGCTCACCCTTTGCAAACAGGCTTTTTAAAATCTCGCGCCCATCTTCATCCCGATGAAGTCATCCGCCATCCCTGGCTTCTACAAGCTGAGCATCGACGAGAGAGTCCGGCTGGTGAAGGAGTTCGCCGGCCTGAGCGAGGCCGAGGCCGGCCTGCTGAAGGGATGCGCGCTGCCCGCAGAGACCGCCAACCGCATGATAGAGAATGTCGTGGGCATTCACGGCCTTCCCCTCGGCATCGCCACCTACTTCACCATAAACGGCAGGGACTGCCTGATTCCAATGGCGCTCGAGGAGCCGAGCGTGGTCGCCGCGGCCTCGCACGCCGCAAAGCTCGCGAGGGAAGCGGGAGGCTTTCACGCCGAAGCGGGCGAGCCTCTCATGAGCGGGCAGATTCAGCTCGTGGGGGTTGCAAACGCAGGAAAGGCAGCCGAGGATATTTCGGCGCATGCAGGCGAGCTTCTGGCAAGCCTGCGGGATGTCGATGCGGTTCTTGTGAAACACGGCGGCGGGCCGAGGGAGCTGGGCGCGAGGGTGCTCGAGACGGCGCGTGGGAAGATGGTGGTGGCCGAACTGGTTGTGGATGTGCGCGACGCCATGGGCGCGAACGCGGTGAACACGATGTGCGAGAAGCTCGCGCCGCGGCTCGAGAAAATAACGGGCGGTCGGGCCAGGCTCCGCATACTCTCAAACCTCGCGGTCAGGCGGCTTGCGCGGGCGAGCGCCGTGTGGAAAAAAGAGGTCATCGGCGAGGACGCGGTGGAGGGGGTTCTTGATGCCTGGGCGCTCGCCGAGGCCGACTCTTTCAGGTGCGCCACGCACAACAAGGGCGTGATGAACGGCGTTGACGCGGTGGCGGTTGCCACGGGGAACGACTGGCGCGCGCTCGAGGCGGGCGCGCACGCGTACGCGGCGAGAAGCGGGAAATACGCGCCGCTCACCAGGTACGAGAAAGACGGGCAGGGCAATCTCACCGGCTTCATAGAGCTTCCCATCGCGGCCGGGGTTGTCGGAGGCGCCACGAGAACCCACCCCCTCGCGCAGCTCGCGCTCAAAATCATGGGCGTGGCCACCGCGCGCGAGCTCGCGATGGTGATGGCGTGCGTCGGCCTTGCGAACAACTTTGCCGCGCTGCGCGCGCTCGTCACCGAAGGCATTCAAAGGGGGCACATGGCGCTGCACGCGCGCAACATCGCGGTCATGGCGGGCGCGAAGGGAAGCGAGATCGATGCTGTTGCAGAAGCGCTCGCGGCAGAGGGAAACGTCCGCATCGACAGGGCGAGGGAGGTTCTCGCGCGCTTGAGGAAGAGGCGGTGAGCGTGGGTCTGCTGGAAAAGCAGGATGTTTTTCTGCTCGCGATAGTCATTGCCTTCGCCTTCGCCATTGTCTTAATTGGTTTCGGAAAGATTGACGCGCGCACCTACCCCCATCTTCTTCTCATTGAGAGCGGAAGCCGCGCCACGGCCTTTCATGCGACGCTCGCCGCGCTCAAGGAGAGCGCCGGAGGGGATGGAAAGGCTTTCCTCAAGAGCGCCGCCTCCATGTTGCCCGTTGCGCTCGCTGCCCTATCAACAGCATTCGTTTTTCTCGCGCTCCTGCCAGCCGGCAGGTTCCACGCTTTTTTCGCGGCCGTGCTGTACGCGTCCTCACCCCTCCTGCTCGCGAGCTCTTCCTCCGGGGTGCTGCTTCCCGAAACGCTCGGCCTGTTTTTTTCCGCGCTCGCGACCCTCCTGCTTCTCTCCTCGTTCAGGCTGCACGCCGCGCTCGCCCTGCCCGCTGGCTTTTGTGCGCTCGCGGCCGCACTCTTCGACCCAGAATTCTTTTACGCCGGCCTCGCGCTGCTTGCCGCGAGCGCGCTCCGGTCCTCCATGGGCGCATCCCGAGGCGAGCCGGTCGTGTCTTTTCTCCAGCCCCTGTTTTTTCTCCTTCCGCTCGCCTTCGGCGCGCTTGCTCCCCTTCCCCCACTCTCGCTCTTCCGGCTTCCGAGCTCCTGGGCCATCCTGATGTTTGGTCTCGCAGCATTTCCCACAGCGCGCCTCGGGCGCATTGTTGAAGAGGAGGTTTTCTTCGGCTCGCTCGCGCTCTTCTCCCTCGCGCTGTCATCCTATTCCGGCGCGCTCGCGCCCGTGGGCCTCGCGCTCGCGGCGGGATTTGCGGCGGGCTCGACGTTTTCCGCAGAACGCCGGCCGGCCGCCGGGCTGGTGCTGCTCGCCTTCCTTGTCTTTCTGTCGGTTCTCACCGCCTTTATCGACCCGGCGCGCTCGCTCGCCTTCTCTTTTGTTCTCGCAGCCCTGGTCGCTCTCGTGGCGTGGATGTACAGGGAGAAGAGGGCGCTGGCAGCCGCGGCTTTCTACGCCGTTTCCCTGGCCGTGCTGCTCGCGCTCTCCCACGGCCTCCTCGCCGCCCAGTTCTCCAAGCAGGATGTGGGGCCGGACACAAGAGCCGCGATTGCCTGGGCTTCCAACCTGCCTGCCGGTGCCACCGTCGCGCTGTGGGGCGACGAAGCTGCTTTTGAGTTTGAGAGCGGCCTGCGCGTGCTCGGGGACAAGCCCGCGCTGGCGAGGTACTTGCTGTCGAACGCGAGCGCTGCCGAGCTAGCAGGAGCGGGCGTCAGCCACATCATCATTCCCTTCAGCGTGTTCGACGACTTCGGCGTGCTGCGCGAGGCGGCAGGCTCGCCCGCGCGCATCGATGCCTTCGCCCCCACCGGCAGGTACACGCAGGACCTCCTTTATGCTGAGTTCTCTTCTTCAAGTGGTAGAATGTTTTATCCCACAGACCCTGACACGGGCAACCTCATCGAGGGCGAGGCCATCCTCGAGGCTGGCGGGGGCATTCCGACCGGGCGGCTGCTCCTGCTCAAGGCATCCAACGCGAGCGGGTTCGCCTCTTCCGACAGGTTCGTCTATCCCCGCTCGGGCCTGGAGGCGAACCTGCTTAAGCTCTTCTTTCCAGAGAACTTCGGCAGGGCTGCCGGCGTGAGGGAGCGCGCCCGGGAAAACGGTCTGCTCGTGCTCGAGGTGGCTGGATGAAACTCGACTTCGGCGTTTCGCTGCTGGTCGTGTTTGCGCTCGCTTTCGCGAGCGTTTTCCTAGTCACGCCCGTGCTCGCGCGGAAAATAGCAGCGGCGGGATTTCTCGCGCCGGACCTCAACAAGCGCGGCAGGCCGCGCGTTCCAAAAATAGGGGGCGTTGCGGTCATCCTGGGCTTCTGCCTCGCCGCGCTGCTCTCGCTGCAGCTGTCCACCCAACTCCTCAACATTCCCATCATGCTCGCGAGCATCGCCACGGTGCTCCTCATTTCGCTGCTCGGCCTTCTTGACGACATCCTGCGCATCCGCGATGTTTGGCGCGTGGTTCTGCCCGCGTTCGCCGCGCTGCCTCTCATGGTGGTCAAGGCCGGCACGAGCATGATCACCATCCCCCTCATCGGCCCGGTGCAGACCGACCTCGGTGTTGTCGTGCTGCCGCTGCTCGGGCCGGTCAATCTTAACCTCTACGTCCTGCTCCTCATCCCGGTCGGCGTCGTCGCCTCCAGCAACCTCATCAACCTGCTGGCGGGCTTCAATGGGCTTGAGGCGGGAAGCGGAGCGATCGTGTCCGCCTCCCTGCTGGCCACCCTGCTTCTCCTCCCCGCCAACCCGGGCACGGCCGCTGCGGGTTTTCTGCTCGCAGCCCTCCTCGGCGCGTGCCTTGCCTTCCTGGTCTTCAACTGGTTTCCCGCAAAGGTTTTTCCCGGCAACGCGCTCACCTACGCGATCGGCGCTGTCATCGTGGCCGCGGTTGTCTCTGCAAACTTCGAGCGCGCGGGCGTCATCGCGCTCACCCCGCAAATCATTGAATTCTTTCTCAAGGCGCGCTCGCGCTTCCAGGCCGAGAACTTCGGCACGCCCGACAGGGCCGGCAGGCTTCGCTACGGCGGGAAAATCTGCTCACTCACGCACCTCGCCATGAGGCTGCTCAGGCCCACCGAGCCGCAGCTCGTGGCGATTCTCCTGCTGGTGCAGGCGCTTTTCGGCGCTCTCGCCGTGGCCAGCGTGCTGCTCTAGCCCTCGCGCCCGCGCGTCACCAAATCGATGATGCTTATCATCTGGTTGAGGTACTCGTAGTCGTGGATGCGGCCTATATCCATCCAGTACTCGTCGAAAACATAGCCGCACACGCGCCGCTTCGCCGCGAGCATCGCCGGAAAAACGTCTTTGGCAAAGTCTTTCCCGGGAGCGATGAAGGCAAACACCTCGGGCTCGAGCACGTACACGCCCGCGTTGATGAGGTTCGTCACGATGGGCTTTTCCTCGAACTTGGTTATGCAGCCTTCCTCGTCTATCTCGGCTATTCCATACTCGAGCGGCGTTCCCTGTCTCTTGAGCCCGAGCGTGGCCACCGCCTTTTTCTCCTTATGCCATTCAACCATCCTGCGCAGGTTTATGGTGGTCAGATGGTCGCCCATGACCACCACGAACGTCTCCCTTACCTTTCCCCTCGCAGCATACAGTGAGCCCGCCGTGTTCATGGGCCTCTTCTCCTCAAGGTAAGAGATGCGCACGCCCCACCTGCTGCCATCGCCGAAATGCTCGCGAATGCGCTCGCCGAGATAGCCTATGGTGAGCGTGATGTCGGTTATGCCGTTCGCCCGCAGGTTGTCCAACACGAACTCGAGAATGGGCCTCTTGCCGAGCGGCAGCATGGGCTTCGGAATGCTGTAGGTATAGGGCCGCAGCCGTGTGCCCTCCCCTCCGCACAACACGAAAGCCTTCGTCATTCTCTCAAGCCCTCTCTCTGCCGCATCCACCGCCCGTGAACACAAATCCCTGCACGAGGCCTGCCCTCGCAAGATTCGGCAGTACTTCGCGCTCGAGCGAACCGCTCTTGGGCAGAAACTCGAAAATCTTCGGCTCGAGCACGTACACGCCGGCGTTCACCAGCCTGCTCGGCTCTTTTCCCGGCGAAGGTTTTTCCACAAAGCCCTTGACGCGCAGTCCCTCAAGCTCAACCGCGCCATACCGCGAGGCGTTCTTTACTTCGGTCAGCGCCATCGTGGCCACGGGTTTCTCTCTGGCGTGCTGGGCGAGCATGCTCGCCAGGCTGAAGTTGCACAGCGTGTCGGCGTACAGCAGGAGGAAAGTGTTTTTCACAAGCCCTCGTGCGAGCGCCAGCGCGCCGGCTGTGCCGAGTGGTTTCTCCTCGAAAAGGAATCTGAGGCTTGGCACAACATCGCCCGCGCTTTCGGCCAGCGGGCTGTTCCCCACGACAACGACCTCTTGCACGCCGAACCCGCCAAGCCAATTTAGGATGCGTGACAGCAACGTTCTCTTTCTGCTCGACGCTCTGGCGCTCTTTCCACCCGCCAGCACGACCGCCGTGGTCGGCGTGTCCTCGGCGAGCGCCGTCCTGAGAAGCATCTCTATGGCGTGCGAGCGCGACTTGACCCTCTCTCCATCCACCATGGCGTCCACGCGCGCCAACAGCTCGGGATGGATGCTGATGGCGACCTTGCCCTTCATTTGTTTCATACTATTTCATACTTTTGGAAAGAAGGTTTTTAAAGAAGCCTCCTCACTCTTCCCGCCCATTCCTGCATGAGCGCGACAGCCTTCTCCTCGCTCTTCGCTTCCGCAAACACCCTTATGTAGTTCTCTGTGCCGGACGCGCGCGCGATCACCCACTCGTCCTTCAAATCGAGCCTCGCGCCGTCTATCGTTGTGAGCCTGCCCAGCCCCCGCATCTCCTCGGAAATGCGCGCGATGATCCCGGCCTTCTTCTCAGGGGGCACCTCGATTTTTGTCTTTGCGTTGTAATACCGCGGCACCTCAGCGACCAGCGTCGACAGCCTTTTTCCTTCCACAGCCATCCTCTCGACGACTTTCGCCGCGCTGTAGAAGCCGTCTTTTCCCCAGCTGTGCTCTGGCCATATCACCCCGCCGACCTCCTCGCCGCCGATTTCCGCGCCGATCTCGCGCATTCTCTCGCTTATGTACGGCGCGCCCACCCTGCAGTAGGTGACCTTCTGGCCAAATTTTTTCGCAATGTCCTCGACCGCCCTCGTTGTTGAGACTGTCGAGACGACGGGCCCCCTCTTCTTCTCCAGCTTTATGCGCGCGCACAGCGCGAAAACCCTGTCTCCGATGACGTAGCCGCCGCGCTCATCGACCATGACGACCCTGTCGCAGTCGCCGTCCCACGCCATGCCGGCATCCGCACCCACCTCCCTTACAGACCTAACTAAGTCCTGTACGTTCGCCTCCGTGGGCTCGCTGTTCCTCCCGGGGAAAAACCCGTCCGGATGCGCGTTCAGCGTCTCAACCTCACAGCCGAGCGCGCGGAACAGCCTTGGCCCGACCTCACACGCCGTGCCGTTCGCGCAGTCCAGAATGACGCGCAGCCCCGCTCTCGCAATCCTCTTCGCATCAACACCCGCAGCCACCGCGCCGATGTAATCGCCTTTCGCGCTCGCATCCGCTCTCTCGCCTCCAACCTCCTTCCACTCGACTCGTTTTCTCTTTCCCTCAAAAATTCTCTCTATCTCCTCCCCCCGCTCTCTCGAGACTGCCATGCCCTGCCCATCCACGAACTTGAGCGCGTTCCACTCGGGCGGGTTGTGCGAGGCCGTGATGATGACCGCGCCGGCCGTGCCTCCCTGCCTCACCCTCCACTCCACGAGGGGCGATGGCACAACACCGAGCCTCACAACGTCGTTGCCCGCGCTCAGCACGCCTGCCAGCACGGCATGCTCGAGCACCTCGCCCGTCACTCTCGTGTCCCTCGCAACCAGGAGTGTGCCGTCGCCGGCCCACTCGGCAAACGCGTTGCAAAGGCCGGCCACAAAATCGGGCGTCAGCTCGCCATAAAGCCTTCTCACGCCGTTCGTGCCGAAGTATTTTGCCATCACTATGCCTATGCAAACAACCTTTTTATGCCTGAGCGAGACAATTCCACCATGACCGAGCTGCTCAGGAAAATAAGGAATTTTCTTGCCGAACAGTGGTGGAGGTTCCTCATCGGCATCTCCTTCCTCACCCTCATCAACTTTATCCTGCTCGTGCTCACGGCCAGCGACAAGCTCAAGGCGCTTACGGGTGTGCGCTTCACCGCAGAGGTTGTGCTTCTCCTCGTTCCGCTCGCCATCATCGCGGTGTGGCTGTGGGGGCTCATTCTCGAGAAGTACATCAAATTCCCGCAGCAGCAGGAGAGGGAGGCATGGAAGCGAAGCCCCATCTGGCAGGAGACTCACCGCAAGCTCGATGAAATACTGGCCAGGCTCGAAAGGCTGGAGAGAAGGCGATGAGAATCCTTGTGACAGGCGGAGCCGGCTTCATAGGCTCGCACCTGTGCGAATTCCTCTCGAAAAAGCATGAGGTGTGGTGCCTTGACAGCCTGCTCACTGGCAGTAGGAAGAACATTGCGGGCCTCAACATTCATTTCATCCGTCATGATATCGCGCGGCCCCTTCCCCGCAACATTCCCTCTCCCCAGCTCATCTTCAACCTCGCCTCGCCCGCCAGTCCGAAGGACTACCAAGAACATCCGATCGAAACACTTCTCGCAAATGCTTTCGGCGTAAAAAACGTTCTCGACTACGCCCTTTCCTGCGGCGCCCGCGTGCTGCACGCCAGCACGAGCGAGGTGTACGGAGACCCGCTGCAGCATCCGCAGACCGAAAGTTACTGGGGGAACGTGAATCCCATCGGCCCGCGCTCGTGCTATGATGAGGGCAAGCGCTTTGCCGAAGCGCTGTGCATGGCCTACCACAGGGAGAAAAGGGCGGACGTGGTCATCGCGCGCATCTTCAACACCTACGGCCCACGCATGAGGCCCGGCGACGGCCGTGTGGTGCCGAACTTTATTGTTCAGGCGCTCGCTGGCCAGCCTCTCACAATTTACGGAAGCGGGAGGCAGACGCGCTCCTTCTGCTATGCGAAGGACATGGCCGAGGGGCTCGCCAAGCTCGCTTTCAGCAAATTTAGCGGGGAAGTTTTCAACATTGGGAATCCAAAAGAGTATTCCATGCTCGAGCTCGCACGAATAGTTATTGAAGAGACAGGCTCCAAATCGAAAATCATCTATAAGCCGCTTCCGGCAGACGACCCGAGGAGGAGAAAGCCCGACATCACAAAAATAACGCGCGCGGTGGAATGGAGGCCCACCACATCTTTGAGGGCAGGGCTGCGCGCCACCATAGCGTGGTTCAAAGAGAGGGTGTGATCGGCTGGCGTGCGGGCATGGTTTGAGGAGAGAGCGTGATTGGCGGGCGTGTGGTCGGCGAGCGTACGGGCATTGTTTGAGGAGAGGGTGTGATGGCGAGAATATTGATAACTGGCGGGGCGGGCTTCATCGGCAGCAATCTCGCGCACGCGCTGTGCGGGAAACATGACGTTGTTGTCCTTGACGATTTCTCTACCGGAAGCAGGGAAAACTTGAAGGGCGCGGATGTCGAGCTCATTGAGGGAAGCGTCTGCAATTTTGGCATGGTCAGGCGAGCCTGCAGGGGAGTTGATTTCGTATTGCACCAGGCCGCGCTCCCTAGCGTCCCTCGCTCTGTCAAGGACCCCGCTGCAACCAACGCCGCGAACGTCACGGGCACTCTCAATGTGCTCATCGCGGCGCGCGATGCAGGCGTCAAGCGCGTGGTTTACGCCTCCTCCTCAGCCGTTTACGGCGAGCAGAAAGCGAAAAAGAAGAGCGAGCGCCTCCTTCCCAGCCCGCTCTCTCCTTATGCGGCCAGCAAGCTGGCGGGCGAACTATACTGCAAAGTCTTTTTCGAAACCTACGGTCTTGAGACAGTCTGCCTCCGCTACTTCAACGTTTTCGGCCCACGTCAGAACCCAGCCGGAGAGTATGCGGCCGTTGTGCCGCGGTTCATCACCGCGCTCCTCAGCGGCGCTCCCCCGCTCATCTATGGCGATGGCAAGCAGTCGCGCGACTTCACTTTCGTAGGGAATGTTGTCCAAGCCAACACGCTAGCCATGAGGGCGCGGCGCGCGGCCGGAAAAGCCTTTAACATTGCATGCGGCAAAAGCTATAGCGTGCTGACCCTCCTCCGCACGCTCGAGAAAATCACCGGAAAAAAATCCACCCCGAAATTTCTCCCTCCTCGAAAGGGCGACATCCGCCACTCGCTTGCCGACATTTCACTGGCGAGGCGCGTGCTCGGCTACAGGCCCAAAATTGGTTTTGAGGGGGGCCTTGAGAAAACTGTTGCGTGGTTTGAGGCGAGGGGTGTCTGAATGGACTACGTGAGCCTGAGGAAAAAAATTGAGGAAAAGAGCGCGGTCGTGTGCGTTGTTGGGCAGGGCTATGTCGGCATCCACCTATCCGCCGCCTTTGCGCGTGCAGGCTTCCGCGTCATAGGCTTCGACATAAGTGAGAAGCGTGTTGCCGAGCTCTCGCGCTGCTCGGACATCGCTGGCGAAGTAAGCGAGGGCACGCTCCATGAGCTCCAGGTGGGCGGAAAGCTCACCTTCACCACAAACCCAGCCCCCATACGTCAGTGCGATTTTGTGCTGCTCGCCATTCCCACGCTGCTGACAAAGAAAAATGAGCCGGACCTCTCAGCCATTCGCGCCGCGAGCGAGACTGTCGGAAAGAACCTGAAGCGCGGCACAGTCGTCGTGCTCGAGTCGAGCGTCTATCCGGGTGTGACCGAGGAGGAGGTTCTTCCGCGCCTAGAAAAGTTCTCTGGAATGAAAGCGGGAGCTGATTTTTCTGTCGGCTATTCTCCTGAGCGCGTGAATCCCGGCGACCCAGAGCATTCGCTGGAAAAAATTGTGAAAGTGGTTGCCGGCCTGAACGACGAGACGACCGATATTCTCGCCCTCCTATATGGCCACATAACAAAGGCAGGCACATTCAAGGCCAAAAACATCAAGACCGCTGAGGCTGCCAAGATCATCGAGAACATCCAGCGCGACCTCAATATCGCGCTCATGAACGAGTTCGCCATCATCTTCGAGCGCATGGGCCTTAGCATATGGGATGTGCTTGAGGCTGCAAAGACAAAATGGAACTTCATTCCATTCAAGCCTGGCCTCGTGGGCGGTTACTGTGTGCCCGTCAATCCTTATTACCTTGTATATAAGGCGAGAAAGCTCGGCTATCGCCCGCGTGTCATGCTTGCCGGCAGGAGCACGAATGACTCCATGCCCGGGCACATCGCCAGTTTAACGGAGAAGGCGCTTGCGGAAGCAGGGAAAAAAACAAAGGGCTCGCGCGTGCTGGTGCTTGGCCTGAGCTTTAAGGAGAATGTACATGAGCCAAGGTTTTCCCCTGTCAAGGAGGTTATTAAGGGCCTAAAGAAAAGAGGCTGTGCTGTGCTCGCGCATGACCCCCTCCTCTTTAAGTTTGATGTAGAGAAGGAATTTGGAGTAAAAAATCTTGATAATTTGGGGATGGCGAGTGGCGTGGATGCAATAATCCTTGCTACAGGTCACAACGAGTTTAGGAAAATACTCCTGAGCGAGCTGAGGC
>JAWCPB010000016.1:0-25859 GCA_038870455.1 Candidatus Micrarchaeia archaeon
GAACCGCGGAGGGGCTCCGCCCCTCCCCAGTTTGAGGTTCCTCCTGACCCTCCCCTGGCGTGGGAGAGCCGAACTCTCCGCGTTTCGTGAAAATCCCCGTGACCCCATTGCGCCCCAAGGGGGCTCTGGCCCCCTTAGTGCGCACAGCCAAAAACCCCGTTGTGTATCCGTTCATGCGGCAGCATTTTAAAATGAGGACGAGAAAGCGGCTTATGCAGTCCGAGTTCCTGCGCGCTGGGCTGTTCGCGCTCGCGGCTTCGCTCGTGGCATTTCACGTCATGAGCAACTACGGCCCGCAGGTGGCTGGCGGGTGCGTTTCGCTCGTGGGAAAGGCGCTCGAGTGCGGGCTCGCGCTCGAGCTCGCGAAATACGCGGCAGGCGCCATTGGGCTGGTCGGCCTCCTGCAGGTCGTCTACGGCTTCACCGCGCGCGGGGAAAAAGTGAGGGCGGAAATCAAAGTCGAGGCTGCGCCCAAGACCCCGTGGCCTCCTCCCACGCTCATTCTTGTCGTGTGCCCGAACTGCGGGGCGAAAAACGCGCAGGGCGCGATGTTCTGCAGCGAGTGCGGCCACGGCCTGGGTAAGCCTTTAAAGCCTGCCAAATGATAATAGGCGGCGATGAACACAAAGGCCGTTGCCGCGCTGTTGCTTCTCCTGCAGCTTGCGAGCTCGTTGTGGACTGAAAACCTCTCAGTCTATGCGTACGATGCAAAGGGAAGGCCGCTTCCGGGCGCGCTCGTGGAAATCCGTTACCAGAGGGAAAAGTTTCCCGTGATAGGCGGGGCTTTTGATGGATACGTCAGGGGTTACACGGGTCCGGACGGCGGGTTCGCGTACGTCATATACAACCAGGTGGCGCGCGCCCAGGATGTCGTCGGGGAGTATGTGGTGTTTGTGGGGTACGGTGAGAAATTTGCGAGCACGACAGTCAAATGCACCGCGCTCGCCCAGAGAAGATGCTCGCAGGAGCCCAGGGTGGAGATTTTCACGCTGCCGGTTTATCAGGCGAGAGTCAGGGTGATGGACGCGAAAGGGGAGGCCGTGAGCGGGGCGAGCGTGAGGTTCGCCGAAACAGTGCTTTACACGGACAGGAACGGGGAGGCGGCAACGCCGTTCCCGGACGGGGCGTCGTACGAGGCGCTCGTGTCTTACGGGGAGTTTTCCGAAAAAACGAGCGGGAGGATATCGGGAAACGACGCGCTCGCCGAAGTCGTCCTGCCCCTGTACGATGTGCGGTTCAGGATAATCGACGACAGCGGGCTCCCGCTCGCCGCGAGAGTCAAGCTCGCCAACGAGACCAAGTACGCGGGCGCGAATGGAAGCGTCGAGTTCAGGAGAGTGGCGTTCAAGAACCCGGAGGCGCTCGTGGAGTACGCTGAGCACAGGAAAAGCATTTCGTTAAACCTGTCGCAGGACGTGTTCCAGACTGTGAGGATAGACCTCACTCCGCCAGCGCTCGGGGAGCCGGTCTTCACGAAGTCGAACGGAAACATTCTTGTGGGGGTGGAGGCCAGGGACGTTGGGGTGGCGGCCTCGGGCCTGCGGAGCCAGAAGCCGCTGCTCATAACATACTCGCCCGACAACACCACGTGGATGCAGGCCGAGATGCACGTCGTGGCAGCCGGCGTGTTTGCGGCAACGCTGCCCGCAACGCTCTACCCCAACGCTACATTCTACTACAGGATACAGGCTTTCGACAACGAGGGGAACCACGCGGAGAAAAATGGGAGCGTGCGTAGGGTGCCGGCGCCGGCTGGCCCGAGCCTGCCCGTAGGCGGGGCGAACTACCTTTACATACTCGGCGCGATAGTAATAGCAATCGTGGTTGTGTTAATCTACAGAAAGCTCAGGGAATACTTCTGAGGTGATGGACATGGTGAGCGTAGGGGTGCTGGGAGGCTCGGGCTATGCCGGCGGGGAGATACTCCGCCTGCTGCTCGGCCACCCGAAAACGGAGATCGCGTGGATTACATCGAGAAAGGAAATGCCGCTCGAGCACATTCACAAAAACCTTTTCGGAAGCGGGCTCGCCTTCGTCAAGCCAGAGGAGGCCGACAGGATAAAGGCGGATGTTGTGTTTCTCTGCACGC
Organism: Candidatus Micrarchaeia archaeon; assembly: GCA_038870455.1. Classification (GTDB taxonomy): domain Archaea; phylum Micrarchaeota; class Micrarchaeia; order Burarchaeales; family JACRGF01; genus JAWAFC01. The sequence goes on from JAWCPB010000016.1 coordinate 2,090, forward strand.
CCGCCACGGTGAGCATGAGCTATGCAAGGGGCTACCTCGAAAAGGGAACGAAGGTCATCGACATGAGCGCGGACTTCCGCCTGAAAGACCTCGCCACGTACGAGAAGGTGTATAAGAAAAAGCACGCAGAGCCCGAGCTCGTCAAGGAAAGCGTTTACGGCACGACAGAGCTCAAGAAAGAAAAAATAGCCAAGTGCAGGCTGCTCGCCAACCCTGGCTGCTACGCGATAACGACCATACTCGGGCTCGCGCCCCTCGCCGCGGGCGGGCTCATCGACCTCGAGCACATTGTGGTGGATGCGAAGAGCGGGAGCAGCGGCCACGGCGCCGAGCCGGACGTGTTCGCGCACCACAGCGAGGTCGGAAACTCCATGATTCCATACAACGTGGTAAAGCACAGGCACTCTTACGAGATAGAGCAGGAGCTCGGCGAGGTCGCGCGCAAGCCCGTGACGATACACTTCTCGTGCTATTACTCGCCCTTCGTGAGGGGCATACTCTCCTCGTGCCATGCCTTCATCAAAGGAAAGGCGAAGGACAGGGAGGGCTACCTTGAAGTCTACAAGCGCTTTTACAAGGGAAAGCCGTTCATCCAAGTCCTTGACATGCCGAAGTACGGCGCGAGCACCGAGTACATTCCCTACCCCAGCGTTGCAAACGTGGCGGGCAGCAACTACTGCCAGATAGGCCTGGATGTGGATGACGAGAGGGGCAGAGTGGTCGTCTTCTCCGCAACCGACAACCTTGTCAAAGGGGCGGCGGGCTCTGCCGTACAAAACATGAACGTGATGTTCGGGCTCGACGAGACGACGGGCCTCACCGCCAGGGGACTCCACCCCATCTGAGGAGATGACTTTGGCCCTGCGCGAGACGCTTGTGATAAAGCTCTCCGGAAAAATGGCCGCGAGAATGGCGGAGCTCGTGCCTCAGATAAAGGAGGCGAGAAAAGGCAGGCATGTGATAGTCGTGCACGGAGGACAGGAGCAGCTCTCGGCGCTTCTCCAGAAAATGGGAAAACAGACGCGCTTTATTGAGGGCAGGAGGGTAACCGATGCCGAGACGCTGGCGCTGGCGAAGATGGCTTTCGGAAAACTCAACCTTGATTGGGTGGAAGCGCTTGAGAACGAGGGCGTGAGCGCGGTTGGGCTGGCAGGCGCGTACGGCGCGGCCATTGCGGGAAAAGCCGCGGAGGAAAGGGGCCTTGAAGGCGATGTCATAAAAGTGGATAACGAGCTGTTCCGCGAGCTCATGGAAAAATACGTGATAGTCATCCCCCCACTCATCTATGATAAGAAGAATAAGACTATACTGAATGCCGATGCCGATGACATAGCCACGCAGGTGGCGAAGTCGCTTGGGGCAAAGCTCATGATAATCGGCGAGCTCAAGGGACTGCTGGGAAAAGATGGGCGGGTGATAGCGAGAATAACAACGCGCGAGCTGGGCAAGCTGATTGAGGAAAAAGTTGTCACGGGCGGCATGATCCCGAAAATGCGTGCATGCATCGAGGCGCGCCTGCCCAAAGTGTGGATTCTTGACGGAAGTGAGCGGGCCGTCATCCTGCGCGCGCTCGCGGGCGAAAAAATTGGCACGGTGATTGTGGGGGGATAGCCCTTATGCAAGAAAGTCCTTCTTCTCTATTTTTTCCCTGATGTAGTCGCCCACGAAAGTAAGGCGGGGCCCCTGCAGCGCGTCCTGCTCGAGCTTTATTTTCTTTGAGAGAACGCGCTTGAGTTCCTCCACCCAGTCCTTATGCGCGCTTATCCACGGGTAGGTCAGCATTTCCTCGGCGCGCTTCAGGTCGACTTCTTTTGCCTTTATGGTCAGCTTCTTCAGAAACTCGTAGCTCTCGAGGTCCTTGAGCGTCACGCCGATGAACTTGGCCTCGGGCGTGGCGATGTCGTTGGCGAGGTAGGCGAGGTTCATGCTGCCACTCTTTATGGCCCAGTAGATGTACCATCCCCAGGCGTCGCAGTCGGTGCAGATGTACACGGGCAGCTTGCGGTCGGCGAGCTTGCGGATGAGCCGCCTGCAGCCGCGCGAGGCCTGTCCCTTGGGCGTGATGAGAATGCAGTTGTCCTTCTGCCAGAACTTGTCCTCGTTCAGCCTCTGCCACAGCGCGTCCTTCTCTACAACGAGCACGTAGTCCGCATCGCACTTCACAAAGTCCATTCCGTTGTCGACGTCGCTGGGAATCATGTAGCCGCTCCTCCCTTGCTTGGTGCAGTCGATGATGTTCTCCTCGCCCCCGAAGCGGTCGCGTATGACAAGCGGGCCGGCGACCACGCCCTTGCGGTCTGTCGAAAGGTTGAGGTCCTCCCTCTTCACGTTCAGCGCGACCTCCAGGTCCTCAACGAGGGGATTGCTTTCGGCCTGCTCGCTGAAAAGCTCTTCCTCAACATCCTCGCCGAGAGAGAACTTGAGCTGGTAAAACAGGCCCCTGATGGAAGTGTGCGAGTTCTCGAGAAGGAACTTCTTGCACTTGGCCGCGACAGCGACCGTCTGCATGAACTTGCGCGCCTGCGCGACGTTGAGGAACGTGCGCGTCTCCCTCTTGTCGCCCAAGCGGATGCAGCCGAAAGACTCGTCGTAGAAGATGTTGCTCTTCGCGCGCACTTTCGTCTCGAACGTGGGGGACTTGTCGCTCTTTATCTCGGCAAGCATCTCCTTGCCGAGTCCCTCGAGCCTCTGAATTGTTTCCTTTCTTTCGACCATGTTCTCACTCCTCTTTCTTCTCGCCCTCTTCCTCCTCAATCTCCTTTTCAATATCCTCCTCTTTCTCTTCTTCCCCGCCCTTTTCCTCTTTGCCTTCCTCGACCTCGAGAGCCTTGGCGTACTTGCTCTGCACGAGCTCGACGAGCTTCTTCTCTATCTCCTCACTTTTTCCCGCGGCGGCGAGCTCGGGAAGGTCGCGCGAGAGCTGCTTGACGTAACGCATGATGGCCTTGCGCTTGGCCTCGCGGTCGCTCTCGCGGATTTTCCCAGAAAGGTACCTCTGCAGATCCCGGGCAACCTCCATTATTCCATAGCGTATTTCGGTGATGATTTCCTCCTCGCTCGCCACCGCCTGCTTTCCCGCCCCGGTGTAGGGGACGAACACGCTCGCGATGTTCACGAAAACAGAGATGGGTGTGTTCTCGAGGTCCTTGACGTCGTACCTCTTCCAGTCGATGCTTTTCACGGCCTCGGTGATGGCGCACCCGCCTCCGTCGAAGAGGAGGGGGGCGCGGTTGGCGAAGCGCAGGATGTCGAGCCCCACCGCGCCGGCCGCGCTCGGCCTGCCCGCCTTTCCCCCGTAGGCGATGGCTGTCTCTATTACGAACGGAACTCCTCCGCGATAGACGCTGGGCCTCCTCTCCCTCACGCTCAGGAACTCGGGGTTCAGGACGTTCTTGAGCGCCTTCTCGATCTGCGCCTGGCCTATGGGACGCACGCTGTCCGTCGCCGGCGCGATCCACCTCATGCTCTGGAAAGCCTTTACAATCGCCTCGGCCTCGGCCCACCGCAGCTCGCGCGGGTTCTTGTCGAAGTTGATCTGCGGAAGGAGCGAGCGCAGCTCATCGACTTTCGCCGAGCTCATTCGCGTGAAGGTCTGGTTGAGGAAGGAGGAGAGCTTGCGCTGCTCGGCGTGACTCGCCCAGTCCATGAGGTCGTTGGTGGTTACGCCGAGGGGATGCGGCTGCACTTCCCTAGGCCTCTCCGGAACTTCCTCGACCGCGCGCGGAAAGACGAACCTGTCTCCATCCGGGTCGATAAAAGTGATCTGCGCGTGCGGGTTGGCCATGGCCGTCCTCTTAAGGTACTCGAGCGCGCTGTGCTCGCCCTTGTCGTACTTCACCTCGGCGAACTCCGCGCTCACCGAGACGCCCCTGAAGTCATCCTGGGACTCCGTGAGGTTTGAGATGTTCGGGGAATTCGTCTTGACATCCACGCTGAGGTCGCACTCGTAAACCGTTCCGCTGCCCGTGCCGCTCTTTACGTGAACGGGCTTGCCTGTCGTCATCTGGGCGAACATCGTGCAGCCGCTCGCGCCGATTCCCTGCTGGCCCCTCTGCTGCATGTACCGGTGGAATTTCGTGCCCGAAAGCATCATGCCAAGCGCATTCCCAATGTGCTCCTTTGGGATGCCTGGCCCATTGTCCTCGGCAGTCACGCGGATATGCTCGTCTGGAAGGACCTCAATTTTCACCGTGATGTTGGGCAGGATGCCGGCTTCCTCGCAGGCGTCGAGCGAGTTCGTGACGTATTCGTGCACGATCGTGGTGAGGCTGCGGACCTTGCCAGAGAAACCCAGCATCTGCCTGTTCTTGCGAAAGAATTCGGCCACGCTGTGCTCCTTGAATTCCTTGAAAATCTCTTCCGCGACTTTCTCTTCAGCCATTCGTTCACCCGCGAACATGCTCGCCAGAAGCTTCCCACAGCCTGGCGCGCTCCTCTTTGAGTCGCCTGCGCCCTTTTTCGAGAATAGACCACACGCGCGTGTGCGAAGCCCCCCTGATGAGCGCGCTCACCGCCTCTTCGGCGAGGCTCAACTCGGCGAGGCGGCCTATGATCGCCACGGTGTTGCCGTAGATGCATAGGTCGGCCTCGCTGAGCTCCTCTATGATTCTCCTGGCCTTGCCCCCCTCGCCGATGATGCGCCCCTTTGTTCTGACGACATCCTTGTCCGAACCAAGGATGTCCTTGAGGTCGATGACCTTGAAGTAATAATCCTCGTCAAAGAGCTTGGTCGCCTTGTCTGGAGAAAAGCCCCTGCCGATGGCGCGCACCACTTCCTTCGCCCTCCACTCGCCGTAGGAGTCCTTTCCGCGTATTTCGACCTCGCCCTCCCTGCCGACCTTGAGCCTGACGCCCCCCATTCTCTCAACCCTTCGTTTCGTCTCGCCGTTGCTTCCAACAAGCACTGCCACGCGCTCGCTTGGAATGTTGATGAGCTCCATTTCCCTTCTCCTGCTGTCGCCCGCCCCTCTATCGCAGGCTAAGGATTTAAACCCGTTCCCAAGGAGTTTTACGACGTAAATATATGGGTGAGGAAGTATATTAAGGTTGCTTTCAGACATCAAGAATAACGCGTGCTGTCCACCCTGCCCTCGTCCTCTTCAGCTCGAACTTGTGCATCGTCACCGCCTTCACGTCCATGAGAAGCGCGTGCTTCTGCGGATCGAGTTTCTCGCCCCGAGCGGTTGCCTCAAGCAGCCACTTTCCCCTTTCTTCCTTTATCTTCACTTTGAAGCCGGAAAAAATAAGGCCTTTCGCGTCCTTGAGGAAAACGAGCTCGCTGAGGAAAGCGTAGAGAAGCTCGTCAAGAGAAGGCCGGCCGAGGCGGATTGTCCGGGAGACGCGGGGCTTTATCGTTTCAAGCTTGGCCATGACGCTTTCAGTGGCGGCAGCGGCTGAAGAGAAGAGTTCTGGGAGGGTTTTTCCTGACGCCTGAAAAGCCACGTCAGCAACGGTAAAGCCCTCCAGGTATTTGAAAGGCATGGGCTAGCCCTTTACGTTGCCTATGGGAACGAGGCGGACAACCTTCGTTGAAATGCCCGCGAGGTGAGTCGCTTCGATGACTTCGTCGATGCTCTTGTAGGCCGCGCCCGCTTCCTCAGCCAAGCCCGCGAACGAAACCGAGCGGATGTAAATGCCCCGGCCGGCGAGGTCCTTCTGCAGCTGGTCTCCCCTGAAAAGGTGTTTTGCCTTCGTCCTGCTCATCGAGCGCCCGCTCCCGTGCGCGGTGGAGCCCCAAGTCTTCTCTTCGGCGGTCTTTGTGCCGAGAAGGACGTAAGAGCCTGTTTCCATGCTGCCGCCTATTATGACCGGCTGGCCGATCGCCCGATAGACGGGCGGAATCTCTTCCCTGCCGGGCCCGAAGGAGCGCGTGGCGCCCTTCCTGTGAACGAGAACCTTCTTCCTCTCGCCATTCACCGTGTGCTCTTCTATTTTCGCTATGTTGTGCGCCACGTCATACACTTGGTGAAGGCCCAGCGACTCGGCGTCCCTGCCGAAGACGCTTGAGAAAACCTCGCGGATGCGGTGGAGGATGACCTGCCTGTTGGCAAAACTCATGTTCACGGCGCACTTCATGGCGGCGAAGTAATCCTGCCCCTCTGGGGAGTTGAAGGGCGCGCTCGCCAGCTCCCTGTCGAGAATTTTTATTCCATACTTTTTCTCCATCACGCGCAGGAAGAGCTCAAGGTAATCCGAGGCGACCTGGTGGCCGAACCCCCTGCTCCCGCAGTGGAACATGACCACGATCTGGTTGGGCAGGGTGATGCCGAAGGCCTTTGCAGTTTTCTCGTCATAAACGGCCTCGGGCTTTGCGACCTGAATTTCCAGGTAGTGATTGCCTGAGCCGAGCGTGCCTATCTGGTTGAAACCGCGGTCAATGGCTTTCGCGCTCACCTTGCCCGCGTCCGCGCCCTGAATGCACCCGTCCTCCTCAGTCCTCTCCAGGTCTTCCTTCCAGCCATAGCCCTTTTCCACGCACCACTGCGCCCCGCGCTCGATGACTTCTCTGAACTCGTTTTTCGAGAGCTTGACGAAGCCCGTGCAGCCCACGCCCGCGGGCACCCTCCTGAAGAGCTCATCCACGAGCTGCTTGAGCTTTGGCTTAACATCGTCGAGGGTGAGGTTGGTGAGGCACAGGCGCATGCCGCAGTTCGAAACGACGAGGCCGTTTGCTATAAAATCATGGCTCGCGTGCGCCAGCGTGAAGTCATACACTTCTTCACCAAACTCAATTTCTTCTATTCGCTCTATCCTGTCCCACGCTGCGCCGCTTGCGCCCAAGCCGCGCGTGGCACGCTTACGGAATTCTTCAAACGACTGAGCTTCGTTCCCTATCCTCGGCGCGCTCGCTCTCCCCTCGTAAATGCTGCGCAATACGAAGCGCTCATTCACCTCGTATGGCTCGAGCGCGTGAGCAATTTCCTTCACGGATATTCCTGTCTCGCGCATCTCCATTGCCAGAGCGGCGGCTTTCTCGCGCTGCCTTATGAGGCATTGCTTGCAGCGGAGGTAGTGCGCGGCGAGGTTTGCCTGTGCGCGCTTTTTTGCGTGGTACTCGAAGCCTATTTTTTCATAAAGCGCAATCAGGTTTTCCGGAGTGCCGTCTATGGCCAGCCGCAGCCTGACCGTGCGTTCTCCGCGTGCGCTTTTGTAATCGTCCACGTAAGCGGGCTCGGCGCTTTTCACCCCGAATTCTGAGAGGAGGCTGGCGAGCTGGTTGAGGAATTTCCTGGCATTGCCTTCGAGCGCTTCGGCCTTGTTCACCGAAACTGCCGGCATGTAAAACGTGTGGCTGTGGCCGGTCATGGTTTTCGGCGCGCTCATTTCTGCCCCGAAATAGCTCGCCAGGAACAGCCTCTTGAGCCACAGCGGCAGGCGGAAAAGCCAGGCCGGCAGCACATACGCCTGCGTTGCTTTGCGTCCTGCCGGCGCGCCCATAGCACGAAGCAGGAGATAAAGCCCTCTTGAAGAAACATAAAAACTGTTCTCTACAGCGGTGAAGGACACACGGCCGTAGCGCGTGTCTATCCGGTGGCTTCGCCTGCGCGAATAGACTCTTGTGGGCGTGAAGCCTATTTTTTTAAGGTCTTTCCTCATCCGCTCAAGGTCCCCGCGCTGGCCGTAGAACGCGGTGAATGACTTTCTCCCGTTCTCGTAAAGCGTCCCATCGCCCATGTTGTACGCCAAGAGTTTTATGAGATAAGGAAGCGCGGGAGAGTCCGCGCGCAGGGGAAGAAGGCCCTTGTCCTTGAGTTCCTTGACTGCAGCCTGCTTATCCAATGCCGTGTCAATGCATTTGATATCATGCTCGCTGGCAATGGCGAACGACGGAGGCCGCTCGTATTCCACTCCCTGAAAAGGAAACACCGCGACGCTGCCGCCAAAAGACAGGTCGCGCACAGGTTTCATGCCACTCGGTGTCAGGAGAGGGTGGTCGCCCGTCGCCACGATGGTGCGTCCAGTCCGTGTGGTAAGCCTGAAAACCTTTTTTCCATCAGGCGCTTTTTTAAGAAAAAGCGCGATGCGGGCAAGTTCTTCCCTCTTTTTCCTCGTATTTATGCAGGGCAGCTCCTCGTGTGCGCGCTCCTCCACAAGCTCCCTGATGCTTCGCGTGCAGCCGTGTTCGGTGAGAACGCGCGTGCTTCCGGCGAGGCAGTTTATGTCAAAACCTATTCCCCCTGGGGAAATGACTCCGCCCTCAAGGTCCATTGCGGCCACGCCGCCGATGGGAAAGCCGTAGCCGCTGTGCCCGTCCGGCATGCAGTAGGCGTGCCTGATGATTCCCGGGAGGGTAGCCACGTTGGTTATCTGGTCGTACACCTGCAGGTCCATTTCATTGATGAGCTTCTGAGTTGCGATGACGCGCGCCGGAACGCGCATGCCCGGCTTGAAGTCGCTGCCTATCTCCCATTCTACGTCAGAGACTTTCCTGAGCTCTGGCTTCCTGAATTCACGGCCTCCGAAAGGCGCCATGCGGTTATTACGGCGAATAACTATTAAAAGCAAGCGTGCCGAATGCATGGGGGATAAGATGAGGGGCGCGGGAACCTGGTTTGCTGTTTTCCTGCTCGCGCTGTTTCCCGCGGCATTCGCCGCCATTCCCACCGCCTTCACGCCGGAGCAGGTTTCCGGCAGGCCGCTTGACGCCAACATCACCGACACGAAGGAAGAGATTCTCTTCAACGAATCGCGCTCTACCGTGTCGATTACCGCGCTCGTGAAGAACCCTGGAAACGAGCCGCTCGCGGTTTACTTCGCCGTGAGAGAACCGGCCAGGTGGGTGGTTTACAAGAGCCTCGGCGAGGTTCCGCCGGCGAGCGCCCGGAGCTTCGCCTTCGAGGTCGAGTTTGATTACTGGAACGAGAACGTGAGGACGATGCGGTACGCGCTGGTCGGGGTGGAGGCCGGCGGCAATGTGTCAGGATACGAGTTTTCCCTTGAGGAAAAGTGGCAGGCTTACCTGGAGAAGAACGTGCGCGATGTGCTCGTCCGGGCGTATGTTCTCGTCGTGCCCATCGTGGCCATCCTGCTCGCCTTCCTGCTCTTCGCGGTGGTTGATGTGGCCTACAGGAGGAGGGACGAGGGCGAACTCATTCCAGGGGAATACACGCTGCGCACGCTCGTGTTCCCTGTCGTGAGGGGAAGGCCGTTGAAGGAAGCGCTCGCCGACGTCCTGCTCAACCCGCTCTTCTGGGCGCTCGAGTTCGCCGGGGGGCTCGTCCTCGTCTCGCTCATCTTCTCGCAGTCCATGTCGCTGCTGGGCGCGGACGTGGGGCTGCGCGTTTTCGTCATCTCCGGAATGAGCGCGCTCGTCATGCCCCTGCTGTATATCGTCGCCGCGTGGATTGCGGACTATTACGAGAGGGAGCCACTGCGTTTTGTCGCCAGCGCGTTCATGTGGGGCGTGCTGGCAGCGTTTCTTTCCTTCATAATAAACACTGTCGGAACAGGCTTTGTCGAAGCGCTCTTCGGGGAGGCGAGGGTCGGCGGCGACGTCGGGGCGGTGCTTCTGGGAACAGCGCTGCTCGCGCCCGTCGTCGAGGAAGTGCTCAAGGGGGCGGGCGTGGTCGTGCTCGCCGGCCACCATGAGATGGACGACGCGCTTGATGGCCTGCTCTACGGGTTTGCCGCGGGCGTGGGCTTCTCGTTCATCGAAAACTGGTTTTACTTCGCGCTCGAGGCCAACCCGTTCCAGTGGGGAATCCGCGCCTGGATCGCGCTCATTCTCTACCGCTCTTTCTTCAACTCGCTGGCGCACGGAAGCTTCACGAGCGCGGCCGGCGTGGTCATGGGCTACATGAAGAGCAGGCCGGAGCTGGTGCGCTACGCGCAGCTGGGCTTCGTTCCGGGCGTGTTCATCGCCATACTCCTGCACATCTTCTTCAACATAGGCGCCATTCTCGACACGATAGCAATCTTCAGGTGGCAGGTGCCCGTGTTCATCTTCAACCCGATTCTCGTGCTCGCGCTCGGGATAGTCTTTCTGATAGTGTTCGCGCTGGCAACGCTCGACACGAAGAGGAGAGTTGAGGCGCGAGGGGTGGTGGCGTGAAATTTCTTGAAAAATACGTGAAGGCCAGGAAGGAAAAGAACAGCATTCTCTGTCTGGGGCTCGACCCCGCGCCCCCGGGCATGCGGCCCCTTCCGAAAAAATACGCGGGCAAGGACATTACGGACGGCATGCTGGCCTACTGCATTGACGTGGTTGAGAAAGCAGGCGCCAGCTGCTGCGCCGCGAAGGCGAACCTCCAGTTCGTCTTTCCCTTCTCCCTGAAGCAATTCCAGAAGCTCAACGCCGTCATCCACAGGCAGGGCCTGCTCTCCATCCTCGACATCAAGCTCAGTGACATAGGCTCGAGCAACGCCGCCTCAGTATATTGGATTAAGGAGGCGGGCTTTGACGCGCTCACCTTCTCTCCTTTCGCGGGCAACGTGCGGGAGGGCGTGGAGCTCGCGCACCAGAAAGAGCTCGGCGTATTTGTGCTGACCCTGATGAGCAACCCGGAGGCCAGGCACTTCATGAAAGGCAAGGTGGCAGGCATTCCTGCCTATCGCTGGATTGCGCGAGAGGTGAGGGAAGCGGGCGGCGATGGGGTTGTGGTGGGCGCGACGCAGGCGGGCAGGGAGCTTGAGGAGATTAGGGCCATTGTCGGCAGCGAAACGATTTTCCTCGTGCCGGGAGTGGGCGCACAGGGAGGCAATGAAGAGAGGGTCATCCGGAGCGCTGGCGAAAACCTGCTCATCAATGTTGGCAGGAGCATTCTCAACGCAGAAGATCCCGTGAAATCCGCGCGCGAGTTCAACGAGAGGTTCAACAGGCTGAGGAAGGAATAACTACCGACCCGGCCGCCTTTTCCTGCTGCGCGCCGGAGGGTGAGGCGTGTGCGGCGCGCCGAGCGCGCGGAGGATGGTGGACGCTTCCCTTCTTATCTCGTCGCTCCTGTCCTTGAGCGCGTCCTCGAGCGCGCGCACGACAGCGGGACCGCCGATTTTGCCCAGGGCCTGCGCCGCGCAGATGCGCGAGGCGTGCTCGCTGCCCTTGAGAATGCGCACGAGCGGGCCCACGGCCTTGGCGCTGCCGATCTCGCCAAGGGCCTCTGTGGCAGCACATCGAATGTAGGGAAGCTTTTCCTCAAGCAGGATGCGGCAGAGGGAATCAACCGACTCGCCCATCCTCAGCCTGCCGCACCAGCGGACGGCCTCGGTGCGCACGCGCGCGTAGGGGTCGCCGAGGCGCCGGAGGATGGCCGCGCGCGAGTCCCGGGTGTTTATCCTCCCAAGGGAGTTGAGCGCGGCGAGCCGCACGCTCCAGGAAGGGTCTTCAAGCAACGGGATGAGGTGGGGAACGAGGCTCGGGAGGCCGACCTCCCCGAGCTCGGCTGCCGCGGCAGCGCGCGCGCCGGCTTCGGGAGAACGGAGCTCGAGCAGAAGCTGTTCGGCCCTCCTCTCCCTTTTTCCAACGACGGGCTTTTGCTTCGGCTTCTTCACGAGCCACACTTATTGAACAAACTATTTAAATTGTGGAGGAGAAGAAAACGCGGTGTGGGGCATGGCGGGCGAGGAGCTGATTTTCGAGCTGCACAAGATAGGCTGCATAAAGTTCGGAGAGTTCCGCCTCAAGTCCGGGATGGTCTCGCCAATCTACATCGACCTTAGAATTCTTGCCTCTCACCCCAGGGTTCTCAGGCTGGTCGCCCGGGAGCTCGCCGGCCTCGTGGCGAAACTCGAGTTCGACAAGATAGCCGCCGTTCCGTACGCGGCGCTGCCCATCGGCACGGCCCTTTCCCTCGAGACGGACAAGCCTATGATTTACGCGCGCAGGGAGGCCAAAAGCTATGGAACGGCGCAGCTCATCGAAGGAGTGTGGAGTAGGGGGGAGACCATCATAGTCGTGGATGACCTGATAACGACGGGCGAAAGCAAGTTCGAGGTCATCAGGCCGCTTGAGAACGCGGGCCTCGAAGTCCGCGATGTCGTGGTCGTCATCGACAGGGAACAGGGGGGCGCGGAGGCGCTGGAGAGAGGAGGCTACAGGCTGCACGCCCTGCTCAAGCTCAGCGGAGTGCTGGACGTGCTTGAAAAGAACGGAAAAATAACCGGCGAGCAAAAAGATAAAGTGCTCAATTACATTAAAGGCGCAAGGGTGTGAAGATTGGCCGGGGTGGAGTTGTGCGGAGTGAAGCTGCCCAACCCAACCGTGCTCTGCTCCGGCTATCTTGGAGTGAGCGCGGGGTCGCTCGCCATGTGCGCGCGGGCCGGCGCGGGCGCGGTCACGAGCAAGTCCTGTTCCCTCGAGGCGAAGAAAGGCCACGAGCTGCCCGCGGTCATCCACTGGAATAACATCGTCATGAATGCCGTGGGCCTCAGCAATCCCGGCGTTGAAGAGACTGTCGCCGAACTCAAGGAATACAAGCGGATGAGCCGGGTTCCGCTCATCGCAAGCGTTTTCGCCGATTCGCCGGAAAACTTCGCCAAGGTGGCGGCAGGAATCTCCGAGGCAAGGCCGGACTTCATCGAGCTCAACCTCTCCTGCCCGCACGCTGCAAAAGGCGACATTCTTTTCGCCGATTCCCCGGAAGCGGCCGCGGAAGTCATCGCCAGGGTGAAGGAGGCCGTGAAGGCCCCAGTGTTCGCCAAGCTGTCCCCGAATGTCAGGAACATAGCGGCCATCGCCAAGGCGTGCGCGGAGGCGGGCGCGGACGGCATAACCGCGGTGAACACGCTCGGACCCGGCATGAAAATAGACATTCACGCGAGAAAACCTGTGCTCGGAAACAAGTTCGGCGGAGTCAGCGGGCCGGGCTTAAAGCCCATCGCGGTCAAGTGCGTTTATGACATCGCGAGGGCGGTGGATGTACCCATCATCGGCATGGGGGGAATACTCACGGGCGAGGATGCGGTGGAGTTCCTCATGGCGGGCGCGAGCGCGGTGGGCATCGGCAGCGCGCTCATCTGGCACGGGCTGGGCGCGTTCAAGGCGGTCAGCGACGGCATAGACAGGTTCATGCAGGAAAACGGATATTCGAAGATAGAAGAGTTGAGGCTGGAGGAATGAACGAACTCTACAGGGTCTTCAAAATAGACAAGGTCATAGCCGAGACGGAGAGGGTGAAGACCCTTGTTTTCGAAGGAAAGCTGGAGAGCAGGCCGGGCCAGTTCGTCATGGCCTGGCTGCCGGGCGTGGGCGAGAGGCCCATGAGCATCGCGGACGACGAGCCCTTCACGCTCACCATCGCGAACAGAGGGGCCGTGACAAGCGAGATGTTCAAGCTCAAGGAGGGCGGCAGGATGTGGGTCAGAGGGCCTTACGGAAACTGGTTCCGCCTCCAAGGAAAAAAAATCGCGCTCGTGGCGGGCGGGACGGGCCTCGCGCCCATGAGGTTCCTCGTCAAGGAAGCGAAAAAACAAGGCATCGAGGCGTGCGCGTTCGTGGGAGCGCGGACGAAGAGCGCCCTGCTCGCCCGCCCGCCGTGCGAGACGATAGTCGCGACGGACGACGGGAGCGAGGGATTCAAGGGCTTTGTCACGGGCGCGCTCGAGGCTTACGTGGCGAAGGAAAAGCCCGACTGCGTGTACGCGTGCGGACCCGAGAGAATGATGGCTGACGTGCTGCGCATTTGCGACAGGGCGGGCATTCCCTGCCAGCTTTCCCTTGAGAGGCACATGAAGTGCGGCTTTGGGGTGTGCGGCGCGTGCGCAATCGACGGCTTTCTCGTGTGCCGGCACGGGCCCGTCTTCACGGGCGAAACGGTCAAGCACATGGCCGACTTCGGGAAAACCGCGAGGGACGCGAGCGGCAAGAGGATTCCGGTGTGATGCACATGCTCATTCGCGGCGCGAGGGCAGTCGTGGGAGGAAAGCTCGTCCGCGCCGACGTGCTCGTTGAAGGAGAGAAGATAACAAGGGTGGCGAGCAGGATTGAAGAGAGTGAGGAGACGATTGACGCGACAGGACTTCTTCTCCTTCCGGGCCTTATTGATGTTCATGTGCATTTCCGCGAGCCGGGCCTCACTCACAAGGAAGACTTCCACACGGGCGGGTGCGCCGCGCTCGCCGGCGGAGTGACAACAATCATTGACATGCCAAACACGAAACCTCCCACGACAACAAAAGCTGCTTGGCAGGAAAAGCTCGAGCTCGCCAAAAGCAAGGCCGTGTGTGATTACGCGCTTTATTTCGGCGGGGTCAACGGAAACCACGCTGAAGTTGAGAAAACCTCCCCTCCTTTTCTCAAGGCGTATCTCGGCCACAGCACGGGCGCGTTGGCAGCAAGGGAGGAAGAGGCGAGAAAGCACTTTGCAGGCTTCCCCCGCGACAAGCCTCTCGCCGTTCACGCCGAGGACGAGGAATGCATGCAGGCCGCGTTGAAGGCAAGGGAGGGAACGCGCTTGAGCGCGGCGATGCATCATCTGCTGAGGCCGAAAGAGTGCGCGCTCAAGGCAGTGGAAAAAGCCGCGCGCTGGACTCGGGAACTCGGGCGGAAGACTCACCTCTGCCACGCGACAACAAAGGAAGAAGTCGAAGCCGCCAAAGCCTCTGGCCTGTCGGTTGAAGTAACTCCCCACCACCTCTTTCTCTCCACGAGAGACATCGAGAAACTCGGCAACTACGGAAAAGTGAATCCCCCCTTGCGCGAGCCCAAGGATGTTGCGGGCCTCTGGGACGCTCTTGAGCGCATTGACTGCATCGCGACAGACCACGCGCCGCACACGAGGGAGGAGAAGGAACAGGCCTATGCGGATTCTCCGAGCGGCGTGCCCGGTCTCGAGACCACCCTTTCCCTCTTCACGGACGCGGCCAAGAGAGGGCGCATCAAGCTCGAGCGTTTTGTTGCGATGGCCTGCTCGTCCCCGGCAAAGGTTTTCGGCTTCGAAAGCAAGGGAGAGATTGCTGTCGGAAAAGACGCCGACCTCGTTCTGGTTGATGCGGGCGAGAAGTGGATTGTGAGGGGCAACGAGCTCCAGACAAAATGCAAGTGGTCTCCCTTCGAGGGAAGGGAGCTGACTGGAAAGGTGGAGAAAACCATTCTCAGGGGCGAGCTTGTTTTCGAAGACGGACAGGTGCTGGCGAGGACAGGCTTCGGAAAGCGCTTGGCCTAGTCTCTCATGGGCGGGTACTTGCTCGGGTCGAGCAGGAAAGCGAATTCTTCAGGGTGAGAGAGGCACCTCGCCAGAATGTTCTGTCTTCCCCACCTTTTTGCAGCATCAATGACTTTCAGCTCGGGAAGCTTCCCATACATTGGATTCTGCCTGAAAGAACCGTCCGCAAGCTCGTAGTAAGCCCCTCCCCTCATGTTGAGGTAGTCTTGGTAAATGGATTCGAAGTCCCGCGCCACCAGGTTCGCCATCACGAGAGGGGTTTTCCCCGGGTTTATTGTGATGTGGCCGTAGTTCGGCGGAATGGGCACAGCGTCTCCTTTCCGCGCGCGCACGAGCAGCACATCAGCTATTTTCCCCCCTTCCCTCTTCTGCAGAAGATAGTGCGCCCTTCCCTGCAGCACTTCATACAACTCGCAGTAGGAAAGGCCTTCCCTCGCCTCTGGGTGATAGTGACCCATTGTCTTGTTGAATTCTTTGCCGAGCCGAATAGGAGGGAGTATTGTTATATCGTATCTGAGGCCTTTTTCTGCGAGAGGAGGATAGAGGTCCCTATACATGAAGTAACACCGCATGTCCTGGTCGGCCTCGACGAGAAAGCGGATGTCCTGCACAACGTCCTGCAGTTCCCTGAGCGTGCGCACGCTGGGCTTGAGCTTCTTTTTCCCGAGAAAAAGCCCTCCCTTGACGAAAGAAAGCTTCAGCGGCCGGACGTCAAGCAGCACCATGCTTTCCTTCGAACATAGGGGAATTTAAAGATTGCCGTGTTAATTGTGCAAATTCACTCTCATGGGTGGTCTTATGAACGGGAAAAAAATCAGGCTACGCCGGATAATGGGCGGTGACGGCAGGGTGGTCATGATCCCCATGGACCACGGGCTCAGCATGGGCCCTGAAGGCCTCGAGGACATCGCGGGCATCGTGCACAAGGTCGCGCTTGGCGGGGCGGACAGCGTGCTCGTGCATAAGGGCAACGCGCGCTTCATCAAAGACGACATCGGCCTGCTCATCATGCTGAACGGCTCGACCGCGCTCTCCATCGACGCGAGAGACAGGGTTCGCGTGGGAACCGTTAAGGAAGCGCTCGCGCTCGGCGCGGACGGCGTGAGCCTCCAGCTGAACATGGGCGCGGTTGGGGAAAAAGAAATGCTCAGGGATTTTGGCGAAATATCACGCGAATGCGCCGAGCTGGGCGTGCCCCTGCTCGCGATGATGTACGCAAGGGGGCCGAACATCAAGAAGGAAGAGATTGAGAAGCACGTGCCCATCTGCGTCCGGGCGGGCGTGGAGCTCGGCGCGGACATCATCAAAGTCCCCTATCCCGGCAGGAAGGCCTTCGAGTATGCAGTCAAGTCCGCGAACGGCGTGCCGGTTGTCATCGCGGGCGGGGCGAAGAGCGAGAATCCGAGAGACGTTCTTCACATGGTTCATGAAAGCATCCAGGCAGGCGGAAGCGGAGTGAGCCTCGGCCGAAACGTCTTCCAAGCGAAAGACCCCACCAAGATGACGAGAGCCATTGCTGCGATCGTGCACAAGGGCAAAGGCGTGGAGGACGCGCTCGGTGAGCTGCGATGAAGGAAGTTTGGGTGGAGGACAAGCGGCTCGCCGAAACATACGGGGTAAAGCTGAGGGAAAAGGCTTCCGGGGAAACCGTTGCTGTAGCAAGTTTTCAAGACCTGAAGAAAGTCGAGGAACTCGACAAGAAAGGCGCGGAACGCGTCTTCATCTCCTGCCCCAACTGGAAGGTCATTCCCCTCGAAAACCTCGTCGCGCTGGCCAAGAAAATTAAAATCATTGCTGAAGCAAAGGACGCGGAAGAGGCGAAAGTTGCTTTTCAGACACTCGAGAAGGGAGTGGACGGAGTTTTTCTCTCGAAACCAAAAGAGAGCGAGCTCAAGGAAATACTCAAGTTTCTTGCGAGCGGCGAACGCCTTGAAATCGTTCCTGCCATAATCAAGGAAGTCAGGAAAGTCGGCATGGGAGGGCGGGCGTGCATCGACACGGCCGAGCTCATGACGAAAGACGAGGGAATGCTCGTGGGCTCCGCGGCCAGCGGCTTGCTTCTCATGCAAGCCGAGGTAAGCGAAAACCCGCACGTCGCCTCCAGGCCCTTTCGCGTGAATTGCGGCGCGGTCTCGCTCTACACGCTCATGGCGGACGGCAGAACAAAGTACCTCAGCGAAGTAAAGGCGGGCGACGAAGTGCTCATCGTGGCCAGGGACGGGAGCACGCGTAAGGCTGCAGTTGTGAGGAACAAAATCGAGTGGAGGCCCATGCTGCTCATCGAGGCTGAGGCAGCCGGCAAGCCGGTGAAAGCCATTGTTCAAGATGCCGAGACAATCCGCGTGCTTACCCCGAAAGGCAGCGAGAGCGTTGCGGCCCTCAAGAAAGGCGATGCCGTCCTCGTTCGAGTTGAGGAAGAAGCGGCAAGGCACTTCGGGATGAAAGTAAAAGAGAGGATAATAGAGCAGTAGCTACTTCTTTTTGGTCTTTTTCCCCTTCGGAAAAGGCGCGCGCAGCATTTTCAGCGCCTTTGAAAAATACAGCTTAAACCCCTTCAGCCTAGTCATCCGAACCACCTCATGCGGTGAGCCTGTTCTGCTTTATGCAAGCGTGCAGTTTCCCAGGCAACTCCCTCCATGTTATCCTCTCCTGCTTTCCGTCATTCCTAAAACGAATGGTCACGCTCTCGTCCTTCAGCGTCTCGTAGTCAATCGTGATGCAGTACGGCACGCCCACCTCGTCCATTCTTGCGTACCTCTTTCCAACGCTTCCGCTCTCGTCGTACAACGCGTTAAAGCCTTCGGCGCGCAGCATTCCGACAACCTCCCTCGCCTTTTCGGCCAGCCCGTCCTTCTTCATGAGAGGCAGCACCGCGCACTCGAAGGGCGCAATGGCTGCAGGAAAGTCGAACCACTCCCAGTCCCGTCCCTCCGCCCCGCCTCCCTTCCTGTAAGCGGCCTCGAGAACGCACCAGAATAGCCTGTCCACCCCGAAAGAAGGTTCGACCACGTGCGGCACAATCTTCTTTTTTCCCTCCTCGATGAAAACGCTTATTTCCTTGCCGCTCGCCCTTGCGTGGGATGAGAGGTCGTAGTCCGTCCTGTAAGCCGTCCCAATCGTTTCAATCCACCCGTAGGAAGTCTGTACTTCCAGATCGAAGTTTCCCTTCGAGTAATGAGGCGTCTCTTCCGGCAGCATGTGCCTGAAGCGATGGCCCTTTACGCCCATCGAGTCATAGAACTGCGCTTCCCTGACAAGGAAATACGCCATTATCTCGTTTGGAACCAAGCCGCTCTTCACCGCTTCTCCCGCGGTCACCTCGGTCACTTTCTGCGAGTCGTTTGCCTGCTCTTCCCTCGTGTATATTCTGAGGACTTCGTTCTCCACTTCCTTGAAGCGGGGGTGACCGGGTTCGCTTGGATTAAAGAAGTACTCGAGCTCCATCTGCGTGAATTCCCTCAGCCTCAGCAGCCCCTGCCTCGGGGCAATCTCGTTCCTGAAGCTCCTGCCCACTTGCGCAATACCGAGAGGCAACTTTGAGCCGTGAGCCCGGAAAACCCTGTGGAAATCAAGGAATATTCCCTGCGCGGTCTCCGGCCTCGCGTACGCCGTGTTTCCCTCCACTGGCCCGATGTTTGTCTTGAACATGAGGTTGAAAGGCTTCGCCTCGGCGAGCGCTCCCCCGCACTCCGGGCATGCCACGCCCATCTCGCCGATTATTCTCGTCAGCTCCTCGACCGGCACGCCTTCCGTCCTGACGCTCGCCCACTCGGGCTTTTTCTTCTTATACTCTTCCCTGTGCTTGCCGATGTGGTCGCGGATGAGCTCGTCGGCCCGGAAGCGCTTCCTGCACTTCGTGCATTCCACGAGCGGGTCGGCGAACTGCGCGACATGCCCGCTCGCCTTGAGCACAGGCTCGGGTAGGAAAGCGGTCGTCTCCACCTCAAGAAAGCCTTCCCTCTTTACGAAAAAGTCCCTCCACGCATTCTCTATTTTCTTCTTTAACGCCGCGCCGGCCGGCCCGAAGTCATAAAAGCCGCCGGGAGGGTTGTAAATCTCGGCTGCCTGAATGAGGAAACAACGCTTGAGCGCGATCTCCCAAATCCTTTCCTGCATCAAGCCTGTTTATCGGGGGGCAAGCTTTTAAATCACCTCTTCCCTACTGATGACCGTGCACAAGAGCAAGTCGGGGCCGAAAGCCGAACCGCTCCACATTCCCAGGCGGACATTTCTGAAGTATCTTCTGGAAAGCACGGCTCTCCTCATGATGCCGAAAGTATGGGGCTGCGGCGGAGAAAAAATTTATAGAGAGATGTACACTGGACTGTTTGAAATTCCGTCAGCCGCGCCCATTAAAGTCATATCCAACGGCAAGACAAAGGAGGTGAGCGGGGTACTGGTGAGGATGAGAACTGCGGATAGCATCGTTGCCCGCACCGAGACGGGCGTGATAGGAACGCCAGAGATTTTGCTTTTAAATGAGGAGGCGTATTACAGGGTTTCGGGCGACTATTATTCCATCTGCTCGCCGGAAGCATACAGGGATCCGTTCGGCCACGATGTTCCCTTAACGGTGGCAGCCCCGCAGCACACGCAGGCAAATCCATTTGTTTACTGGGAACAATGGGATGACAAGAGCAGTGTAGCAGCTACAGGAAAATTTTTGATTATCAGCGGAACTCTGACGGTTAATTATCAGAATGTGAGCTCCTTTGCCTACAATTTTGACACTGGCGAGGCTTATGTGCGGGCTTACATATCCACCATCCAGGGCCCTGGCTGGGTGAAAGTTGTTCTGGGCGAAAAACGCATCTCTGCCGTAGGGTATTACCCAGAAAAGGAGATTGAGTACGAATGCCCGCCTTTTCAGGAGGACTGCAAGCCGAGCGAGCAGAGACCTGTGGAAAAATTAGAACTCCAGAGCGTCAGAGTTGACATCTATCTGGGAACAGACAAGCGAAGTGAATGATTATAATCCCTTCCAGACAAATCCACCTTATGCAGAGGGAGGAGCTTTTCGAGAAAGCGCGCCTGGGAGTAAAGGAAGCCTTCGTCCAGCGCGACCGCATACTCATCCAGACTGTTTCGGCCATCGGCGAGCTGGCGAAGACGAACAACCTGCTCTTCGAAAGGCTTTCCGAGTGGTTCAAAATATATTTCCCTGAAATGCGGGCCGACGACCCGGAAAAATACTGCGCGCTCGCCGAAGTGATTGACAAAGAACGCTTCGACCATACAAAAATTGCCCAGCTCGTGGGCGAGGGAAAGGCGCGCGAGCTCGAAGCCAAAGCAAAGGCAAGCCTCGGCATCGACCTGCAGAACAAGGACCTTGAGGAAATCCGTCTATTCGCAGGCAGGCTCCGGGCTCACTATGAGCTCCGCAGGCAGCTCGAAGCCTATCTGGAGAGCCTCGCCAAAGAAGTGTGCCCCAACCTCACCCACCTCCTTGGCGCGCCTCTCGCTGCAAAGCTCATCGCCCAGGCAGGCGGCCTCATTCGACTCGCCACCCTCCCAGCCTCTACAGTCCAGATCCTAGGCGCGGAAAAGGCTCTCTTCAAGCACCTGCGCGCCAAAGCCCGGCCTCCAAAACACGGCCTTCTCTTCCAGCACCCGCTCATTTCCACTTCCCCAAAAAAACAGAGGGGCAGGATTGCCCGCGCGCTCGCTGCGAAAACCACCATTGCCGCGAAAGCCGATGCCTTCACCAAGCACTTTATTGCAGAAAAGCTGAAGGCGGACTTTGAAGCGCGCGTGAAAGCCATTCAAGGAGGCTAGACATGAAGCTGCTCGCCCTCGCAGACATTCACGCGGACGAGGCGACTGTCGACCGCCTGCGCGTGCGCCTCAGCAAAAACCCTTACGACGCGGTTCTCGTTGCAGGCGACCTCACCAACCACGGGCCGCTCTCCTTCGCCCAAGACCTGCTGTCTTTCCTGGACAGGACTTACGCCATTCACGGAAACATGGACCCGCCTGAAGTCGCCCGCCTCCTCGAGGAAAAAGGCGTGGGCATTCACGGGAAAAGAGTTCCGCTGGGCGGTGGCTACGCTGTTGCCGGCTTTGGGGGCAGCAATCCCACGCCCTTCAACACCCCCACGGAATACTCTGAAGAAGAAATCACCTCCGGCCTCTCCCGCCTCCGCATTGACCCGAAAACAATTCTCTTGACGCACGCGCCTCCCTACGGCCTGCTCGACACGGTGGGCGAAGGCATTCACGTCGGCTCGAAAAGCATTCGGGCGGTCATCGAAGCCAAGCAGCCTCTTCTCAACATCTGCGGCCACATTCACGAGTGCGAGGGAGAAGGCGAAATCGGGAAAACAAAGGTCATTAAGCTGGGCGCGGCGGAAAAAGGCAAAGCAGCAGAAATCACGATAGACAAAGAAATAAAGACGAAGTTCATTTTCCTGTGAAGCGAGGTGACTGAATGCAACCCGTGATTATCCTGAACTTGAAAGTCTATAACGAGAGCGCGGGCCCCAAGGCGCTTGAACTCGCCCAAATCGCCGAGTCCGTTGCCAAAGACACCGGCGTGCCCATTATAGTCGCTCCGCCCGCGCCCGACCTCGCCCTCGTCGCCAAACATGTCAAAATACCTGTCTTCGCCCAGCACGTTGATGACGTGCAGCCTGGGGCTGCCACGGGCGCGGTCACGCTCGAAGGAATAAAGGCAAGCGGGTGCGCGGGCTCTCTCGTCAATCACGCCGAGAAAAAAATTCGTCTTGCAGAAATTCGTTCGCTCATCGAGCGCGCCCTTTCCCTCGACCTCAAAACCTGCGTCTGCACAGTGAATGCTGCTGAGAGCAAGGCCGTGGCGTGCCTCAAGCCATCCTTCATTGCAGTCGAGCCTCCCGAGCTCATCGGGACCGGCGTGAGCGTTTCCACAGCAAAGCCCGAGGTCATCACCGAGACAATCCGCGAGGTGAAGAGCATCAGCAATGTGCCCGTGCTGTGCGGCGCGGGCGTGAGCAACGGCCATGATGTCAAGCGCGCGCTCGAGCTGGGCGCGGAAGGCGTGCTGCTGGCGAGCGCGTTCGTGAAGGCGAAGGACCCGCGCGGTGTGCTGACAGACATGGCGAAAGGGACGAAGTAGAGGTTTTTAATGGCTGAGTTGCTTATAGGAAAATCGATCCGGAAATCGAGAAAAGAATAATGCAGTTTCATTCCAGTAAAAATGGATTAGAACTCTTGGATCTGACATTGGACAAACTTGAACGTTTCCCATTCGATGATCCGTACGTAGCGTCTTTGCGCCATTTCCCAGATTTGAGGAGGAAAAATCCTCAAACTGTCATACGATTGGCTACACGCCTTCTTGGTGTTGATATCAAAGAACTTTTGGGTGGTGCAGCTAGACCCAAAGCTGTTAACAGACAGATGGGGCAAGCTTTCGGTAGATGGTTAAAAACGATAGGATATCCTTTCCTCAACCAAGAGGCTTGAGCAACCAGAACATGAAATAGATGAGCACCAGCAGCACCGCGAGCAGCACGGCCAGGAACACAGCCCGAGCGCTGCTGCCGAACACGATGGGGATGGGACCGAGCAGCACCACGCCGCCGTACTCGGCCTCTTTTGAAAATAGCGCAGCAGCTGCCACGAGGGCGAAGCCGAGCAGCACGAGCGCGATGCCAGCAAACAGGAGCTCCCTGTGCACAGATTGAGATGGGGGCAGAGTTTTATTTATTTTGACACCACCCTGCTACTTTTGGACCTGAGAAAGCACACCTGTAAGGCTTAAAAGCAAGCCCTGCGATAATCCTGCAGGAAACGAGGTAATTGAAATGGGCGAAGGAGGGCTGGTTCTCGAAAAACCGCAAGCCGACCAGATGCTTCTCGACGCTATTCGAGAGAGGCTCGACAAGGTTGTACCTACAAACCCCTTGATGGAAGACGCGCTTCTCGCCGCAAGCTACCTGAAGTACGGCGGCAAAGACCCGGAGACTCTGAGAAAATGTGAGCAGATTCGAGATGCTTACAACAGAGAACACGGCCCGGGTGCTTTTGAGAGGCTCCTACAGAGTATCACCGATGTGAAGCTCGAGGGCCCGCGCATTAAAATAATAACTTCGGACTACGGAGTGACCTTCATCCCCCCGAGCGTGCTGCCCGAAGAAAAGGCGGGGGAAGTCAAGGTCACGGCCGAGGAAGTCCAGCAAAGCCAGCGCGCGCTCAAGGACCAGATCGATTCCCTCAAGAAAACGAACCCCGAAGCCGCCGAGGCGGTCGAACGGCTTGTCACGACAGCAAACGGGGAGGCTGTCTCCTCGCTCGAAGACCTCGAATCTTCCCTGAAACAAGGTAAGATAAATGAGGAGGAATTCGGCAGGCAAGCCAACGAAGTGCTCGTGGCTCTCAACAAAACCTACCAGCAGCTTGAAGAAGCGCTCGCCGATCTTGTGCAAGGAAAAGATGAGAAACTCAATGAAATGCTGAGCAAATACGGACTCAAGCTCACCGATGCACAACGCATCCGCCTAAAGGAAATCGTTCCTGATTTAGTCAAAACAATTGCGGTGGCACGCGGCTCGCTGCCGCCAGATGGAGGGAAGGTGCCGCCAGAGGAGATAGAGAGGATAAAGAAGGCGTTGTGGGGTGAAGAGGAAGCGGCTGGAGTCAATGCGATTCGAGCTGACGCTAACAAAGAGAAAATTGAGAGTTCGGCAAGAACT
>JAWCPB010000017.1:0-24440 GCA_038870455.1 Candidatus Micrarchaeia archaeon
GGCAGGCGAAAACGTCAAGCGTGTCGTCAATGTGCGACCTCACCCTCCACGACACCACGAGATAGGATGCCAGGCCGGCCGCTATCCCGATGACTATCGCGGCGTTGTTATCAACAAAGCCCGAGGCGGGCGTGATGGCCACGAGGCCCACCACGGCGCCGATGCACATTCCCACGAGCGACGGCCTCCTGTTCACGGCCCACGTCGCAACCATCCACGTGAGCGCGGCTGCGGCCGCCGCAGTGTTCGTCACCACAAACGCGCTAGCCGCGAGGCCTCCCGCTCCCAGCGCGCTGCCCGCGTTGAACCCGAACCAGCCGAACCACAGGAGCGCCGTCCCCAGCACGACCAGGGGGATGTCCGCTGGCTTCTCGTCGCCGCTCTTGTACCATTTTCTCCTGCCGATGACTATCGCGCTCGCGAGAGCAGAGAACCCCGCGGTGATGTGCACGACCGTTCCGCCTGCAAAGTCGAGCACGCCCATGTCGCGCAGCCATCCCCCGACTCCCCACACCCAGTGCGCCACCGGGTAGTAAATGAGCAGGCTCCACAGTATGATGAAAACCAGGAAAGCCGGAAAGCGGAAGCGGCCCACGAACGCGCCCACGATGAGCGCAGGCGTGATGACCGCGAACTTGGCCTGGAAAATCATGAAGGCCAGGGCCGGTATGGTCGCCGAGTATTTCTCGATCGGCTCGAGCCCCACTCCCTGCAGGAAAGCCCAGTCCAGCGTTCCCACGAGCCCGCCGTTCGGCGCGAAAGCCAGCGAGAACCCCACGACCACCCACAGCAGGCTGGCAAGACAGAGTATGACGAAAGCGTGCATGAGAAGCGAGAGGAGATTTCTCTTATTCACCAGGCCGGCGTAGAAAAAGCCCAGGCCCGGCGTCATTATCATGACGAGCGCCGCTCCCGCGAGCACCCACGCGGTATCGCCTGTGTCTACGGCCATGCAAAACCACCCGTTTTTGTTCTTCTTGGCTATGCATAAATATTTTTTCGCATTTTTTCTAGACATTCATACAAATATTTAAAAATTTTTAGACATATAATACAAAACACGGGCGTGGGCCTGCGTTCGGGTGGATGGATGTTGGACGAAACAGACCTGAAAATTATCTCGGAACTCTGCCGGAATGCCAGAGGCTCTTTCAGGCAGCTTGCCGACAGGGTGGGCGTGCATCCCAGCACTCTCATAAGCAGGGTGGGCAGGCTGGAGAAAGACGGAGTGATAAAAGGCTATACCGCACGCCTTGACTTGGAGAAGCTCGGTTATGATTTCATGGCCATCGTCGAGCTGACCATTCCCAAGAAATTGCTGGAGATACAGCACCGCTTGCGCTCGCTGCCGGGCGTCGTGGCCATATTCGATGTAACCGGCGACACGGACTCGGTTCTTCTCATCGCATGCGAGAACACGCGCGCCTTCAACAAAACCATCAAGAAAATTCACGAGATTCCGGAAGTGCAGAGGACGAACTCGCACGTCGTGCTGAACGTCATAAAAGATTGGAGCGATTTTGTCCCCGTCTAGCTCACTCGAAATCCGGTACGAGCGGCGGCCTCTCATCTATGAGCATGAAGGCATAGTAGTTGGCGCGCGAGCCGTACATGACGATGAGCCTCAGCCAGCGGTGGAGCGCCAAGTTCCGCTTGCCCGTGGCCAGCACGTGAAGCGCTTGAATGACTGCAAGCAGGCCGCCTATGGGAGTGAGAAAGCCGCTTATGATGCTCAGCGCAATGTAGTACAATACCCTAACGGGCACCTCGAGCCTGCTCGCGCTCTCTATGTAGGTCACCTCGGTCTTAAGCGTCTTCATCCGACCACCCGTTGCTTCTCTGTGCGAAAAGCGTATTAACCCTTTTTGCATAGTGTTTTCCATGCCGTTGCCGAGCGCCAGCGACTACAATGCGTTCATCGAGAAGCGCGCGTTCTGCGTGGCCCAGTTCAAGAACGGCTCGGTGGGGATGAAGAGCGGGCTGCGGGCCAGCGAATTTTCTTCCTTCATAAAAAACGCCTCGGTTGCCTGGATCGATGTGGCGGCCGCTGATTTCGACAGGGAGGCTCCGATCGCGGCCGAGTCGATGGGCTTTTCGAAGGACCTCGCCTCCCGCCTTCTCAAAAAACAGATCAGCGCGTACGAGGACTTCAACACCGAAATGGGCCTCCTCCTGCCGGCCGTGACCGTGGAGGGCTTCAAAGTGAAGACCAACCCCCTGCTCATCCTCATCAAGAGCAACCTCGTGCTGACCGTCCACAGCGCCGAGGTCGCGCGCCTCACTCGCCTCCGCCGCTATGCCGACACCTTTATGAGAAAGCTCCCGCGCAGGGCGCTGCACAAGGACAAGGTCACCCAGGTGCTCATTCGCGTCATAGACGAGAACAACGGCAGGAACTTCGACCACCTGCGCGAGATCGAGGAGAAGGGCGACAGGCTCAGCGAGCGCCTCACCGACATCAAGACCCCGAGGACTGTTCTCGGGCCAGAGATTCACAGCATGAAGCACGCGCTCATCACCTACCTCAGCGCCATGTGGGCCACGCTCGATGTGATCAACGCCATGCGCTACGGCGATCCCGAGCTGCTGACTGACAATCCCAAAATCCTCCACAGGCTGGGCGCGCTGGCGGCTGACGTGAACAACAACATCGGCCTTGCAGAGCACCTGAGCGAGGTTCTGGCGAGCGGCCTCGAGGTGCTTCAGAGCATCTACAACAACCAGCTGCAAGTGCTCAATAACAGGTTGTCGCTCGTGGTCACTTATCTCACTATCATCGGCACTGCCGTGCTCGTGCCAAATACGATTGCCACGGCGCTCTCAAGCCCAGTCTTCGGCCTTACCACAAAGGACGCTTGGTGGTACTTGCTCCTTCTCATCGTTTCCACCATCATCGCCACGCTGTTCGTCTATTGGTGGGTGAAGAAAAAAGGCTGGATACCCCCTGCTCCTGAGTGAGCTCATCTTATTTTCAGCGCGACAGTGCAGAACAGTGCGAACGCGAGCGCGGCCCCTGCGAACACGGGCGCGAAGCCATAGTGCTGGGCCACCCATCCCGCGCCGATGAAAGCGACGAACTCCATTACTCTGAAAGGCGCGTGCATCACGGCGATGTCGGTCGAGACCGAAGAATTTCCCACGCTCGCCCTCGCGATGACGTTCTCGAAAACGACCGCGGCAAGCCCGTCTCCGAGCGCGAGCAGCGCGAACAAGGGAAGGAACAAGCCCGGGTTCCACAGGAGAACCGCGGCAGGCGAGAACAGCAGGAAAGCCCCGGCGCACGCCCAGCCAAAAGGCAGGCGCGCTCTCACCGACAACAGCGTGACCGCAGAGCCAAGCAGGTAATACAGCGCGAACAGCGCGCCGATTTCCTTGTACCCCAGCCCCAGCTCGCTCTTCATGAAAATCGGGAGGACGAACAACGCGTTCGCCGCGAGCCCGTAGAGAGAGACGGCGAGCGACGCCTTCCAGAAAAACGCGCTTCTCTTCCTGAAAACGAGCCTCGCCGCTTCCCCCAGGCTCCATCTTCCGGTGTCCTTCTTCAGCAGCAGGGAAGGCGGAAACAAGAGCAGCGAAAGGACGAGCAGGGCTAGCAGCGTTCCTTCGAACGACCACAGCGCAATCGCCGCGCCTGCCCCAAGCGTTCCCAGCGCTGTGGCGAGCGTCCTCACCCCTGAAAGCAACGCCGCGCTTCTCGCCTCCATCCCCCTCGCGTCCGAGAAGGCCGCGGTCCTCACCACGGCCCAGAAAGACGAGTCCTTCACTCCCTCCATGACTTTCCCGAGCGCGTACAGCGGAGGCGAGTCCGCCAAGTAATAGACGACAAGCATGCCCGCGTTGGCGGCCGCGTTCAGCAGGAAAAACCTCCTTATCCCAGCCTGGTCCGCGATGGCCGCGAAAACAGTTCTCGCAGCCAGGAACACGACCGGCAGCGCGGCGAAAATCGCGCCTATCGTCGCGACATCAATGCCCCTCTCCAGCAGCAGCAGGGGCAGCGCGATGGCCAGCGCGCTGCCTATGAAGTACTGCAGGAAATTGATGGCAAGGAGCTTTCTCACAAACCTTTTTTAACGGCAAAGGCTATAATACGTTCATGCCAAGCACGCACTCTTTCCCGTGCGCCCGCTGCGGGAGGCCTTACGAGACGGCAGTCACCGAGGAGTGGATTGACGGCGAGTGGGTTGCGCTGCGCAGGCACGTGTTCTGCAGCGCCGAATGCACGCGCGCGTTCGCAGAGATGACGGGCCAACCCTGGAATGGGGAAAGAAAGTAGCCTATTTTTTAAAAGTTTGACTCCAATCAAGCCTCATGCTCCAAGAGCTTTTCAGGAGAAATAAGTTCATCCTCACCAGCGAGGTGCATCCACCGAGAAGCGCTAGCCTCGACGGCTTGAGGAAAGACCTCAAGCGCATGCGCGTCGATGCCATCAATGTTGTTGACATGTCGGGCGCGTACCAGATGATGTCCCCCTTGCCCGCGGCCATCGCGGTCAAGCAGGCGGGCAAGGAGCCCATCATGCAAGTGGCCTGCAGGGACCGCAACGTGCTCGCGTTACAAGGAGACCTTCTTGGTGCAGCCGCCTTTGGGATTCGCAACATCCTCGCCATAACAGGCGACTCGCCGGCCATCGGCGACGCCAAGGAAGCCAAAGGCGTTTTTCACCTCAACTCCCTGTCCCTTCTCGAGCTCATCCGCACGCTGAACTCGGGCAAGACCTTCAACGGCCACCGTCTTTTTTCGGAGCCCCCGGGCTTCTTCACAGGCGCAGGCATTAACATGAACTCTCCTCAGCTCGAGTTCGAGGCCAGGAAGACAAAGCAGAAGCTCGAGAGAGGCGCCCAGTTCTTCCAAACCCAGGTCATCTTCAATCCGGAGAATGCTGGAAGGTTCTTTGAAATTTACGAAAAGCTGCACAAGGAGGACATCCGCAACAAGGTGCTGTTGGGCATTGTGCTTCTTCACGCCGGCTGGCTCATCGACATACTGAAGGGCCTGCCGGGCGTGAGCATTCCTCCCCAAGACGAAAAGCGCGTCAAGTCGGCCAAAGATCCCGTTGCCGAAGGCGTGGCCATAGCGCTCGAGACCTCAGACAAGCTCAAGGCCTACGGCGTGGCCGGCCTGCACGTCATCCCAGCCGAAAACATTGACGCGCTCGAGCTTTTCTGCAAGGAATACGGAAAGTGTTGAGATGGCCTTTCGCACAGAGAAGGATTTTCTCGGCAGCGTGAGGGTTCCGGCAGAGGCTTACTATGGTTCTTTCACCGCCCGCGCGCTGGCAAACTTTCAGATTTCAGGAAGGCGCGCCCCAGCGGTCTTCATACGTTCGCTCGCGCTCATCAAGCGCGCAGCGGCCGAGACGAACATGCGGCTTGGCCTGTTGGACAAAAGGCTTGGAAACGCGATTGTGCGCGCGTGCGGCGAAGTCGCTGCAGGCAAGCTCGCCGACCAGTTTCCCCTTGACGTTTTCCAGGCGGGCGCGGGCACACCCTTCAACATGAACGCCAACGAGGTCATCGCCAACAGGGCGAACGAGCTGCTGGGCGCGCCGAAGGGTTCCTATCGTTTTGTCAACCCGAACAATCACGTGAACATGGCGCAGAGCAGCAATGACGTCATCCCGACCGCCATCCGCCTCGCCGTTCTCCTTTCGCTCCCCCGCCTGCTCGCAGAACTTGCGCTGCTCGAAAAGTCATTCCGCAAAAAAGCCCGCGCTTTCGCCCGCATCGTAAAAGTGGGAAGGACTCACCTTCAGGACGCCGTGCCCATCACGCTCGGGCAGGAGTTCGGCGCGTGGGCCGACTCGCTGAAGGCCGACGGGAAAGCGGTTGCCGGTGCCGGCATGGAGCTGCGGGTTCTGGGAATCGGAGGGACAGCGGTGGGCACGGGCATCACAGCCCACCCTCGCTTCCGCGCGCTCATTGTAAAGCGCCTTTCCTCCCTCACGCGCCTTCCGCTCAAACCAGGCAAGCCCATTCAGCTCACCCAGGATATGGGCGCATTCGCGCGCTTCTCGGCTTCCCTGCGCGCGCTCTCCCTCTCGCTCGTGCGCATCAGCAACAACCTCGAGCTTCTGAACACGGGCCCCAGAACCGGCATCGGCGAAATCCATTTGCCTGATGTGGAGCCGGGCTCTTCCATCATGCCCGGCAAAGTCAATCCCTCTGTTCCCGAGTGCGTTGAGATGGTCGCCTTCCGCGTTCTGGCGAACGACTATGCCGTCGCGCTCTGCACTCAGGCAGGACAACTCGAGCTAAACGTGGATACGCCTCTCATCGCGCTCAGTCTTCTTGAATCCACCGAGCTCCTGTCAAACGCCTGCAGGATGTTCCGCGTCTGCTGCGTGGACGGCATTCGCGCTGACGCCGCTCGCTGCCGCGAGCTCTTCGAAGGCAGTCTCGTCACTGCAACGGCGCTCAACCCCTACCTCGGCTATTCCGTGATGAGCGCGCTCGTTCGGGAAAGCCTTAAGAGCGGGAGTACGCTGAGGCAGACGATCAGCGTCCACAGGCTTGTGGAAGAAAAAGACCTGCAGCGCGTTCTATCACCGCAAGCGCTTACAAAATCCGTCGAAACCGATTTGAAGCTGAAAGAAAAAATTCAGAAAAACCCTGCTTTCAAGAGATTCCTGCGGCGGATTTCACGCTGAACCATATTTTTTCCTCAGCTCCTCCTCTCTCTTCTCCAGCCTCTTCTCTGCATCGAGCCTCTCGAGCCCGTATTCCCTCCTGTCCACGAACACCATGCCCGCCACCAGCCCCGGATGCACTTCCTCAACTTCGGCAAGCATCCCCAACGCCATGCGCCTGTAGTCCTCGTGCCCCTGCACGCTCGTCCGAAGCTCAACAAGGTGATAGAGCTCACGCAGATTGAGCCGCACATACCACCTTATTCTATAGGCCAGCGGCACGACGTACTGGGCCTGCACGGGCGCGTCAGCCGCGATGGCCTCCCACGCCTCCCTCGCTCTCTCCATGGCATCTCTATATCCCTTCTCTAGGCCCGCCTCGCCCAATGCCTCGGGCACGTCATAACCGTGCGCGCACCCGAGCAGCTGCCTTTCCTGCGTGAGCATCCTGTGCCTGTGCAGGTCCCTGTACATGCCGAAATTTCCCAAGAGGTCAAACGTGTAATACGCGTTCTCGAAGGCCCTGCCTGGCTTGTGCCGCCTGTTTTTCCTGTGCGCGGTATAGGCGCGCACTATC
Organism: Candidatus Micrarchaeia archaeon; assembly: GCA_038870455.1. Classification (GTDB taxonomy): domain Archaea; phylum Micrarchaeota; class Micrarchaeia; order Burarchaeales; family JACRGF01; genus JAWAFC01. The sequence continues at coordinate 7,203 of JAWCPB010000017.1, forward strand.
GCGGCCCTCTCCTCAGGCCGCATGCCCCTTACCCGCTCGCGCAAGGCGGAGAGCGAGGCATTTGCGTGGGGATACAGCATTGCGGCCACCACCTTCTCTTCCGCATCGGCATCAAAATCAACCAGCTCGACGGACCTATCTCCCCTGGCTTCCGCCGCGATTTTTCCAGCAATCCCCTCCATCGCCTTGTTTGTTTCCCCGATGTACGCCTGCATTTCCTTCCCCTGCGGATTGTCCGCCCGCTTGACAAAGGATGGGATAACCTTCTCGAGTTCTCCGTGAATGTTGCTTGCCAGCACGCGCGCTTCGGCCAGCGGGCTGGCGTACAGCTTGACAAGCAAATATTCAAACGCCCGCCCGTTTCCGAAAAGGCCGACGTTGGTGAGCGTGCCGGCGGGCAGCAGGCCCCTGAGGAGATCGCACGCCTTTGCCCTCACCGCGGCCGCGTACGCTCGCTCGCTCGTCCCCTCCTCCTTTGGAAACTTCTCCTCCACAAAAGCGCTCACGGGCTCGATGAGCCTCGCGTACGTGTCGAAAAGCAAATCGCACGTTGCCTCATAGAGCCGCGCGTGTGGTCCCTGCATGAGCTCGGGATCCCTGTAGTACTTGTACCGCCCGTTTTCCTTGTGATGGAACCACACGTACCGCGTGCTCTTCTCAAGCGGGGAGACTCCTATCCTCGCGTCCTCCAGCAGCTTGCTCGCGAGGATGCTGACGTTCTCGCACGCCACGTGCGCCCCGCCGAGCTCGGCCACGCTGTCGTCGCCAAAACCCACGAGCACCCTGTCGTAGAATTCCTCCGCCTTTCTTATCGCGATGTGCTGCTCAGCCCCTGCGGCCTCGCCCACAGCCACGATTTCCTTGAAGCCCATCTCCGGCTTGAGGATGAACTCGTCGAGCAGCACCCTGCGCAGGCTCTTCTCGCTCCTCGAGTAGCGCGAGAACAGCGCGCCCTTGACAACCTCGGGCAGGTTGGTCAGGCAGAAAACATCCTTGTCAAAGTTGGTGACGAAAGGGCGCAGCAGCGCCTGTTCTTCGGGAGTGAATGCCTCGGCCACATCCTCTTTATCTCATCCCAGCGCTTTTAAATTCTCTTTCCAAAATCATGTCCGTGCTGGAATTCATTCCCTTCGACCCAACTGCCTATGCGATAGCGCTTTCCATAGTCGCGCTCGCGGCCTCGTTTGCCGCAGCGCGCGTTTTCTATTTTGTTTTCAGCGGGCTCACGAAATTCTTCACGAGCAGAACGAGAACAACGCTGGACGACCGCATCCTGGCCGCAATAAAGCGGCCGCTCGAGCTCATCCTGCTCGTGGCGTGCTTCACCTACGCCGCCTCGGTGGTCAAGGGCCTTGCTTTTTGGGCTGACTTGCTCGGTTCCTTCAGCCTTGCCATCTTCGCCCTGCTCGCCGGCTACCTGCTCTCTGAGGCCACGGGCGCGGCCCTGCGCTGGTACTACGAGGAGGGAAGCAAGAGCTCGCGCATGGTCAGGCTTGATGTTTCGCTCATCCCTCTGCTGCGCAAGATCTCCAAAGTCCTCATCTATGCCGTTGCCGTGTCGTTTGCGCTCAGCTTCCTCGGAATAAACATAACCGCCATCCTGGCGATCGGCAGCATCACCGGCCTCATCCTCGGCCTTGCGAGCCAGGAGACGCTCGCCAACTTTTTCGCCGGCCTCGCGCTCCTATCGGATCGGCCGTTCGAGTACGGCGACTACCTGCGCTTTCCCACCGGCGAGGTGGCCGTGCTCAAGCGCATCGGCCTGCGCTCCTCCACGCTCGAGGACGCGGATCACAACACCATCGTCATCTCGAACAGCGAGCTCGCCAAGCAGCGCATCACAAACCTGTGCAGGCCCTCTCACAAGACCAGGATAACGCTCACCCTCGCGGTCGCCCACGGCCAGGATCTCGAGCGCATCGCCGCGCTCATCACCCGCACGCTCTCGGGCGCGCGTATTCCAGGAATGATAAAGGATGAGCCACCCTCTGTAAGGGTGGCAAGCTGGAGCGAGAGCGGCGTACGTTTCTCCGTCATCTTCACCATTGACGACTTCAGGAGCGCGGCCGCGGCCACCGATGCAGCATATCGCGCGCTGTACGCCGCTTTTAGGAAAAACAAAGTAAAATTGCAGTGATGGCATGCCTTTCGCCTGTAACTGCTGCGCGAAGTGCTGCATGCATCTCAGGCAGCCCGCTGGGACAACGGGCGCGCCGCAGAAGGGCCCCGTCTTTTTTCTCGCAAAACCAGCGGAGCGCGGACCCACCCTGTTCGAGTGGGAAAAAGAGAGGCTGGAGGCAAAGGCAGCCGAGCTGGGCCTCTCTGCCCAAATCCTTCCTCTCCAGGTCGTATTCGACGCGAGCGTTGAGGGCGGCCGCGTTGTGGCAGCGCTGTGGCATCTGGCCATGACGTCCTGTCCATTTCTGAATGACAAAAACCTCTGCGGCGTTTACGAGAACAGGCCGCTGGCATGCCGCGCCTTCCCTCTCTTCGGCTCGCGCGTTTCATGGAACAGGTTCAAGATAAAGCCTTTCGCGAGCGCGCTGTGCCCGAAGGCGATTGAGGTGAAGGCAGGCGGCAGGGAGGAATTCTTTCACGCGCTTGCCGAAGCCTACGGCGAGTGCTATGCCGCGGCGGAGAAGATGGACCTAGCGCTCGCCTTCAAGGACATAATGCTACATCGCCTGCTCTCCACTCCATCGCTCAAGTTCGAGCGCGGCCCGCTCGAGTCTCTAAGGGCGCGCTTTTCCTCCTCCCCCGTTGTCGGCGCGCTGTCGCTCGCGCGCTCGCTGGGGCTTCTTCAGGAAGGCGAGCTGGCCGCCTCCCTCCGTCTCATCCGAGGCGATGAAAAGCCTTAAAAAGGCGTTTGCAGAAGCCCTTTAGAGGCGATCGGCATGAACGGGAAAGGCAAGTTAGCTCTCGCAGTTTTTTCGCTGGCCCTGCTCTTCGGCTGCGCGGGCGGGCCTTCGCAGGCGGATTACGACAAGCTGCGCAGCGACTTCGTCTTTCTCCAGCGCTCGTGCGACTCGCTGAACCGCAGCTTTGCCAACCTGACCGCCGAGTGCAACGACATCCTGTCGCAGAAGGCCGCGCTCGAGGCCGAGAAAGCCACTCTCTCGAGTCAGATAAGCTCGCTCAACACGCAGCTGAACGGCAGCGATACAGCGCTCGCGGCAGAGCGCGCCAAGCAGAATGCGAGCAAGGCGAGAATGGACAGCGCGATCGTCAAGCTCAATCTCTATAATGATACAAAGACGCTTCTGGCAAAGGGTTATGCTGTCACCACGAGCGAGCTCGTGGCGCATACGATAAAAATCAACGCGCTGAACGACTCGCAGCTCAACACGGAATGGGACGACATCCTCAACTGCGGGGCGTGCGCCAATGCGTCCTCGCTCGAGAATGCGTTCTATGCGCGCCTCCTCGGCCTCGCGCGCGCCGACATAGAGGCCGCGAAAGCGCAGCTGGGTTAGAGCCCAAGTGCACGCTCGGTTAGCTGCTGCAGTCCCACGACAAATTTTTTAGTCGCCGCCATCTGCGCGGCGAGTATCCTGCCCGGCTCGAGGTACGCTTCCCTGTGGCAAAACAGCTCTTTCGGAAGCCGCGCTCCCGTTTTCATCGTTTTCAAAAACCAGTCGAGCACTTCCCCGGACATCCTGACCACAAGCAGAAGCGCGCCGAGCGCGTCCCCGTCATAAACGTGTGTTTCCGGCAGCCCGGTGACGGCCTCTCCAAGTATCTTCCCGTGCTGGTAGTGCTGAGCTGCCCCGCCCTCGGCGAGCCATGTCAGCGCACAGCCCGGGAGCTTTCCTCTCGAAGGGAAAACCTCCATGAACATGCCGGCCTCGGGCTTTGCTTGCGTCAGCGCGTATTTTACCAGGAACTGTTGTGCCATGTAGCCGAAGCTGCTTCTTATGGAAAAATCGATTTTAACCGCAAGCTCTTCTGTCGAAAGCGCAGGGCGCCTGAGCCTGTCCGGGTCGGCGAGATAGCCGAAAAACGCTGGGCCGCCGTTTTTCTTTTCAGAGAAAAAACACGCGTGCCCGCGGGCGTTGATTTCGCCCCTTAGCCGAAAGTCTGCGAAAGCCCCGCAATTCCCCCATGCCTTCAGCACCTCGAGGATTTTTTTCCTCTGCCTGTGCACGTGCTTCCTGTAGGAGCTGGGCGTAACGCCCTGTGGGATATCGTTTCCGGCTACCGCGAGCTCGACTTTCCCAGTTGCGCGCACGCTCCTAATTTGCCGAAAGCAGTATATAAGTCAATCTCTATTTTAGAGCGCATGCGCATCAGCCTGCGCCTGACCATGGAGAGCGGCCAGCCCCCCGAGTTCCTGTGGCAGAAAACCGAAAGGGGCTATGCGCGTAAAATAGGCGGCCGCACGTGCGAGGTGTGGAGCGAGGGCGACCGGCTCTGCTTCACACCCGGTTTCGAGAGAGAAATCAACACGCTCTTCCGCGCACAGGATGATCTCGCTGCGATAGAGGAGGCCGTCGCCACCGACCGCATCATGCGCCTCGCCTTTTCTCGCTACAGAGGCCTGCGCATCACCGAAACCAATCCTTGGGAGACGATGGTATGCTTCATCTGCTCGATAAACAACAATATCCCGAGAATAAAGAGGATGGTGCAGGGCCTCATGCGCGATGGTTGCGTGCTCCCACCCGAGGAGATGGCGCGCGCACATCTCGCGGGGCTGAAGCTCGGCTTCCGCGAGAAGTTCCTGAAGCAGGCGGCAAAAAAGGCAATTGGGTTTGATTGGAGTGCATTGCGTTCGGCTGATTTCGACAAAGCCAAGCGCGCCCTCATGGATTTTCCGGGCGTGGGCGACAAGGTGGCCGACTGCATCCTGCTCTTTGGCCTGGGCAGGCTTGAGGCCTTTCCGGTGGATGTGTGGATTCGGAGAGCGATGCGGAGGTACTACGGGCAGCGAACTATCGGGCAAATTCATTCTTTCGCGAAAAAGAAGTGGAGCCCGCTCGCGGGCTACGCCCAACAGTACCTGTACTGCCTAGCCCGCGCTTGCCTTCCCTCTGCCAAAAGCGAATACATACAGTAAAAGTATGACCGCGGGAACGACTGCTGCGCACTGCTCGGGCATATATTTTTTAAGCTGGCTAAGCGCGAGCGCCTGCGCCTGCTCCTCGGGCGGCGTGGTGAGGATTTTCTGCGATATGATCGCCTGTCCTTCCGCAGAGATTCTCCTCAGTTCGCTCGCGTAGGGCGCGAGGTTTGCCGCGGGAACCGGCGGGCTCAACGCCGCGGCTATAGCATCATACTGCTCCTGCAGCAGCGTGAGGTTGTCGCGCAGGCTGTCGTTGGCGGAGAGCAGGGCGTCGGTCTTGTTAAGCACGTTTTCCGCTTCGGCCTTTGCTGCGAGCAGGGCAGCGTACTCGGCTTCCCGCTGGTTCAGGCTCGCGTTCAGCTCGCCGGCCTTCTGCTCAAACTCAAGCCCTTTTCTGAAAGCCTGTTCGAACAGGCCGCGGCTCTTGAGAGCAATCACTGCATCCGAGATGTTCCGGAGTTCTGCGTACGCGTCCTCCAGACTCGGGTCGCTCACTTTTAATGCGAGCGAGGCCCTTCTGCTCCCAAAGTCGCCGAGCGTTATCGCCATGGTGGAGGCGAGGGCTGCAAGGCGCGCCGTCCTGTTCTCGACATAGCTTATCCTATCATCCCCGCGCGACTTTATGTTCGCCGCCCGGCCGGGTATTCCGCTGAGCCCGGCGAGGTCTGTCTTGAGGCTGGCCAGCTCGCTGTTGGCCTGGGCCAGCGCGGTGAGGTTGTACCTGAACCTGCAGTACTGGATGCAGTCCGGGCAGGGAGCCACCAGCCTGCTGGATTGTATGGCGTTGACGGCGTTGCTGAGCTGAGTTATCCTCGCCCTCTGCACGTCTATCGCGCTTCCGCCCGCCGCGAGCGCGTTCGCCGAAATGTCGTCGAGCACAGAGGCGACGAGCGAGTCCATGAGCGTGAAGTTGTTCACCATGTCCCTTATCACGAACAGCAGCGCCTCGACGCGCACCGTGGTCTCGCAGATGGGCACCGACCTGCACGCGAACAGGCAGGAGTCCCTATCCACGCACGGATACTTGTCCGTGCCCGTCTTCCTCTTGCAGTTGAATTCGCCCGTCTCCTGGTCCTCCCTTCCCCTGTCCCTCGATGCGTTGAACTCCCTGACAAGCCCCTCGATGCTCGCCTCCCTTGCGTCGTAGTTTATGCTCTTGTAGAACCTCTTCTCCAGCACCCTCTGTATTTCCGCGCCTTCCCTCACGAGGCTCGCGCCTGCCGGAGTCTCCCGGAAGAGGAACATCTCGGTGCCATCCACCGAGGCGATGACGAAACTCCCCTCATCTGTGGAAAACGCTTCCTTGGTTATGTTCTCGTCAGGCTCTGTGTAATTCTGCAGGATGTGGTCCACCGTGAGGGCGGAGGACTGAGACATAACGAGCGCCAGCACCGCAAGCACTAGAATACGCATTTTTCCTCACGCACACCTCTTTTCTCCCGCAACTATTTTAAATGCGCCGCGAGAAGCCTCTTCGAATGATTTCGGTAGTCATCCCGACCAAGAACGAGGCCAAGAACATAGAGCACTGCCTCGTCAGCCTCATCCACCAGAATTTCAAGGGAAAGTACGAGGTCATCCTCGTAGACGGGTTTTCCACCGACGGCACCGTGAAGTACGCGCGCAAGCACATCAAGAAAATCTTCCAGTACAGCATTCGCAGGCAGATTCCCCGCGGGCCCGCCGCTGCGCGCAACTACGGCGCGAAAGTCGCCAAATACCCCATCGTGGCATTCATCGACGCCGACTGCATCGCGCGCGAGGACTGGCTGCAAAGGATTTGGGAGGATTTTGAGAAGGACAAGGAGCTGCTGGGCGTTGGGGGCATTCTCGCCCCGCGCGATGCGCGCCTCATCGACATCATCATGTTCACCCTATTCAGCGACTGGTGGGTGAAGGTTTCTTCTTGGCTCGGCATCTGGCAGCTTTACGGAAACAACTGCGCCTACCGCCGGGCCGCCTTCCTGAAGCAAAAGGGCTTCAGCACGACAATCTCCTTCTGGGAGGACACCGAACTCAGCATGCGCATGAAAAACATGGGCAAGCTGCTCATCGACCGCAGCATGGTGGTCTGGACGAGCACGCGCCGCTTCCGCCAGAAGGGCTATGGCTCGGTGTTCATGGTCAACCTCAAGGCCTTCATCGACCACCTGCTTGGCAGGCCCATCACGGAAAGGTATTTCGAGGAGATAAAGCACTAGGCAGAGCTCGCGTCATTCCATCACAAGCAGCACTATGCTCGCGAGCGCGAGCAGTATGCCGACAGCGCGCAGGAGGGTGAGCTGCTCTCCGAGGAAAACCGCCCCCAGCGCCACCGCGACCACTGTTGAAAGCGCGAAGATGGGTATGGCCACGTTTATCTTCGCGTCCGGCTGGGCGAGTGCCGCATAAGGCAGGATGAACGCGAGCCCGCCTATTGCTATGAAGGCAACCGCGTACATCCATGAATTCTGGGTTGCCTTGATCGTCTTGTAGTTGGCAGCGTAATACACTCCGAGGGCGAGCGCGGCAACAACCACCACTGGGATGAGCAGCCTCCAGTCTTCCCTGTCCGCAAAGAATTTCCTGATGAGAAAATTGTACGCCCCGAGGGCGATCATCGCCCCCAGCGCCAGCACACGGTAGTCCATGCGCTGCCTTTCATCCTCCGCCTTTTAATTGATTGCCTTCGATTACCCACCGTGCGCGCTCTCGCCGCCCTCCTTGCCCTGCCCGCCCTGCTCGCAGCCGTTTCTTTCGATGAGTTCATTGCGAACTACACTCTTCCGGGGGAAATCATTCAGTCGCAGCTCCTCGCCTCAGCGGCGGGCGCCTACGCGCTTGTTTTCATCAACTCCCGCGAGTCGATGCTCGTGGATGTTTCCCCGCCCGGCGCGCCGTCTCTCGTCGAATCCGCTCACGCGATCGAATCCGTCCTGAGAGAGGATGCTCTCCTCAGCCTGTCCCTGCCCTCCCGCGCTGCCGACGCCGCTCTCTCACTCGACGATTTCAACGCCAGCGGGGCAGGCTGGCAGGCTCTGTGCTCGCAGTGGACTGGGACAGACCGCTTTCCTTGTGTCAATCTCTCCTCGTGCCAGCTCGCGTGCATCAGCGTTCCCCTCTGCAAAAACATGATGATGGGGATAGGCGACCCGTTCACGCTCTCCATCTGGGGCTGGAGGAACGAAACGGGCAGGCTCGATTTCAGCCTCTCACAGGCCCGCTCCGACCTCAGCCTGCTTCCGGCATCAGAAGAGCCGCGCGCGCCCCTCTCTTCCGCGCAGGCCTCACTCTCAGGCGCCCGCTCGGCCTTCCACGCCATGCGCTCAAGCGACTTGTTCAACTGCGATCCGTCCTACCCGCGCTCTTACTGCTTCTGCAACATCACCTTCAACGAAGCGTACTTGAATGACGCGGAGGAAAAGCTGGCCTCGCTCGAGGCCGACCTGTCTGTCCTCGACGTGATTCCCGCCAGGGCGGCCGCCATCGCGGACGAGACGAGCGCACGCATCCGCGCCGCCGTGCAGCGGGGCGAGGAGGCCAACTTCAACCGGACGCTCGCCGCCGCGGTTGCCTGGCTCGCCGAGGCCGAGGCCAACGCCTCGGAAGCCCTCTCGCTGATAAGCGACGAAAACCTCTCCCTCAGCCTGGAGCGCGCGCGCTCCAAGCTCTCCGAGATGCGCAGCGCCGGAGCCGCCGGGGATTTCGAGCGCGGGAATGCTGTCGCAGGAGAGCTGTTCGCCCTCGTTCCCGAGATTGAGGCGGAGGCCAACAGGCTAATCACAATCTATCGTTCCCTGCAGAATGCATCGGCAAACGCCTCTGCGGAAATAGCGCTCGCCAACCTCACCCTGCTTCCGGGCGACGGACCGCTTTTTGCACAGCTCGAAAACCTTTCCCTCTCGCTCAACTCGACGCGTTTTCTCCTCACCCCGCCGATTTCCAGAAACCAAACCTATTTTCTTTCGGAGGAGTTCGCGCGCATCTCGCAGGAGGCCGGGGGCATTCGCGCGAAGGCTCTCTCCAAGCACGCTCTTGAGGACGAGGCGGCTTCGCTCGCCCTGAGGCTCTCCAACCTCTCGCTGCTCGCGGCTTCCTACAACCAACGCTTGGACTCAACGCGCTTCACCGCGCTCCTTTCCCAAGCTTCTCTGCAGCTCACGCGCATTGAGCTCGCTGAAGCCAATGCAAGCTTGTCAAGCGCGGAAGCCGAGCTCGCCTCCATCGAGTCTTCCCTGAGGCGGAAGATTTTGCAGATTGAAGCCGCGAAGGCCGCCATTGCGGAAGCCGAGGAGGCCGTGGAAAACGCCTCGCGGGTGAGGGTGCTCTTGTTTCTCACTCCAAACCTGGAGGATGCGCGCGCCAAGCTGAATTCCTCGCGCGCCGTCCTCTACGACGACCCTGCCATCGCGCGGGAGCTTGCGGACTTGGCTCACGCGAAAGCCGATTCAGAGGCAGAGCGCGTGCAGGGAATGTGCCCGCTGGCCTTCCTTCTCGCCCTGCTTCTACTCCTTGCGGCGCAGCGCGACAAAAGCAGCAAGCGCGAGCGGAACTAGGAAGAACGGGCACAGCCTCCCGGGGACAGGCGGCTGCCCCCCCGGGCTTGTGACATTCGGTCCCGTGACATTCGGCTGCGTTATCGTCACCACGCAGATGTTGCTCTCGCACGTCTCTCCAGCAGAGCAGTCCGCATCGCGCGCACAACAGCTCTGCCCTACGCTTCCAGCGCAGCAGTATTTCGTCGCCCCGCCGGCGCTTCCCGGCGCGCAGTACCTGCTTGCGCAATCCAAGTTCGTCTTGCACACCTCGCCGTTGGCCAGGTTTTTCTGCACGCACTGGAACTCGCTCGAGCACACTTGCCCCGTGGTGCAGGGCGCGGCGTCGCTTCCCGGGCTCGGGCAGCACGTCCCGCCAGGGCAGCATATCCCGCTCCTGGCATCGCAGTAGCCGCTCGCGCACTCCTCGTCCGCCGCGCACCCCTCCCCGCTCGCTTTCTTTCTGGGAATCTCGTACGCGCAGTTGTCGCAATAATAGTTTTTGACGAAATCAGCATGCATGATGCGCGTCTCTGCGTTGAGGATGAGGTCCTTTAGCTCCGTGCTCGAAAAACTGAATTCCCTGTTGGGCGCGGTGCACTTGTACGTTATCCTCCAGCTGGTCTCGTTGCTGGCTATGGCCTCGCTTATCTTCTGCTCGAACCCCTCGTGGCACTCCCTCGCCTCCTTTATTATCTGGTGCATGGGCGCGAGGCTCGAGAGGTGGTAGTTGAGCGCCACAGCGAGCGAGAACGCCTGGTCGCAGCAGCACTGTCCCTTTGCCCTCTCCATCCACAGGCCCGCGACCGCTGTCGCGTTGCATGTTCTCATCTGCGTCTCACAGTAGGCTGCGTCGAAGGCCGGGCACGTTCCGAGGCCAGCCGCCATGTCGCAGTGCTGGTTGAAGCTCTCACCCAGCCTCGCGTCAAACGGCTCTACGCTGTCCGGATAAACCGCTCCCTCGTCAATCTCTGCCTTGCAATGGGGAAAATACCCGAGCAGCGTATGCTCGGCAACATACTTGTAAGTGGCGGCGTCCCAGGCGAAAGCCTGCACAGCAAGAAGCAACAGGACTGCGACAGCATGCGCGCGCATGCATTCACCGCACGAAATTACGTGTTCTGCTATAAAAAGGTTTTTATGTGCGGGAAGCGTTAAAAAAAGCATGAGAAAACCCGTGCCAGCCGAAAAGACCACTCCTCCGACCGTGAGACAGTTTCAGAAGCGCCTCGAGGAAATGCGGACGCGCGTGCTCGTTCCACCGCGTTTCGGCAACCTGGAGCATGCGAAAGAGATAATTAATGAGGCGATAAGGGAGGGCGATCTCAAGAGCTCGCGCGAGAAAGCCGAGCGGCTCATCACGAAAAGCAAAGTCAAGTTCTCAGAAGAGGAAACTGCTTTCATCCGCTCCTTTGTGCTTTATCATCATTCTTTTCCCGAGGGGTGAGAGAGCACCTTGAAGACATGCTGGCATACTTGGCAGAGCTGACCGAGGGCATCAGAAAAAGTGGATTTGCTTCCTTCTGGATCGCCCTCACTCAGGGCAACAGGGCGGTGGGAATGATTTCAGGCGCCTACATTCTCGGCCCAAAAAGCCGAACTTCATTTTTATTGGTTACACAAAAGTCGATCCGGAGTGCAGGGACCCGAATGCCTCGCGCCTGCTGGAGCAGCCGCCTTCGAGTTCGCCGACAGGCTCGCCAACAGCATGGGGGCGCCTTCGCCCATCGCTTTTGTTGGTGAAATACTCCCGACAGAGCGGGCATTGGCGCGCCTGCTGAAACTGAATGGCTTCAAGCTTTTGAACTGCAAGTACATGCAGCCGTCCCTCAGAAGTTTGGAAAAAACCCAGTTGCTTTTTGTAACTAAGTCGCTGAAAAAAGGCCTCCTCCCCCAGCTGACCTACGAGCAGTGCGAGCGCGTTCTCAAAGACCTGTACGCCCACTACAACACTGGAGTCAAAGAGCCTTGGCCGCAGAATGAAATTGAGAAGTCGTCGCCTCGCTGGACAAGGAAAAGCCGGCCGTTGAGCTGACGCAGGACAACGCTGGAGCGCTTACGCGCTAGTAAAACCTCGCAACCCACCTGCTGTTCTCCACCTTGACCCGCTGCCCCTCGCCCACGAACTCCACGTTGTGCTCGTCGCCCGCCCGCCTGAGCCCATTCGCCCTCGCGTACTCAATCCAATCGCCTTCGACTCCCGCAGCAATTGCTTTCCCAACACGCACGAAATCAAACCCGTCTTTCCTGACTGTAAAGGGCGGCACCTTCACGAAACTCACCCCATACTTCTCCGCAGCCCGCTCGTCCCTCGGCATGTCGCCCGCGAACGACAGCACGCGAAAGCGCACCCTACGCAGGTCCTTCAGCCCCTCTTCATCCAACTCGTTGCCGTAATGAACTTCGTCGAATGCCTCGGCCAGCCCGCTTTTCCGCAGCACCTCGCCCACAAGCCTTCTGTCATCATCGGCAAAGCACGCCAGCCTGTAGCCTCTTCTCTTCTGCTCGGTCAGCATCCTGTGCGCGCCCGCCCGCGGGCCGTAATCGCCCGTAACCAAGCAGTCTGTCAGCACGAGCGTGCCGTAGAGGTCGTACACAAAGCCCTCGTTTTTCCTGGCCGGCGGTTTTCTTTCTGCGGCTCTTTTTTTCTCCGCGGCCGCCTTCTTCCTGGCGATGGCTTTCGCTCTTCCCGCAAGTCTTTTCTTTCCGGAGCGCATGCGATTAGAACAAGTCCAGCTTTTTTAGGTTTTTCCGTTCGCGCTCTTCAAGGCCGCGCCGCAGTGCCCGCACCTGAACCTCGAGTCAAAAGCTTCCTCGAAAGAAATTTTTCCGCCGCATCCTTTCGCGCACAGGAAAACGCTTCCTGGCGCGTTGTCCTCCGACGCGGCGATGGTCGCCTCCTGCGCATGCAGCAGGCTCATCACTTTTTCCTTCTCCTGCAGCAGCCCAAGCACTTCACCGAGCTTCACGTTCCAGATGTAAGAAAGCCACCCCGTGTTTTCGTCCCTCACGCGCGCGTACTCGACTATGCCGTGCGAATGCAGCTTGTTAAGGACCATTCTGACTCCGCTGACTTTGAGGTTCGCGTTTTTCGCCACCTTTTCCGCGCTGGCGGGCACGGCTATTTCGTGCAGCACTCTGGGCGCATCCGGCCCGGCCAGCTCTATGAGGAACTTTCCGATCCTCTCGTTCTCTATGGCTTCCACAATGCGCCGCCTGTTGAGCTCGGCTTCATTCGGAACAACGGTTTTCGCTGCCAGAGACTTTTTTGCTTGCAGCTTTCTTGCCTTTGCACGCGCGATTTTCTTTTTCGTTTCCGCCTTCGCTTTCCTAGCGCACGAGACCCTCTTTTTTCCAGCCGCCTTTTTTTGCGTCATTCGCTTCCCCAGCGTGCAAGGATGGTCTGCCATCAGCCGATTAAAGACCATCAGCCGATTGAAGAACAAGTTGTTATTATATGCCGCTCCTCCTATTTAAAGCTATTTTTTGCTGCGTAAAAAATTTATTTTTTCTAGGCAATAATTTCCTGTCTCCTTGGGGTGATGGGATGGCCAAGCTTGAGGAAATTCCCGCTCTCAGGGAATGGGAGAGAATAGGTTCCCACTCACATGTCAAGGGGCTCGGCATCAAGGACGGCAAGGTTGAGCGCATCGGCGGAGGGCTGGTAGGCCAGATCGCCGCGCGGCAGGCCGCGGGCGTTGTCGTTGAGCTGGTCAAGAAGGGAAGGTTCGCGGGCAGGGCCATTCTCATGGCCGGCCCCATGGGCACGGGCAAGACCGCCATCGCGCTGGCCATCGCCAAAGAGCTCGGCAGGGACGTGCCGTTCGTGCAGATTTTTGGCTCAGAAATTTATTCCTCCGAAGTGAAGAAGACAGAATTCCTCATGCGCGCGCTCAGGCGCGCCACGGGCACGCGCATTCACGAGATGCGCACGATTTACGAGGGGGAAGTCACCCACCTCGACTTCGACATGGTGCCCCACCCGTACAATCCCTACCAGAAGATTCCCAAAAGCGCGACCATCAAGCTGCGCACGAAAAGCGAGGAAAAACAGTTCAAGGTCGATTCAACTTTCGCCCAGGCGCTCATCCAGAACAACATAACAATTCACGATGTTGTCCAGATTGACGCCGAGACAGGCAGGATAGCCTCTCTCGGCAAGAGCGCCGACTGGAAGCCCGAGGAAAGCGAGAAGGTGGACCTCACCACCCAGCAGCTCGTCGAAGTGCCGAAGGGAAAAGTGCAGAAGGAAAAGGAGTTCGTGTACGTGCTGACCCTGCACGACCTCGACATGGCGAGGGCGCGGCGGGGAGGCGGCTTCGCCTCCTTCTTTTTCGGAGGCGGCAGGGAGGAGGAGCTGACCGAGGAGGACCGCGCGGCGGTTGACGAGGAAGTCAAGGGCATGGTGCAGTCGGGCACGGCCGAGATAATCCCCGGCGTGCTGTTCATTGACGAGACGCACATGCTCGACATAGAAGCCTTTTCCTTCCTGAACAGGGCCATTGAATCCGAGCTCGCGCCCATCATCATTTTCGCCACGAACCGCGGCATCGCGACCATCCGCGGCACTGAACAGAAGTCGCCGCACGGCATTCCCATGGACCTGCTGGACCGCATGCTGATAATCAACACCTATCCGTACGAGAAGGACGAGGTGGCCGAAATCATCCGCCTCCGCTGCAGGGAGGAAAAGGCCGTGCTGTCCGACAGAGCGCTGCAGCACCTCGTGGATACAGGCTACAGGCGGAGCCCGCGCTACGCCACCCAGCTTCTCGCGCCGGCCGCTGCCATCGCCGCGGCCAGGAAGGCCGCCGAGATAGACGTTGAGGACATAAAGCTGGCCGAACAGCTTTTCGTCGACATCGACAAGAGCGTCGAGCACGTGAAAAAGTTCGAGAAAGAGTTCGTGAGCTAAAGCTAGTAATTTAAATACCCCACATGAGAAAAATTAAGCGTGGCGAATGACATAGAGCAGAAGGAACTCAACGCCGTGCTGGCGGCCTGCCCGCCTGATGCCGAGCTAAAACGTCTTATCACAGAACTCAACGAGTTTAGGAAAGAAGGGTATCAACTTGTGTGTGGCGTGAGAGGAGCTGCCGAGATATACGCCGACCCGCACGAAATGGGCACGATGGATCTGCGGAGAAAAATCGACGAATACGAGGCTGAATTGAAAAAACTTGGCTTAAGAGGATTGTTCAGCAAAAAAGGAGGCGAGCTGAGCAAGCTCATACTTGATTACAAACAAATACTTGAGGAGAAAGAGCGGAAACTCAAAGAAATCAACAAAAAGATTGAAGAAAAGAAGATGGAGATCGCCGCACGCATCGAAAAACGATATCCCAACGTGTTCGACAAGCTCAGCGGACTCAAGAATTCCCTTGCAGACATGATTCTTGAAGGGAAGAAAATGCTCGCTAAAAAGGAGGAGGAAAAGCCGAAGCGTGGCGAGGCGCTTGCCCGCTAGGTCGTTTTGATGCAGGGCGCTGTTAAGAACACCACGGGTTTGTGCGAGAAACTCAACAGGCACCTTTTCGCCGCCGCGGCATTTCTCACCGTAAGCTGGCCCGGCGAGCTGGATGAAAACGCAGTGAAGTTCTTCGGCGCCGCCGCGCTCGCGAGCGCCGCAATCAAAACCGTCTCCTTCCTGCGTGCGCGCGCGGCAGAGAAGCGCATCCGGAGAGAGCTTTCGGAGCGCGTGCTCTGCGACAAAATCCGATAGCCGCCGGTCGTGTCGGATTGACAATTATTTTTAACTTGTTTTTCCAAAGCACCTATGTGCGGCTGTAGTCTAGCCTGGTAGGACTCGACCTTGCCATAACTTGCCGATGGCGAGTATGCGAAAAGGTCGTAGCCCGGGTTCAAACGCGCTGCTGGCGCAGGCGGTTCCAGCAGGGCTGAAACTCCCGGCGGCCGCATTGCTGAACCGCAGGGGCTTCAGCTCGGGCACTCCTATTTACCCGAAAGTTGCAACCGCGCCGGTGAAAATCCCGGCCGCCGCATGACGGCAATGGCTCGCCCTTCAGGCCATTTGCAATCCAGCTTTGAGGGCTGCGGCGGTAGTCTAGCCTGGTAGGACTTTGGCCTTCCAAGCCAACAACCCGGGTTCAAACTCGGTGCGGGATTAGAGCGCGAGAAAGAAGCCAGCTGAGAAAGCATCGCCCAGGCCTACGGTGCTCCTTATGTGCCGGATGCGATGGGCGGGCAGAAGGGCAAGCGAAAAATCTCCTTTCAGCGAACTAACTCTTGCCGCGATTTCTTTTGGGAGTTTTGCGCGCGGAGGCCTGAAGCGACGCAGCTCCCGCAAGTATGGAAATGTGCCCTTCTGTGCACGGTAGGCCGCGAGGCGTGAGGCAAAGCGAAGAGCGCGTTTGAGCGAATCCTCGGGGACTCGGCGTGAGAGCGCCAGGTGAAATTCGGCCGTATGCAGGATGACTGTGGGGCATATGCCGAGGAGGCGCGGGAGCGCGGCAACGCCCTCCTCCGGAAAGGCCAGCGCTCTGCGCGCGGCTTCGAGCTCGAGCTCGTTCAGCCCCAGCGAAGTGCAGAGAGGCGCGATGGCTTTCAGCGCCTGTCTCAGGACGCTCTCGCTCTGGAAGCTCCCGAGCTCGAGATGGAGCTCCAGCTCGGGATTTAGGCTTCTCCACTTGCGGATGAGGCCGGAGAGCGCGGCAATCCTGTGCGCGCAGGCGGGGGAAAGGAGGTGAAATCCCCCGAGCGCGATTTTGCCTATCCGCGGAAGCTCGCGCTCGAGCGCGCGCTCGAACTCTCCGTCCAAACGCATCTCGGAATTTTCTGGATCGAACGTGGCGATGAATCGGTTGGAGCGAGGAATCTTTTTCCCAAACACAGCGTCACCCTCGCTGAACTCAAAGACGAAGTGCGTTCTCGCCTCCGCCTCACGGAAGAAGCTCCGGCTCGGGACAAAGCCCTCGGAAGCGGCGAGCAGCACATTTTTGTGAAGGAGACGCGCGAGCTCGGTGCTCTTTGTGTTCGCGTGCAGAAAGCACTTGACGCCGAGGTGGGCGGCCGCCTGGGCCATATTGCCAGCCTGCCCGCCTACACGCTTTTCCGCGATAACAAAATTCCGCAGGATGAAGTCTGCGGTTGTGCGGTCGATGACGACCTCGCGAGCCCTGCCCTGCAGCATGCAGTCAATGAGAGGCGAAAGCGGAGGGGGAAGGTTGCTCACATCGCTGCCGCGTACGCGGATAATCGCATCGATGTTTGTATTAAACACGAACGCAGCGCGCGATGGCAGCGCGGATTTCATGAAACAATTAAAAACTGCGACATTAAAATAGTACTGAGCGGCCGTCATCTAGCCTGGTAGGATCTGAGCTTCCCATGACCTTTTTTCCGAAGTTAAGCGGAAAAGAAAGGGACGGAGACAGCTCATTGCCCGGGTTCAAATCCCGGCGGCCGCAACCATCCCGAACCCAGGGGGAGGTGTTCCTCCCCCTAGGTTTGAGGTTCCTCCGTAACCCCCTCCCTATCAGAACCGCCAGCGCGGTTCCGATACCTCCGAACCGCGGGAACCTACGGTTCCCCCAGTTCCAGGTTCCTCCTGACCCCTCCCTTTTTCATCAATGCTTTTATCCGAGGGGGGAAGGTCCAGGACGAAGGGGGGAAACCTCCCCCCTTTGTCTTCCGAACCGCGGA
>JAWCPB010000018.1:0-7991 GCA_038870455.1 Candidatus Micrarchaeia archaeon
GGGAACCGTATGTTCCCGCGGTTCGGAGGTATCGGAACCAACGATATGACGAGGAGCGAGCCTCGCGACAGCGAGGTGCGAGCGACGAAGTCATCGGTTGGTTCTGATGGAGGTATCGGAACCAACGATTCGGCGACGAGCGAGCCCCGTGGAACGGGCTGCGAGCGAGGAAGCCGTCGGTTGGTTCTGATTACCACTGCAGGCCAGCCCACACGAGCAGGCTGAACACCAGGTTGGCGTAGAGGAGGGCTGGCGCGCTTGCGCGCAGCGTGGCGGCGAATCCTGGCCTCGCGTTGTACGCGAGAATCAGCAGGGCGCTCCAGACCAAGCCGAGGGAGAGGAGGGCGACCTTGCCCCAGTAAGGAATGCCGAGCCACGCGAGAATCCCTTCCCCAGAGAAGGCGAGGAGTCCTGACAGCACGAGCGGAGAGTGAAGGTGGTTGAAGCGCAGGAAGTCCGGTCCGCCGGCCAGCCTCGCCAGACCGACAGCGGCCGCAGCAGAAAACAGGATGAAGCCGAAGAAGGAAAGCGCGTTGATGCTTCCCAGCGCGATGGTGTTAATTGGAAGGCTGAGCGGAAAAACGGCGTTGAGCGCGCTGTAGTTTCCCGGCGACAGGGCGAACATACCGATGAACAGGCCGGCGAGCAGGGGGATGAAAACGGATTCGCTTGGCACCGGCCGGAAGTCTTTCCCGAGGAGCTCGCTGCCCGGAAAGCGCGCGCGCGCCTCGACATGGCTGCTCTTTGCGCACCGCAGGCACAGCAGGCAATCCTTCGCTGTCGACGCCCTTCCGAGGTTCAGGAAAACAGGACAGGATTTGCCGCAGGCCTGCTCGACCTCGCCCTCCTTTCCCTGAGCGGGCGCGAGGCGGAATGGGGCGAGCCGAGCCGAAATCCCGAAGAGAAAGCCTATGGGGCAGATGAACTTGCAGAAAGAACGGCGCGGGGAGACCAGGCCTGTTGCGAACGCGGCTGCGAAAGTGAGGAGGAAGAACGCGCCGGACAGCGGCGGAAGGCCCATCATGCCGAAAGAGCGCTCGAGGAAAAAAATGCCCGCGAACGCGGCGACCGGAAGCCATGGGTTCATGAGCGCCCGAGGAATCCTCTTCGCCCCGGACAGTGCGCTTCCAACATCGTTCGCTGCGCCCAAGGGACAGACGAGGCCACACCATGCCCGCGAGAAGAGAAAGACGGAGAGCAGGGCGAGCGGAAGCCAGACCACCCACCAGAGCTTCAGGACAGTCAGTGGAGAGACGAGCTGCGACAGGGGGGAGAGCAGTGGCGTTCGGGAGATGGCCTCACGCGCGCTTGCCACAAGCCCTGCATCCAGCGCGAGCGCGATCATGGCGAGCAGGCCGAGCGCCGAAAGGATGTAGAGAGACTCCGGGAAGAAAGGCGTCCCTGCGGCACGGCGGATGAGTTTTCCGAACACGCGCTCACCCGAGCATGCGTCGGGCCGCGAGAACCGCAAGCCCGAGAAGAAATGCCGCGAGCGAAAGGGGATAAAAGGCGCTCTCGGGAATACGCTCGAAAGGCCTTGGGAGGGAATCGTCCACGCGCGCGACTGCGCTGTCTATCATTATCCTGCCTTCCAGCTTGTAGTGGCGCGACCCGCAGTAGGAAGCGCAGGAGAAAGAAAAATTCCCGCTTCGCTCGGTGGGAATGGCGACGAGCACCTCCTCCCCCGGCTCGATGCGCTGGACGACCCCGAGCTCCGGCGCGACGAGAGTGTGCGGCACCTCATCGTGGTTGAACACGCGCAGGCGCGCGGGCTCCCCTCGCGCGAAAGAAACCTCGCTGGGAAAAGGAATGCCACTGCGGATGTCCATCGTCGCCTCATGCACGCTAGGGGCGTCCGTGTGATGCGCGAAGGCCGGCAGGGCGAGAGAGAGCGCCAACAGGAGGACAACGCCGGCTTTCCTGGCAGAGATTGCCGCGGCGAGGAATAGCAGGGAGAGGCCGAATAGGTAGGGCGCTGCGAAGCCGCCCACCAGCGCGGCGAGGGAGAGCGAGATGCCCAGCAGGAGCGCGACGCGCGGTTTATCCACGTGCTCACCTTGTTTTACAATATTTGTAAAGCTTTTTATGCACAGAAATGCTTTTAAACATCGGCCTGCATAAGGTCTGCATGGCGAGGAAATTCCGCGTCGGGAAGATTGACCTGGAGAGGGCCGACCTCGGCTGTTTCTTCAACGCGCTCGAGTCCAAGATAATGCGCCACCTGTGGAAGGCCGGGAGCGGGACATCCAGGGAGGTTTTCGAGGCGGTGCGGCCCAAGGGCATTTCCCCGGTGACGATTGCCGTGACGCTCGACCGCCTGCACAAGCGCGGGCTTGTCGAGCGGGAGGTCAGGACCGGCAGGGGCGGCCTCCACTATATATACAGGCCGCGGTTTGATGAGAAGGCTTTCGGCGAGGAGATTTCAATGCGTTTCGCGCGGAGCATGCTGGCTGCTTTCGGGGATAGCGTGGCCTCGTTCTTTTCCAAGAAGGCGATGAGAAAGCTGCTGTCAAAGAAAAGAAGGTGAGGGGATGGAGGGCGAGCCGCAGTCCGAACTGACAAAGGAGGCCAAGAGGCAGGCCTGGCTGCAGAAAAAGGCCAGGAGGGAAACGATCATGCTCGCGCTCATCGCCATTCCGCTTCTCGCGCTCGCGGCACTCACGCTCAAGGGCTTTTTTGTCAAGGAGGCGCCCATCGCTGGAACGGAGGGCGCGAGCCTGCCGAACTACGCGTTCGTAAGCGCTGCGACCGAGAAGGCCTACCGCATCGCGCTCGCCGAGCCCGAGTTGCTCAGGAACCTGCCGTGCTACTGCGGCTGCGGCGGCCACGCCGGCCACCGTCACAATCTGGACTGCTTTGTGCATGACGACGGCAGCTTCGACAGCCACGCGGCCTACTGCGTGACGTGCCAGAACATCGCCATAGAAGGCTACGAGCTGAAGCAGCAGGGAAAGAGCCTCAAGGAAATCCGGGACTACATTGACAGAAAGTACTCGCGGTTCGGAAGGCCGACGCCAACGCCGCCGGTTCTTGCTTGATTGGAGGTGGATTGATGAGGAAACATGAGGAGGACACGAGAACAGCTGGGAGGGAGCTTGAAATCTACGGGGTCCGCTACTCCGTTTTGCTTTCTGTTGGGATAGCGCTGCTCGTCGGGATGGTGGCGTGGCAGGCGCTGCTCATCCCGCAGATCGCGCAGGAGATTTCGAACATTGAGTTCGCCGGGGCCGCCTCTCTGGCGGGCGGCTCTGCGTCAGCGGGCAGGACAGCAACAACCGCGGCTGGCGGAGCCACGGATGTACAGGCGGTCATGGCGCGCATAATCCCGACAGGAAAGCCGCCTTACGGCGATGCGGCAGGGGTGACGTATGATAACATCAACGGCGCCATCAGCGTGCTCGCCGGCTATGACAACAGCATAAAGCTCAGCGGGGCGGAGCTGGATAGGTACATCCGCATAGCCAGCCGCATCTCATGCGAGTTCTGCTGCGGCGCTCCCGCTGTCATCGACAGCAGGGGCAACGCGGCGTGCGGGTGCGCGCACAGCGCGGCCATGCGCGGTGTGGCGAAGTTCCTCATAAGGAACTTCCCGAACGACTACACGGACGCGCAGATTCTCGAGGAGATGACCAAGTGGAAGACGCTGTTCTTCCCGAGGCAGATGGTCGAGAGGGCGTTGCAGGCGCAGGCCGCGAGCGGCAGCATCGACGTGAGCACGCTGTCGCGGATTCCGCAGCAGGTCGGAGGGTGTTAGTAGGGGGTGTAAAAATGGTGGAGAAAGAGTATCTGGTGCTGGGGGTGCTGGCGCTGCTCATTATCGTGATGGCCGCGCAGGCGCTCCAGCTGAACGAGCTGAAGTCCAAGGTCGCCGCGCTCAGCGTGGCGGGCATCCGCGCGCAGGCCGCGAGCGCGCCTGCCCAGACGACGCAGCCCGCGGCGCTGCCGTCGAACCTGCAGAACCTTCCGACGCAAGTAGGGGGTTGCTGAGGTGCGCGCAAGGAACTGGCAGCTGACGCTAGCCGCGCTACTGGTGGCGCTCGCGTTGGCTGCCTACAGCCTTTTTTCCGTGATACAGACTAGGGAGGACATCGCCGGCATAGAGAACGCCAGCAGGCAGGTGCTCTCGAAGAGCGTAACCGTCACGTTCATCACAGACGCTGCCTGCCAGGGGTGCGAGAGCGCCGCACAGGTCGCCCTGCAGCTCGCCCAGCAGGCGAGCGGCCTTGGCATAATCCTGCAGAAGGAGAACAGGGTGGCGTTCGACTCTCCCGAGGGACGGGCGCTCATTCAGAAGTACGGCGTCGCGCGCGTTCCCACCCTGCTTCTCTCGCCCGAGGCAGGCTCCTCCCAGCAGCTGCAGAGCGCGTGGCGCTCGGTCGGGAGCATAGAGCCTGACGGCACGTTCGTGCTCAGGAACCTGCAGCCGCCCTACAGGGAAACCGCGAGCGGCAGAATTGTCGGAATCGTCAGTCTAGTCGAGCTGGCCGCGCCGGCCTGCCAAGAGTGTTTTCCGATAGCATCGGTGTCGGCGGCCTTCAAGAACCTGGGGATGTTCCTGGCCAGCGAGTCGAACATCGAGCTGGGCACGCCCGCCGCGAGCGCGCTCATACAAAAATACAACATCACGAAAGTGCCGACGGTAATACTGGAGGGTGACGTGCGCTCATACTCGGGCATCCAGTCCGCGCTCAAGAGGGTCGGCTCGATTGAGGCTGACGGCTCTTACGTGTTGAGAGTGCCTCCCCCGCCTTTCATCGACTTGGAGAGCAACAGAACTGTCGGGCTCGTCAATGTCACGCACCTCATCGATTCCTCATGCGCGGGCTGCTACAACACGAGCGTGCACACGGACTACCTCGTGGCGAACAGCGTGAAGATAACAAACCAGTCCTTCGTAGACATAAACTCCACACAGGGCGCCGAGCTGATCGGCAGGTACAACATCACACTGGTTCCCACCATAATCGCCTCGCCGGACATCGCGTTCTATGCGGCGAGCGGGCTCGAGCCCTACCTCGCGCAGGGAAGCATTGAGACGGACGGCTGGTTCGTTTTCAGGAACCTGCAGATTATCCCGAACGCGACTTACAAGAACTTGTCGAGCGGGCGGGTTGTCGGAGTTGGGTGAGAGCGTGGAGAGCGTAGAACTGTACGTCATAGCCGCTGCGGCGCTCATCCTGCTGGCGGTGCTCGCCTACTCCGTTTTCGGGCTGGCGAGCAAGCCCGCGGTCGCCCCGAGCGCGGCGGACTACCAGAAGTTTGCCGCGAGCCAGCTTCCGGGAGACCCGTGCGCTACGCCGCCGGGCTACACCGACGTGGAGTGGCGGCAGCACATGTCGCACCACCCGGACCAGTACGCGCAGTGCCTGCAGTGAGTTGATGCTGTGAGGGAGAAGCTCATCGGAGCAGCCAATTCCCTGTCCGGCAGCCTCGGCTTCGTGGGAAGCGCGCACGACGTGTGCCACGCCTCCTGCACCGCTGCCATCGCCCTCCTGTCCGTGGCGGGCGTGTCGGTTTCGGGCATGCCCCTGCTTTTCCTGCAGGATTACGCACTGCTTTTCTGGAGCATGGGAGTGGCGTTCCTGGCGTTCAGCGTCTGGCTGGCGCGCAGCGGATTCCACGCACCTTCGCCAAAGCTCCTGACAGCAAACGCTGGAATACTCATTGCTGGCGTGCCGTTCGGGTTTGTTGACGTTGTGCGGCCTTTCCTGTGGATACTCGGCGGCACGATGGTGACCGCGGCCGCCGCGTGGTTTTTGCATGAGCGGTTTTTTGCTTGAGGCGCTGCGGTGGAGCGTGCTCGCTGTAATGGTTGTCTATGTTGCGCTAGTTGTGCTTGCGCCGCTGTTCATACAGGGCGAAGGCTTGGCGCTCGGTCTTGGCGCATTCGTTTTCTTGTTCAACATACAGATGTGCCACGAGCTGCCCCAGCGCATGCTCTTTCTTTTCGGCCAGCAGATGGCGCTCGATGTGAGGAGCACCAGCATTTTTCTTGGAGCAATACTTGCATACCCAGCGATTTCCTTCCGCAAGAAACTGCCGGCGATGCTTTCAAACAAATGGATTGCCGCCGCGTCGCTGGTTCCGATGGCTGTTGACGGCCTGACGCAGCTCGCTGGCTGGAGGGAAAGCAACCTCGCGCTGCGCGTCTTTACAGGCGGCATCGCCGGGTTCTTTATCGTTTATGCGGCGCTCGCGAGGGTAGGTGAGAGCAGAGAGGACAGGGTGAAGGGAATCGCCGCCGCGCTTGCGGTGTCCGTGCTCATACTCCTGTTGATTATCCCGATAGCCTACACGCTCGGCAACACCTACCACTCCAAGGAAGAACTGCTGGCCAGGGTTCGCGCGCGGTCGCCGGCGCCCTACTACGCCGCGTTCTACATCGCGCCCAACGCGTTCGCGGGCGGCATAGCGGGCGACCCTTACCTGCCAAGCTACAACGACACAATACTCGGCGACGCCGCGCGCCTCGGCTCGCCCGCGCACCCGAACGGCGCGTGGGCGATTGCTGCGCTGCCCTCGCCCCCGGAAAAAAACGGCAAGGTCGTGTTCCTATCGAACGCAAGAGGAACCTTTTATTACTACGACGCCATGAGTGGGGAGCTGGTTGCGAAAATAGAGCGTGCCTGACATGGCCAAGGCGATTGTCGTGCTCGGAGGAGGGGTCGGCGGCCTCGTGGCCGCAAACCACCTCCGCGCCAAGCTTCCCGGAGAACACACCATCACTGTGATAGACAGAAAAGACCATTACGAATTCACGCCCTCCTTTCCGTGGGTTGTTGTCGGACGGCGCGAGCCGGAGAGCGTAAGGAAGCCGCTGGGCCTGCTGACAAGGCGAGGCATTCGATTCGTGCAGGCCGAGGCGCAGCGCATAGATGCAAAGAAAAAAATTGTCCGAACGAGCTCCGGTGATTTTCGATTCGACTACCTGGTTGTCGCGCTCGGGGCAGAGCCGCTCGCCGAAGCTATTCCGGGCCTGAAGGAGGCGGCGCACGAGTTTTATTCGCTCGAGGGAGCCACGCGGCTGCGCGAGGAGATCGCGCGCTTCGAGAAAGGAAAAATCGTGCTGTGCATAACGCGCCTTCCGTTCAAGTGCCCCGCCGCGCCCTATGAGATGGCACTCCTGCTGGATGACTATTTTGAGAAGAAGGGGCTGCGTGGGAAAATAGACATCAGCGTCTGGACGCCCGAGCCCATTCCCATGCCTGCCGCCGGGCCGGCCGTGGGGACCGCGTTGAGGAGCATGCTGGAAAAAAGGGCCGTTCGCTTTCATTCGCAGGCGAAGCTCGCGCGCGTGGATGCTGGGAGGAAAATGCTGGAGTTTGAGAATGGTGAAAGGACTGGGTTCGACCTGCTCATCGCCGTGCCGCCCCACTTTGCCCCCGAGGTCTTGAGGAGGTCAGGCCTGCTTGACGAGAGCGGGTGGGTTTCCGTTAATAAAGAGACTCTCGAGACCAAGTTCAGGAACATCCTCGCGCTCGGCGACAACGCCCTCGTCAAAATAGCCGGGGGAAAGGCGCTTCCCAAGGCGGGCGTGTTCGCGCACTTCGAGGCCGATGCGGTGGCCGATAACATCGCCGCGAGGATAAGAGGCGAAAGGCCGAGGGCCAGATTCAATGGAAAGGGCTTCTGCTTCATCCAGCTGCGGTGGGGAAGCGCGGGCTTCGCAGAAGGAAATTTCTTTGCCGAGCCCAGCCCGGCTGTCAGGCTCTATCCCCCTGGATTCTGGTGGCACTGGGCGAGGGTGCTCTTCGAAAAATGGTGGCTGTGGCGATGGTTATGAATACTCACGGCGAGTTGCGAGCGCTCGCTGCGCTCGCAAAAGCGTTGACGGAAGACAAAGGGGGGAAGTATCCCCCCTTCGTCCTAGACCTTCCCTAGACAAAGGGGGGAGGTATCCCCCCTTCGTCCTAGACCTTCCCCCCTCTTTGGGATTAAGGCATTGATGAAAAAGGGTTGCTGGAGGTATCGGAACCGCGCTGGCGGTTCTG
>JAWCPB010000018.1:8000-23359 GCA_038870455.1 Candidatus Micrarchaeia archaeon
CCTGGAACTGGGGGAACCGTAGGTTCCCGCGGTTCGGAGGTATCGGAACCAACGATACAACCCTTTTGCCGGCGATCCGGCAAAAGCGTTGACGGAAAAGTCATCGGTTGGTTCTGATGGAGGTATCGGAACCAACGATATGACGAGGAGCGAGCCTCGCGACAGCGAGGTGCGAGCGACGAAGTCATCGGTTGGTTCTGATGGTGATGGCTGTGAGGATACTCGTGGCTGGAAACCCGCTTGTTGCGCGCGACGCGCTTCCCATCAGCATTCTGCCCGAGCTCCGCAGAAAGCTTCCCGAGATCGAGTTCGAGGAGCTGGATGTCGAGGATTTGGAGAGCGAGGGGAAACGGATTTTGGTCATCGACACAATCGATGGAATAAAGAAGCCGTGCGTGGTGAGGGGAACCGCCCCCCTCCTCACGAAAAAAATCTATTCCCTGCACGATTTTGACCTTGGCATGCGCCTCAAACTTTTGAAGAAGATGGGCTTGCTTGAGCGCGTGGTAATTTTCGGAGTGCCACCCAACTACCCAAAAAAACGCGCGCTAAACGAGCTCGCCTCTCTTATCAGAGCCACCTTACCCTCAGGAAGTGCGAGGCGCACGACATGCACGGGTCGTAGGCGCGGATGAGCACCTCGACCATGCGCTCGATCTCGGCCTTGCTGCGGCCCGCTGCCAGGTTGTCCTCCACGAGTTTTTTTATGTCGAGCGCCATGCAGACCTGGTTCTGCTGTGTGGGAATGACGAGCGTGCCGTCCCTGATTTTTCCGTCAGCGCCAATTTTCAGGGAGTAGAACAGCGTCCCCCGGGGGGCTTCGATGGCGTCGGTGCCGATGCTTTCCTTCGCTTCTATTTTCGGCTGCGGCTCGGGCTTGAAGTCCGTGCCCTCCAGCAGCTCTATGCTGTGGTCGATGGCGTGAATGACCTCAATGGCTTGGGCGAGGTTGTTGTAGCAAACGTTCTTCGAGGGAAATATTTTCAACCACTCGGCGCAGTCGCGTTTCGTGTCCGGGTGCAGCGCGTGCCTGTTCAGGTTCATCCTGGCCAGCGCACCCACCATGTAATCCCGCCCCTCGAACTCGAAGCCCGTGGCTTGCGAGTAGGGAATGACCACGCGGTAGAGGTGATCAAAGTAGTTCTCTTCTGGGATGCACGTGCCCAGCGAGGTGACGATCTCCACCCCGGAGTAGCTGAAGTCGTCCGCCCTAGTGCACACGAAGTTCGTTGTCCTCTCGAAAAAAATCGGCGGGCAGGCTGCGAAGAGCCCGAGAAAGCTCAACGCGTCGTCGCGAATGCCCCGCAGCTCGCTGACGATCGTTTTCGCTTCTTCCTTGCTCGGTACTTTTGAGAAGCCGCCGAGCTGCAGCGTCATGGCGTGCACGGCCCTGCCGGCGATGAGCTTGCTCATGCGGTTGCCAACGCCCTTTATCCTGAAAGCCTTGCGCAGGTACTCCTCCTCCTTTTCCCCGCTGAAGTCGAGCACGCTGTCCCTCCCAACGATGTCCGGCAGCACGAAGAAGAAGAGGTGCATGGCGTGGTCGCGGATGTTCGCGCCGTACATGGCGAGTTTCCTGAGCGCCATCGTCTGCTCGCTGCGCTCAATGCCGAGCGCGTTCTCCACTGCGTGCGTGCAGCAGGTTAGGTGGGCTATCGAGCAAGTGCCGCATATCCTCGAGACGAGCTGGGGAATGTTGTTGAACGGCTTGCCCCGGATGGCCTGAGTGTAGAATCTCTTGTTCTCGCTTATCCTCAGGCGGACGTCTTCAACGCGCTTGTTCCTCACCCTGATGTCGAGGCCTGCGTGCCCCTCTATTTTCGAGATGCTCTCAAACGAGATGTCAAAGTCGTCCTCGTGCATCAGCCCACCCCGAACTCCTTGAAGTAGGATTCCATGAGCTGGGCGAACTTATCCTCGTCCACAGGACAGCCGGGAACCTGCGCATCGACCTTCACGAAGTCGCCGATGGCGTGCACCTTGTCGAGGTGGCCGAACCTCTCAAGAATGTTCTTTATCTCGGCAAGCCTCTCGGCGTCGAAGAAATTGCGGTGGTTGGAGGGCGCGCCCGTTATGGCGCACGAGCCGACGGCAACAATGCGCTTGGCCTTCTCTCTGATGGCCTTTATGCGTGCAAGCTCCCTCTCGTTGGCTATGGCGCCCTCGATGACGGCCACGTCCATATCCTGTAGCTCGCGCTCGGGCTTGAGAATCCTCCACTCGACAATGTCCATCTTGTCCCGCCACTCGGCGAACTTGTCGCTTATCTTCTCCAGAATGACTATCATGCAGCCCTCGTCGCCGGTGAACGAAAACAGGCCGACGCGCAGCTTCGGCATGGCCTGCTTACTGATTTTATATTTAAATAGCCATAAGCCCCGCATGGATCCGATTGTGGCGGCGAGCGCGCTGGCCGCCGGCCTTGTGCTGTCGGCCGCATCCGCGGCCATTGCCGCGGGCGTGTTTGCAGAAGCGTACAACAGGCTTGCCTGAGGAGATGGCATGGGTTATTTCTCTTTTTTGCTTGAGCGCATTCGCTCCAACCACGCGCTTCTCATGGTAATCTGCTGCTCGGTGCCGCTCGTTCTGCTGGCCGGGTTTTACGCGCTCGGGCTTCAGAACAACCCCCTGCTCTACTGGCTGGCGGTGCTCTCGTGCCCGGTCTCCCACCTCCTGCTTCACTGGGGGCACGAACAAGGAAAAAAGACCGGAGAGGAAAAGGAGAAAAAGGTGTGCCACTAAAAGAGGGCGGAAAGTGAGGGAATGAGCGAGCTGCACAAGGACCTGCTGTACGCGGCGCTGTTCATCATCGCTTTCGTGGTGATGATGAGGATAATGCATCCTGGAATTTCTTGAGGTGCACCGTGGCAAAGGCCGAAACAGCTAAACTGACTCTCTTCATTCAGGGAATGGACTGCGCCGAATGCAGCGTGCAGATAGAGGAGTTCCTGAAGGAGATGAAGGGAGTGGCGTCTGCGAGCGTGAATTACGTGACGAACAAGGCGGTCGTGGAGTTCGACCCGAGGAAGACTAACCCGCAGGCGATAATGGCGAGAATACGCGAGCTCGGCTACGCCGTGCGCTGGTGAGTGGTTGGCCGGAACGCAGCGCATTTCCCTCCGCGTCATCGGCATGAACTCCCTGCACTGCGCTGGAATCATCGAGCGCGCGCTCAGAAAGCTGCCGGGCGTGCGCGGGATAAAAATCAATTTTTCGATAGAGCGGGCGGACATCGATTACGACCCCGCCCTGGTTTCCTTTGAA
The DNA here is from genome assembly GCA_038870455.1 of Candidatus Micrarchaeia archaeon. GTDB lineage: Archaea > Micrarchaeota > Micrarchaeia > Burarchaeales > JACRGF01 > JAWAFC01. Next base: position 11,265 of record JAWCPB010000018.1, read on the forward strand.
GACTTCAAGCGCGCCGTGGTCAATGCCGGCTATGACGCCGAGAGGTGGGCCGAGGAGGCCGGCGTGGACAGACAGAGGGAGGCGCAGGAGAGGGAGATAGCCGATTACAGGAACAGGTTTCTCATCACGCTGTTCTTCAGCGTTCCCCTGCTCGCGCTGTTCCTGGCGGCCTACGGCCTTCTTCCGCTTCCGGGAGTTATCCGGGAAAACGCCCGCCTCATCAGCTTCTTCCTCGCAACGCCGGTCATCCTCGCCACGCGCGACATATTCATCCGCGGCTTCCGCGCTGTCATCTACAACCGCACGCCGAACATGGACAGCCTCGTGGCGATTGGCGTGGGCGCGGCGTACGCGTACAGCGTCGGGATAACCTTCGGCCTTCTTCCCGGCGAGGTGTATTACGAGGTGGCCGGCATCATCCTGTCATTCATCCTTCTCGGAAAGTGGCTTGAGGCGGTTGCGAAAGGGAGGACGAGCGAGGCCATAAAGAAGCTCATAGGCCTGCAGCCAAAAACCGCGAGGGTGATAAGGGGAGGGAAGGAGGTTGAAGTGCCCGTCGCTGAAGTGGTTGTTGGCGACATCGTGGTCATCAGGCCTGGCGAGAAGATTCCTGTTGACGGCGTTGTCATCGAGGGCGAGTCTGCCGTGGATGAGAAGATGATTTCCGGAGAGCCCATTCCGGTCATGAAGAGGGTGGGGAGCACTGTGATCGGGGCAACGATAAACAAGCACGGTACTTTCAGGTTCCGCGCGACAAAAGTCGGCAAGGACACCATGCTCGCCCAGATAATACGCCTGGTGGAGGAGGCACAGGGCTCAAAGGCGCCCATCCAGGAGCTCGTGGACAGGATAAGCGCGTACTTTGTGCCACTCGTTGTGGTGGTGGCGGTCACCGCCTTCCTCTATTGGTATCTCATCGCTGGCGCCACTTTCATCTTTGCCCTGACGATTTTCATCACCGTGCTCATCATCGCCTGCCCGTGCGCGCTCGGGCTCGCCACGCCGACGGCCATCATGGTGAGCACGGGCCTCGGCGCGGAGAACGGCATACTGTTCAAGAGCGCAAGGGCAATCCAGACCACGCAAAAGATAGATGTGGTTGTTTTCGACAAGACCGGAACGCTGACCAAAGGGGAGCCGAGCGTGACGGACGTGGTGCCGCTCGGCATGCCGGCAGAGCGTCTTCTGGCGCTCGCGGCAGCAGTAGAAAAGGGCTCGGAGCACCCGCTCGGGGAGGCCATCGTGAGGGGAGCCGCGGAGAGACGGCTGCGCGTGCCGAGAGCGAGCGGGTTCAAGGCGATACCCGGGGAGGGGGTGAGGGCGAGCGTTGGCGGGAAAACGGTTCTGGTTGGAAACAGGAGGCTCATGAAGAAAGGCGGGCTGCGCACCGAAGAAATCGAGATGAGGCTGCGGGCGCTTGAGAGCGAGGGAAAGACTGCTGTGGTTGTCGCGGTTGGGAGGCGGGTTGCTGGCGTGATTGCCGTGGCGGACACGCTCAAGGAATTCAGCCGCGAGGCGGTGGCGGAGCTGCACCGCATGGGCCTCGAGGTCGGCATGATAACGGGCGACAACGCGCGCACGGCGAACGCCATAGGTCGGCTCGTGGGCATCGACAGGGTGCTCGCCGAGGTGCTGCCAGAGGAGAAGGAGAAGGAAATCGGGAAGCTGCAGGCTGGGGGAAAAGTCGTTGCGATGGTTGGCGACGGGATAAACGACGCGCCCGCGCTGGCCCAGAGCGACGTCGGCATAGCCATAGGAAGCGGAACGGACGTGGCCATAGAAACGGGCGATGTCGTGCTCGTCAAGGACGACCTGCGCGATGTCGTGACGGCCATCCACCTCAGCAGGTACGCCATGCGCAAGATAAAGGAAAACCTCTTCTGGGCTTTCATCTACAACACGGTCGGCGTTCCGCTCGCGGCGGGGATATTGTATCCCTCGTTTGGAATACTCGTCAATCCGGTCATCGCGGGCGCGGCCATGGCGCTCAGCTCTGTGTCCGTGGCCGCGAACGCCAACCTCATGAAGTTCTACAAGCCCCCGCTCAAGAGCCTCATGAGGGCGGAGCGGGTGCTTGAGGTGAAAAAGAGGGGAGGTGTTGGCATGGCGAAGGACCCTGTGTGCGGAATGGAAGTGAACCCGGCTACGGCGAAGTTCAAGCTCGAGCGAGGCGGAACGACATACTACTTCTGCTCGCGCGAGTGCTTCGAGAAATTCAAGAAGAGAAAGTGAGAGTTGGCCGAGCGGAGGCGCTGCGAGGTCTGCGGGGTGAGCGGGGCGCTCGTCGAGTGCGGCTCGTGCCACCGTGTGATTTGCGGCGCGGGGGGAGAAAGTGAATGGGCATGAAATCCTTTTCTGGCTCGTGTTCGTCGCAAACCTTGCGGGCGCGGGCTGGGGCTTCATTTATTTCTATGGCGATCAGCTGGCCGCCACGCCATTCTGGCTTTGGCCCTTCGTGCCGGACTGCCCGCTTTACGCGCTGCTTTTTGCGATTGGAATGCTGGTGGCCAGGACGATGAGGGGAGTGCTCGCCGACTTTTTCCTTTTTTTCACTTTCGCGGGCTCGCTCAAGTATGGCTTCTGGACTGTTTTCGTTCTCACCGCTTTTGCGCCGTGGTACTTCGCCCCACAGACCGCGGTGATGTACGCGGTGCTGTTCGTCTCGCACGTCGGCCTTTTCGGCGAGGCGCTGCTGCTCCTGCCCGGGCTGTTCCGCGTGAGGGCGTGGTTCCTGCCTGCCGTGCTGGGCTGGTTCCTGCTGCACGACTACAGCGACTACTTCCTCAACACGCACCCGCCGCTTCCGCACGAGGCGCTGGGCTTCGTGCTGGTCGTGACGGTTGGGATGAGCGTTGCGTTTGCTCTCGCGGCGCACGCCATCGCGAAGGAAGCAAAACGGCCGGCCCTCCCGCTTCTTCGCACAAAGAAATAAAAAGGGGGAGGAAGAGAGGGGGGCGTGGCGGCTGAAGAGGAGATAAGAAAGTTCAAGCTGCTGGGAACGGCGAGCGCGCTGGTCGCGATTCTCGCGCTCATCGCCGCGCTGTGGCTGCAGATGCAGAACTCCTCGCTGTCGGCGAGCATCGCGCGGCTCGAGAGCGAGAAGGGCGCGCTGGCAAGCCAAAACGCGGCGCTGCAGGCGCAGCTCGATGAGGCCAGGGCTTCGGCGGGCGCCTGCGCGGGCGCCTCGCGGCTCACCGCCCTCCTGCCGCTGCTCATGCAGAGCGGCATGCTGGGAAACATGACTGGGGTGCCAGGCCTGCCGGGCGGAGTGCTGCCGGGAATCGCTGGGCTTCCGCTCGGAGCCGGAAACCTGACCGGAATGCCTGGGCTCACTCCCGAAATGATGCAGAGTATTCTCGAGGCCATGCGCAACGCCACGAACCGGTCCGCCACGCAGTATCCTTGATTCAGCCGTTCAGTGCAATGATCTTGTCGGCGAAGGGATACAGCTCCTTTGCGTGCTCGTCCTCACGGCTGAGCAGGAAAAACCATTTTCGAGCCGGCTCCCCTTGCCTTCGCCACCAGGTCGAAGAGAAAGCGCATCACCGAGTTGTATTCGGCGTGGATGAACAGCAGCGAGACCGACTCGAGCAGCGCTGCACTTCTGCCCGAGCGCGGTCGAGAAGGTGATGCCGAGATCGGACAGGTTGCCCGGCGAATCGACCCCCACACCGAGCCCATTCGGAACTTCCCCGACTGCTATGAAGAAGTAGTCGCCCCCGCGCCCCAGCTTCTTCGCTATGGCAGAGTAAGGACGGGAGAGAAGGAGAATGCACGTCCTGCCGCCGCCCCTGCCGAGCTGGCCGAGCACGCTGACCAGCGAGGCGGCGTAGTTCTCGGGCGCGACCTTGACGAGCAGGACGTCGTTCTCCCTGAGCTCTTCGGAAACCGACGTCACTAACCCACCCTGCAGCACTCACAAGTCCTCCAAAGCCCGTAGAGGATGCTCGAGGCGCCCGCGATGTAGAAAAAATGCTCTACTAAAACAATCGTGTCGGATTTTCCTGAAGGCCGAACAGCAGGAGGTAGTGGAAGAAGTGCGCCAGCATGAGGAAGAAGAGCCCGACCGCGGTCCAGGTGTAAGCGGGCCTCATCAGCTTGCCGACCGCGTTGCGCATCGAGAGCGCGAGAAAAAATCCGGAGAGCGAGACGATGATGTTCAGCGCATGGACCGCGCCGGTCTCGACGAGAAGCTCCTGCGGCAACCACTCCTCTTGTGGCGCTGGCTGCGTCGGCTCGCGGTACGCCGCAGATACTAGAAACGCGAGCAGAATGATGGCAGGAAGAGCCTTCGCGTGCACGGGCGAGTTTGAGAAAACGGGTTTAAAACATTTTTTGAAAACGGAGCGCGTCCTCGTACATGGCAAAGTTGTTAAACAGGATGTACGCAGAGCGGCTGAGGGAAGTGACTGCTTGTTTGACCTTGGCCAGCTCTGCGTCAGAAAACCTGTAATTGTACATGCTCGGCTTGCCGAATCCGTGCAGGCGGAAGTAAAGGAGCGGCTGCTCGGCCAGCCAAGGGGGAAGGTTGCGCAGGGGATCGACGCAGGCGATGAGGTCGAGCTCGGCGCAGATTTTCCTCACCGCGCCCTCTTCCCCCCACCACGCTCCCCTCGGCTCCCATGCAAACAGGAGCTTCCCCCTGTCCGCCCGCCCGAAAAATTTTTTCATCCTCCGCTTGTTTGCCGCGGTTGGCCTGAAAGAGGCGGGCGACTGGAACAGCACGATTTTCGCCCGCAGGGCGCTGGCGACCGCGTGCGTCCTCTCCCAGTGGAACAGCGACTCGGGCCCGAACCCGCCGCCCTCGTGCGTTATGCCCTGGAAGGCCTTCACGGTGAATGCGAACGCGGGGTTTGCCGCCCTCGCTTGCTCCAGCCACTTTGCTGCTGTTTCGGCTTTCGGAATTCTGTAGAAAGTTGAGTTGACTTCAACGAGGGAAAATAGCCGGGCATAGGCGGCGAGCGAGGAGGGGAATTTTTTCTTCCACTCTTTCCCAAAATAGTCCGCCGGCCTGAAGAAGCCCCACCCGCAGCAGCCAACGGCGGTTTTCAACGCAACACCGCGAGCAGTTCCTCGAAGCCGCCCCCGCCTCGCGCGTTCCACGCGGACGCGAACGCCTTAAACTCCTCCAGCTCGGCGGCCTGCTGGCGCAACAGTGCAAACACGGCCTTCTCAAAATCCGCGTCAAGTGCATACGTGCCTGTGCAGACCACGCCTTCTTTTATCGCAAGCCTGCCGTTCTTCAACTCGAACGGATACGCTCGGCAGGTCATCGGCCTGTCGCCGTAGGCGGCACAAGCGCGTTCGCGGGTCAGGAAGATGCAGCGCTCATTGGCCTTTCTCTTCAGGCAGAGCAGGGAAGGCCTTCCTTCAACCAACAGGAGGGGAAACTTTCCTCCCTCGTGAGGCTGGTGGGAAAGAATTTCCGACAAGCTGTAGCCCGCATCCGCGAGGCGGCGCGCGTCTGAAAGCGTGACCCCCACGGCAAAGCGGTCGCAGCACCTCGCGCCGCACGATGCGCACGGCTCTGGAATGACGGGCATGTCAACCGGCCTTCCAGTAGCGTTTTGTCCTGATAAACCTTTTCTGCGCCTCGAGCAGCTCGGCGAAGAACACGTCTTCATCCCGTATAATCCTGGCAAGGATGCGCGCGGCCGTCTCGGGCCCCACGCCGTATGTCGCGAGCGCCCAGGCGGCCCTCCGACCGTAGGCCGTGATGAGCGACGCCATCTTGGCTATTTCGCCCGCGCGCTTCTCCTCCTCCTTTTCCCTCTTCCATCTTTCCTTCCCCAAAGTCTTCTCGTCGCCTCGCTCGATTGGAGCGAGCAGGGGGCTCCAGCAGTGCGGGCAGGTCGGCTGGGGAAGAAGCTCTGCCAGCTTCCAGTAAGTGATTTTGCCGCAGTAGGTGCACAGGAACCTCTGTGTCTGGGCGAGCAGGCTGTTCTTGAAGGCACGCAGTATCTCGCCGCTCGGCTCGATGGGCGCCACGAGCTCGCCTCCCCGCACCCTGTCGAGCGCGAGCCTGCCGAGCGGGGTGAGCTCGCTGGAGTCGAGCGCAATGACGCGGACGCGGCCCTCCCTCGTCTGCCTGAGAAGCTCCTGCGCGGTTTCCACATCCAAATAGTTTGCGTAAATCTCCCTGAGCGCTTCCTTGAACACCGGCGTTTTCGAGAGCTTTTCGACAAAGCGGGCGCCCACGCGCGCGTGCTCTCCGATGAGCCCGAACGCCCTGGCCGCGTGAGTCAGCTTGTGCTTGAACAAGGCCGTCTTCGGCAGGTGGGCGTCGAGGATGAGCCGCAGCTCGCGGAGGCCGAGCAGGATTTCCTTGATGCGCGAGCTCTTTATGGGTTTGGGGAGCTGCAGGAGAATGCGGTAGGCCCCGCTGTCACACCTCACGCTCGCCCCGAGAAAGGCGGTGAGGCGGGCGGCCAGCGCCCTGGCGAGCGCGGCGTTGGCGAGCGAGCCGGCCGCGGCGTGGATGACGCAGACGTTTTCAACGCACTCTATGAGGATGGTTCTGTCGTCTGGGAGTGGGCGCTGGCCTTTCAGAGCGTTGCGCGCGCGCTCGAGCGCGGCCGGCTCTGTCGAGTATTCCGCGGCGAGGGAGTGAATGTCCTCCTCCAGCAGCCGCCTCCTCAGCCGGCCGGCCTCGGCCGCGACCTCCGGCGAAACCGGAATCTCCTCGCCCTCCCAGTCCGGGATGGCGGCCTCAAAGCTCTCGGCCGGCTCCACGACAATCTCCTCCTCGCCGACGTCGAGAACCCTCCATGGCACGCCCTTCGTTATGAACAGCAGGCCGGCCTCGAGGCCGGCAACAAAACCCTCGTCAAGAGAGCCCACGACGCCGTTCGTCGCGGCGTTCCTCACGCGGAATTTTTTCTCGCTCGGAATCGTGGAGAGGTTCAGGTAGTAGTAGGCGCGCGTGCTCGCGTTTTTTTCAATGAGCTTGCCGTCGAAGCGGATCAGCCTCTCGCCGGCGAGCTGGCGCGCGACTTCTTCGATGGTTTCTTTTGTTGTTGCCGCGTAAGGTCCGGCTTGTTTGATGATCGCCAGAGCGGCGTCGACGGTGATGGCGCCGTGGTCAAGCGCGAGGCCGGCCAGCTGGTGGGCCAGCACGTCGAGCGCGCCCGAGGCCGCGCGCGCCTTTTCGAGCAGGCCCGCGGCCGCGAACTTGGCGATGGCGGCGGCCTCGAGAATGTCGTCGGTGTCGCTGGCGATGATCTCACCCCTCGGCGTCTTGGCGACCGCGTGGCCGCTTCTGCCGACGCGCTGGACGAGCCGCACGGCCTGCCGGGGCGACATGTACTGCACGACTCCCTCTACGTCGCCGATGTCTATGCCGAGCTCGAGCGACGAGGTGGCCACAAGGCCCCTCAGCTCGCTGTGCTTGAACTTCTGCTCGGTCGCGACGCGGACTTCGCGCGCGAGCGAGCCGTGGTGAATCCCGACGCTGGCGGCGAGGCGCAGCAGCCGCGAGGAAAGGATTTCGGCGATGCTGCGGGTGTTCACGAAGACGAGCGTCTTGCGCGCGCGCACGAGCCGGTCGAGCAGGCGCAGGCGCGCGACCGCGCCGGCGTCAAGAAAAAGGCTGTCCGCCAGCTCGAAGTCCTCGGCGGCGGGCTCTGGCGAAACCACGCGCAGGGCGAGCGTCCTGGCGGCGGGCAGGGCGGCAACCTGGCACTCCCGCGCTCCGCACAGGAAGCGACCCACCTCAGCCGGCTCGCTGACGGTGGCGCTGAGCCCGATGCGCTGGAAGGACGGCAGGCCTGCCGCGGCCTTCTTGGCCTCAAGCCGCTCGAGGCCGAGCGCGAGCTGCGCCCCCCTCTTGTCGCAGAAAAGCTCGTGCACCTCATCGACAACAACCGCGTTGGCGTGCAGGAGGTGGGCGCACATCTTGGGCGCGCACAGCATGGCCTGCAGCGATTCGGGCGTTGTGATGAGCAGCTGAGGGGGGAGCTTTGCCTGTGCGGCGCGCTCCCTCGCGGTCGTGTCTCCGTGCCGCACGCCCACCGTGACACCGAGCTCCCTCGCCCACCAGGTTATCCTATCAAGGAGGTCGCGGTTGAGCGCGCGCAGGGGGGTGATGTAGAGAGCGCGCACGCCGGCTTTTTCGGCCCGCGCCCTTTCCAGAAGCGGAAGCAGGGCGGCTTCTGTCTTGCCGAAGCCCGTGGGGGCCACGATGAGTGTGTGCCTGCCGCTGGCCACGACTGGAATGGCGAGTTCCTGTATTTTCGTGAGGGAGGCGAAACCCCGCTTGGCGAGCAGCCCCTTCATTGTTTCGGATAGCATGGCACCAACAGAAGCAAGAGGAAAACGCTAGGCCTTGTCTTTGTTTTCCTTGCTGGGGTCCTCGGCGTCCGGGCCGGTCTTGTGCCGCCTGTCCCGCTTGGCTTTGCTGGCGTGAATTATTTTCTTCGGCGGCTCTGCCGGCCTGGCGAGCCTCTTCCGCTCCTCAGCAACGCTCTTTTCAAAGTCTGCGTGAGCCCTCTCCTCGAGCTTTTTGCTCTCTTTCCTGACAACCTCGAGCCTCTTGGCGTCTGCCTTGAGCACCTCGCGCAGCACGCCCACCTCCTCGATGACCAGCTTGCTTGCAAAAACATCGGGAGCGCCCATCGGCTTGGGCGCCTCGGCATTGATTTCGGGAGCGTGCAGGATTGGCTCAACCCTGATTTCAGGCGCCTTGAACTCGACTGGCTTGGGAGACGCTGGCTTGATCTCGGGTGCCTTGAATTCCGGAGCAGGCTTGGCTTCCTCGGCCTTGATTTTCTCGGCTTTCACCTCGGGTGCCCTGAAGTCGTCCATCCTGTCTGCAAAGGCGTCCGCTGGCGTCTGCCCTGGCTTGAACTCCCTTCGCTTAAGCCCAGGCTGGGCGAGCATAAGTTGGTTATGCCCGCGGGGATATAAAAACGTATTTAAACAGCGCACTGCAATTCGTCAGGGGTTTTATGGTGAACGGAAGGGTGAAGACGGGCGTACGCGGGCTCGACGAGATGCTCAAGGGTGGGATTCCGGCACGACACCACGTGCTCGTGTGCGGCGGGCCGGGCACGGGAAAGACGCTTTTCGCCATGCAGTACATCTACAGCGGGGCGAAGGAAGGTGAGAAGGGCGTTTACATCACGCTCGAGGAGGACCCGAAGAGGATAATCGAGAACGCCAAGGCCGCCTTCCCAGGCTGGGAGGACATCGACAAACTCGTGGAGGAGCAGAAGATTTTCGTGGTGAAGCCGGACAGGCACAACTTCGTGAATTTCAGCGACATGCTGCAGTCGTACATCACCCAGCACGGGGTGAAGCGCGCCGCCGTTGACAGCGCCACCATACTCAAGATGTCCTTCGATGACCCGGCCGAGTTCCGCAGGAGGCTCTTCGACTTCCTTTCCTTCCTCGGAAACCTCGACTGCACGGTCGTGCTCACCGCCGAGCTCAGCAACGCAAGCCGCGAGAGAATGCGGTTCAGCCTCGAACAGTTCGTCGCGGACGGCGTCATCGTCGTGTACAACCTCGAGAGAGGCGAGAAGAGGCTGCGCGCGCTTGAGGTGCTGAAAATGCGCGGCACCGATCACGTGAGGGACCTCGTGCCCATGAAATTCACGCCGAACGGCATTGAGGTGTATGTAGGCGAGAAGGTGTATTGATGGCAGAGCCGACTTCGTTCATATACGACCTAGGGGAGAAAGTCGATATCGAGAAGGCGAAGAGGGGGAGCGCGCTGCTGAAGTCCCCGCCCGGCGAGAAGAACTTCGCGTACGCGAAGCTCGACGGCCTGAACGCCATCCTGTTCAACAACGGAAAGCTCAGGATAACGCATTCTGACGGGACAAGAAAGTCGCTCGAGAGGGCGCTGCCGGCGGCAATTCCGAAGATACAGAAGCTCATTGAGGACGCCGCGAGGGCCGCTGGCGCGAAAGTCGATGCTGGCTGGGTGATATCGAACGGAAAGGCCGAGGAGGAGGGGTTCGCCACGCCCGAGAGGACGAGCCTGGGAAACCGCGCCGGCCTGCTCGCGCTCCAAGCCATCGCCATTCACGCGCCGGACAAGGTGCTCGGCGAGTACCAGAGGGAGAGAGTCGCGGCGCAGGCGGGCGACACGATCGGCAGAACGCTCGCCCAAGGAGTCAAGAACAAGGAGGCGCTCGCCAAAGCGGTTGTTGATTTCCTGAAGGAAGAAGGCATTGGGGTGGCCGAGGTCGGCGGCGGGAAAGACGTTGTTTTCATAGTCAGAGAGAGCGCCTTCGCCTACGGCCTGCCGCCAGTTGGAAAGCCGCTCTGCGGCTTCATAAGAGGGCTCATCAGGGGGGCTTACGCTGCATTCTTCCGCAGCGAGTCCGTGAATGCCGTGGAGACGCGGTGCTGGGGAACCGGCGACGTCGAGTGCGAGTTCAGCGTAAAGCAGCTCATGATGTAATCAGCCGTATGTAATCAGCCGTAGAGGCCCTTGAGCGAGCGCAGCGCTTCCCTGAGCTTCGCCAGCGCGACCTCGCTCCTGCTCTTGAGAACGTGCTCGAAGGAAGCCGCCACGTCGTCCTTCTCCGAAAAGGGAGGGATGGTAAAAAAATATTTTCCCCTCACGCGCGAGAGAAACCCCTTTCTCTTGAGCTGGAAAAGGTGGTAGCGCACCGCCTTTTCCTGATGCCTGTCGTTCAACTTTCTCATGCCATCCATGATGTCGTGAATGTCGGGGTCCCTGCCCTCGCCCAGCTGGAAAGCAAAAAGCACTTCAAGGAGGTCGATGAGTGTCTTTCTCGACTCGTTCGGCGAGATGAGGCCTGCCGCGAGCGCGATCCAGCGCACGAGGCTTTTTCTCGTCATCCTCACGTCCTGCGTGAGCGAGAGGTCGCGCAGGGTGACCTCTCCCTGAATGAGCCGCGCCTCAGGAATTGCGAGAGCCATACCAAAAAACTTTTGGAGAGAGATTTTTAAATGCAACGCGCCCTTTTCTCTCCATGCCCCTCTTCAGACTCATCCCGCGCTTCTACCCCCTGCGCCTCACAGCATTCATGAGAAGCGAGGTCGAGCTGACCATCGACGTGGAAAACCATTCAGGCATGCTGTGCTGGTTCGAGTGTGATGTGGTCGTGCCCGAGGCGGTGTCGCTCGCGCCCGACAGGCCCCTCACAAAAGGCAGACTGAGAATCGGCATCATCGAGCCTGGGGGAAGAGGAAGCGGGAAGTGCAAGGTGTACGCGAGCCCCAGAAGCTACCCAGACCACTATCCAATCCAGCTCATCGTCTTCGCGTACGGAAGAGACGGCGCCATAGTTGGCCGGGAAGACGCGAGGACAGAACTGAGGTGCGAGCAGGTGGGCCGATAAACGACCAAAACGTATTTAAATGAGGTGAAAGAAAGCACAGCGCCAGTTTGGCTGCGGGTGGTATTGTGAGCATGAGAATATCAAAGCTGTACAACATGGACATCTTCACCGACACGGGAAAGTTCCTCGGCAGGGTGCAGGATATGGTGGTTGATTTTGAAAAAGGGGAGATTGTGCGCATCACCATGGAACCGTTGAACGCGGCCTCCAAAGAAGAGGCCAAGCGCATCCTCAGAGAAAAAAGCGTGCTCTACAAGAACGTCAAGTCGGTCGAGGATGTTGTTGTCGTGACGAAAGGAACAACGCCGCCGCTCAGCGAAAGTGAGTTGGAGGAAGAAAAGGGCGCTGGTTTCCGCTTTGGCAGATAAACACACACCAAACGCTTTCACTCACACACCACACTTCCACTAAAAAACAAACAGTGGATAAGGTCCTAGAACAGGCGCTCAATGCCTGAAATCTTTGTTTTATAAACCTCCACAAAACCCTCAAATTGAGAAAAGAAGGTATCTGCATCCTTTTCAGAAGAATCCGACACTATCAAGACTGATTTGGTTGCTTTGGAGAAGGATTTGAATTGTTGTTTTGCTAAAGAATAATAAAAACGTCTTTTGAGTGTGTTATAAGCTTTTACGCCTTTAATTTTCAAGTCAAAACAATATAACAACATATTGTAACCATAGTTACATTTATTTCTTAAAGCTTTGTTTTCATACTATTACCAACTTCTTCCATTACTGGAAGTGTGGGGTATCTGGGCGGTGTTCATCAATCGGGTTT